>CAZIMT010000024.1:0-27121 GCA_964540295.1 uncultured Phycisphaeraceae bacterium
ACCTCGACCGCTCCTTCTACCTCGGGCACGTCGGGAACCAGCGCGGTGATCTTGGTTAGCGGCGACCTTCCGCCTGCGCGGCCGGTCCCCGCGGATGTTCTTGAGGCAATCCGGGTTGCTTCGACAGACAGAACACTCGCGCAGCACGAGCTGATCGCTTTGTTTTACTCCGGCGTCGCGCCCAGCCTGAAGAGCCCGCGCGATCGTGTCGCGTCGTTGAAGAAAGAGGTCGAATCCAAGACTGTTGCGAAGGCGATGGTCATGAAAAGCCTGCCCGGCGGCCGGGAAACGCATGTGTTTCAACGCGGCAGCTTCCTGAGCCCGGGGGAGCGCGTCGAGGCGGGCGTGCCCTCGGTTCTTGTCCCGGTTGCGGGTGACGCTGGCGCGCCCGACCGGCTCGGGCTCGCGCGCTGGATCGTCGATCTCAAGAACCCGCTCACCGCGCGGGTGCAGGTGAACCGGATCTGGGCGCGAGTGTTTGGAAGAGGGATCGTCGAGACCGAGGACGACTTCGGGACGCAGGGCGATCCTCCCACGCACCCCGAGCTGTTGGACTGGCTGGCGACCGAGTTCGTGCGCGACGGCTGGAGCCAGAAATCGCTGCTGCGCGAGATGCTGACCAGCGCCGCGTACCGGCAGAGTTCCAACCTTACTCCTGAGCTGCTGGAGAAGGACCCGCACAACAGGCTGCTGGCGCGGGCGCCGCGCTATCGCGTCGAGGCTGAGATGGTGCGTGACGTGGCGCTCGCGGCGAGCGGGCTGCTGGTTTCGCAGGTCGGCGGGCCGAGTGTTTTCCCGCCCCAGCCGCCGGGCGTGTGGACGATGATCTACAGCGACGACACGTGGGAAGAGAGCCACGGCGCGGATCGTTACCGGCGCGGGCTGTACACGTTCTGGCGGCGTACCGCGCCGTACCCGATGTTTGCGGGGTTCGACGCGCCCAGCCGCGAGATCTCGTGCACGAGGCGGGCCCGGACCAACACGCCGCTGCAAGCGTTGAGCACTCTCAACGACCCGCAGTTCATGGAGGCCGCGCGGGCGCTCGCCGTGCGCATGATGGACGGGCGGATGATGGACGGAAAGAACTCGACCCCCGAGTGCGCCATCGAGCGCGGGTTCCGTCTCTGCGTCGGTCGCGTGCCGACGCCCACGGAGAGCGAGCGGCTCGTGCGGCTGTTCCGTGAGCAGGTGTCGAGCTTCAAGGACGATCGCTCGGCCGCGGCCCGTATGAACGGGGCGAGCGGCATCTCCGATCCCGAGTTCGCGGCCTGGCAGGTTGTCGCGAACGTGCTGCTCAATCTCGATGAAGCGTTGACCCGACCCTGAGTGAACCGAAGCCGAAACCATGACGACCAACATCGATTGCGAAAGATATCTATGAACCTTCCATCGCCCGACACTCACCCGCTGCTGGCTCGCACGCGCCGTCAGTTCTTCAAGGACTGCGGCCTGGGGCTCGGTTCGATGGCGCTGGCGTCCATGCTCACCAAGAGCGCCCTTGGCGGCACGATTGGCGGCGTGAACGGTTCATCCCCGCCAGCGTCCGCGTTCGCAGGGCCTCAGTATCTTCGCCCGCGCGCTCCGCATTTTCCCGCCAAAGCCAAGAACGTCATCTTCCTTTTCATGAACGGTGCGCCATCGCAGATCGATCTCTTCGACAACAAGCCCAGATTGCAGGCCGACAACGGGAAGGATTGCCCCGAGGAGTTTTTGAAGGGCGAGCGCTTTGCGTTCATTCAGGGCACGCCCAAGATGCTGGGTTCGCCGTACAAGTTTGCCCGGCACGGGCGATGCGGCGCGGAGATTTCTGAGCTGTTGCCGCACATCGCCGGGATCGCCGACGATCTCACGATCGTGCGTTCGATGAAGACCGACGCGTTCAACCACGCGCCAGCGGAGCTCTTCATGAACACCGGGCTGGCGCGTGTCGGTCGGCCGAGCATGGGCTCGTGGCTGACGTACGGATTGGGGAGCGAGTGCAGCGACCTGCCCGGCTTTGTCGTCCTGCTCTCGGGCGGCGGGCAGCCCAGCGGCGGGTGCTCGTGCTGGAGCAGCGGGTTCCTGCCGTCTGTGTACCAGGGCGTGCAGTTTCGCTCGGCTGGCGAGCCCGTGCTGTTCGTGAACGACCCGCCGGGCATGACCAGCGAATCGCGGCGCCGCTCGCTTGATGCCATCGCCGACCTCAACCGCGAGCGGCTGGGGATCGTTGGCGACCCCGAGATCGCGACGCGCATCGAGTCGTTCGAGATGGCATACCGCATGCAGAGCAGCGTTCCCGAATTGATGGATCTCTCGGGCGAATCAAAGGAAACGCTGGAGATGTACGGCGCGAAGCCCGGCAAGGCTTCGTTCGGCAACAACTGCCTCTTGGCGCGCCGGCTGGTGCAGCGCGGCGTGCGCTTCGTGCAGCTCTACCACCGCGGGTGGGACAGCCACGGCACAAGCACTGACGACGACATTGTCACGTCGCTGAAGCGGCGCTGTGAGGAGACCGACCAGGCCAGTGCCGCGCTCGTGAAGGATCTGAAGCAGCAGGGGATGCTCGACGACACGATCGTCGTGTGGGGCGGCGAGTTTGGCCGTACCCCGATGAACGAGGCTCGCGGCGGGTCGAAGTTCCTGGGCCGCGACCATCATCCGCGAGCGTTCACGATGTGGCTAGCGGGGGGCGGGTTCAAGGCCGGTCACACCATCGGCGCGACCGACGAGGTTGGGTACAACATCATTGAGGATCCGGTGCATGTCCACGATCTTCACGCCACGATCCTGCACCAGTTGGGGCTGGATCACACGAAGCTGACGTTCAGATCACAAGGCCGGAACTTCCGGCTGACTGATGTGCACGGCGAGGTGATCTCGAAGATGCTGGGGTAGAGAGCGGGCGAAAGGCTCAAGCAGCGGCCGTTGGAAATCAGGATGTGTCTCAGTTCCTCTCGTCGCGCAGGAAGTACGCGACGTACGCGTACTCGTCGGCCTGCACTCGTATGGGGATCCACGTCGTGGAGTTCTCGCTGTACTCGCGCGAGCGGTACCGCCCGCGATCATCGCGCGAGCCCCATGTTGTCCCCTGCGACCAGGTGCTCACGGGCTCTTGAACGATCGCGTCGGCCTTGCCGAGATAGCTGCTGGTCCACGCCACGCGTGTGGCACCGAGCTTGCGAGCGAAATCGGGCAGTGCGGCGTCGTCAGATATCTCGGGGTTGATCGCCCTGGTGGTGCGGAAGTTGGAACGGCCGAGAATCTCGACCGATGCCGGATTGTCGGCGATCTGAAGCCCCTTGAGCATCTGCCCCCTCACCTCGGCCTTCTTGCCCTCGGACCAGTCGTCGGGGTGGATATCGCTGGCGGCGGCCTGCGATTCTATGTCCTTGAGCACGCCCTGCACACGCTCCCACGCCACCCGGCGAACCTGCACCGGCGCGGTCGGCGGCAGCGCCGTTGCTTGCGAGCCAACGTAGTTCCGCTCCCACATCGAAGGGGCGGCGCACCCGCCCATATTCGCGGCCAGGGCGAACAGCATCACGATCACGGCGATCGCGGTGTTTAATCTCGTCATGGTGTTCATGCTCGATCTCGCGCTGGATTACTTCTGAAGCTCGTTGATGAACTTGTCGGACTCGGCGATCGACGTTTCCATCTCCTGGATCAGCGTGCCGATGTCGCGCTGCAAGTCGCTCACGTTGCCCTTCATGGCCGACACGGCCTGGGCGTTGAGGTTCGACTTCATAAACCGCACGTTATCGCGGAACTTGACGAGCACAGGCTCCATGGTGGCTTCAGATTTCTGCATCGCGGCGAGCATGTCGTCGTACTTCGCGCGTGTGCCGCGGAGCAGTTGCTCGCTCTTGCTCTTGAGCGAGGCGTCGCTGTAGGCCTGATTCTCGGTCTTCCATTCCTCGAAGAGATCGGTGCCGACGGACTCGACCGACTTGACGCGGTCGTGCACGGCCGAGGCCTTGCTCTCGCTCTTTTCCAGGTCTGACTTGGCCTTGTCGTAGGCCTTTTTGAGGTCCGAGTTGGGCGCGTTCACGAGCGCGCTGAATCGTTCGAGGGATGATTGGAACTGCTGCTTGGCCTCGATCTGATCGGCCTTGGCGTCTTTGACGCGGGTCGCCAAGATATCGCGTTTTTCCTTGCCGAAGTACTCCATCGTCCTGTAGTACGCGGTCGAGCAACCGGCGGCAGGCAGGAGCGCGCCCGCGGTCAGCGTCAGTCCGACGCACGCGGTCAGGATGCGGGTCAAGTTGCGGGTTAGGTTCTGGGTCGGGGCGGCGGGACGTTTCTCGATCATCATCGAACAGCTCCTAGGTGGCTCACGGACCTCTTGAGAACCTTTTTGAGAGGCCTCGACCCGGACTGTAAGGCTGGCCGCCCAACGAGTCATTACCCCGGCGCGAAGGTCGTGGCCCGAGCGACTTGGAGGATTCTTCCGGGCTTGCTACTCCAGACCGAGCGTATGTTTGTGTCGCGGGCTGGAATTCCTGCGGTATGGGCCGCCCGTCCGCGTGTTGCACGCGAAACAAGCGGAGTGGAGAGACTGGGGACCATGGAAGCGGGGAAGCCGGAATCGCCCGAGGAGCAGGGCGCACTGGCGCCGCCGCGCCCGGCGGTGGGGGGCCGCATCGGCGCGATCGCCTTCGCCCCGCTCCGGCTGGTGGTCCGCGCGGTCTGGTCGTTCGCGCCGGGGTCCATGCCTCTCTTTGCGCGGCGCAGCTACACCATCGAGGCCATCACCACGTTCTTTTTCGCCATCACGCTGGCGGTCATCGAGGGCGGCGTGATCGGGGTGTTCACCAAGCAGACCTACACCGACGTGGTTCCGCAGGCCACGCTGAACATGACCGTCGCGGTCATCGGGGTCTCGGCCGAGATCGCCAATCTCTTGAGCTTTGTGTGGTCTGCGATGAGCGTGGGGCGGGCGAAGGTTGCGCTCATCAACGCGCTTCAGCTTGCAATCGTGGTGTTGGTGGCGAGCATCGCCCTCGTCCCGCGGTCGGCCTTGGGGCTGGCGGTGCTGCTGAGCGTCGTGATGGTCGCGCGAGTCTGCTGGTCGGGCATCATCACGATCAGACCGACGATCTGGCGGTCCAACTACCCGCCGCGAGTTCGCGCTCGGATCGTCGGCAAGTTCTCGACCCTGCAACAGGTGATCGTCGCGGTCGTGGGCATTGCTCTCGGGGCCACGCTTGACCGGTGGCCGGACGGCTCGGCCGCGCTCATGACCGGCGCGGCGGTGCTGGGCGTGGTCGGCGTATGGGCGACGGGCAAGCAGCGTGTGCGCGGCGGGCCGGCCGCGATCCGCGCGGAGATCACCGGCGGCGTGCTCAAGCCCTGGCAAGGGCCCGGCATCGTCTGGAAAATTCTGCGCGGCGATCCTCGCTTCGCGCAGTTCATGATCGCCATGTTCGTGCTCGGCTTTGGCAACCTCATGCTCACGCCGATCCTGGTCATCATCCTCAAGGAGCAGTTCGGCCAGGGTTACCTTGGCGGGATTCTGATCACGACCGCGATCCCGAGCCTGATCCTGCCAGCCGCGGTCCCGCTGTGGGCGCGGTTGCTCGATCGCGCCCACGTCGTGCGCTTCCGCAGCATCCATGGCTGGGTCTTCGTGCTCTCGACCGCGATCTTCGGGCTCGCCATCGTGCTGCACCGCATCGAGCTTATGTACGTGGGCGCGGTGGTGCAGGGCATCGGCATCGGCGGTGGTTCGCTCGCGTGGAACCTCGGTCACGTCGACTTCGCACCGCCGACCCAGGTCTCGCACTACATGGCGACGCACGTCACGCTCAACGGCCTGCGCGGGCTGATCGCGCCGATCTTCGCGGTTCTGATCTACGAGTGGCTCGGGCATCACGGGCTGTCACCTTCCCACGCGGCGGCGGCGGTGCTCGCCGCGAGCACGGTTCTGTGCGTGATCGGTACCAGCGGGTTTGTGGCGCTGCGGATCTCGATGGGTGCGGCGGCGTCCCGAGCGACGAGAAATTGATGTCACCAGCCCGAGCCGCGGGCATCAAAGGAGGTTCCCCGGTTCGTGCCGCGCATATGCTTGAGTTAGAAATTATCGGCAGAAGAACAACGGCGAAACGGCGACCGCTCCTCCGGCAGTCGCCGGATGAAGATCGGTTTCTCAATATTCCGTACAGGGCATAACTTTTCAAACGAGAGGACTCACGATGGCATTTGGCTTCAAGAAACCTTCCGGCTCTTCAACTTCCGGCTCCAAGGCGTCCGCCAACCCGCAGCCTGTTGCGGCGCAGGCCGCGAAGCCCGCGGCGGTGCAGTCTGCGGCCGTCAAGCCCGCGGCGAACAAACCGACGACGATCGATGTCCATCCGGCGGAGTCGATGAAGAAGTCATCGGTGTTCCCCAGCGCCGCGGTGGCCGTCGCGATAAGCCTCGGACAGACGCGCGTACGTGCGTTCGAGATCTATCTGGCTCGAGGCGACAAGCCGGGGGATGCGATCACCGATTGGAACCAGGCGGAGCGTGAGCTGCGATCGGCCGCGATGGGCGTCGCGTCTAAGAATCTCTAGCCGGAGAGCGAAGAGCGGCTTCGTTGTCGGGCGTTCGCGGCCATCCTTGCGTGCGGGGTTGCGAGCGCGCGCACGAGGAATCAAAGGGGCTCACAACTGACTCAGCTCTTGTGGTTCCTCAGCAGGTCTTCAAGCAACGCCTCGCATGAGACGTCGAGCATCTCGAACACACGCTCGAACCCGTCTGCGCCACCGTAGTACGGGTCGGGCACGTCGAGCAGGTCGGGCCGTGAAGGATCAGATCCCGAAGAACCCGGTCTCGAAGAGAGTATCAGACGCACGTTCGGCGAGGTAATCTTGTACGTCTCGCCCGCGGCCACGATGTTCCGATGGTTTGATCGATCCATCGCCAGAACGTGATGGAAGCGATTGAAGTCATTCCGCGGATCGAGCTGACGAGCACGGTGGTCAAGCGTGATGGACCTCAGCGCCGCCACCGCGATCGAGCGTGGGTCGGGCGCCGCGCCCGCGTGCCAGCCTCCGGTCCCGCACGAATCAACGTCGAAGAGATCCGCGACCTCGCGCTGGCGTGCGTGGTGCAGGAAAATCCCCTCGGCCAGCGGTGATCGACAGATGTTCCCCAGGCAAACAAAGAGCACGCCAACTCGGGGCGGTCGGGGCGAGTGGCTAGAACCGAACTGTGGAGAGATCTGCGACGAACCGTGGGAACGGTTGGAACCTGAGGGCTTGGTGGTGGCCTCGTTCATGCGTCCTCGACCAGCGTCGCGGCGCTCCAGGAGTCGAGCACCGTGGCGAGGCGGTTCTCGCGCTGGCGTGACGCGTGCGCTCGAGATTTCAGTTCTGCGCCGATCTTCCGAACTTCTGGCAGACCTTTCTCAAGAAGCCTGAGCATGGAGTGCGAGAGGTCCGTGGGGCGTGGGCTCGGCGCGACGAGGTCGAGCGTGACCAAGTCCGCCAGCGAGGCGCTGATCCTGCCGGGGTCGGACGGCGTCCATGGCCACTCGCGCGTCACGATCGCCGGTACCGCGGCCGCGTGCGCCATCAAAACCAATCCGCGTTCAAGCGCGTCGTTTCTTGCCGCGTTACCCGGGCTCATCGGGCTGTTGCGTGCCGTGTGGACGAACACCGCGTCGCACGCTGGCAGGCACGTCCACGCGGGATACTTCGTGCGCATCGTCCGCGAGCGGAGCAGGGTCTCGCGATGGAAGCGTCGCCCGCGTGCGCCCGAGCCAGCGCCACCGGGGATGACGGCCACGGCGTGAATGCCGCAGATTTCGAACAAGCCACTGGCGTACTGGAGTCGGTGCGAATCCGCCATCTGCGGCGGATCAGAGATGACCCCGATCACCGGCGTTGCGTCGTCAACTTCCAGCACCGCGCGAAGTTCGTGCCGCGCGGAGAGATCTGGCTCGGGGAAGGGCAGATCGCACACCGGGCCCAGCACACGCACGCTGCACGGCACCGACGCCCGCGCCAGCGGCACCAGCGACGGCGTCCAGCACTGCACCAGGTCGGGCGCGAGCTGTGAGGCGAGCAGGGACCGCAACGCGGACCGCGCGAGCCGTGGCATCCCCAGCCGGGCCGTGATTCGGTCGGTATGCTCAAGCCCGAGGCAATCGGCGCGGAACTCTCCGGCGCTGGACGCGATCAGGCACACCGCGTGATCGAACTGAGGATGCGAGTTCACCGACGCGCGGCACGCCAGCAGGGCCGAGTCTGTAGCATCGCTGCGAAAATTAAACGCCGTTTCCGGCAATTCTTCGGGAGATTGAACAAGGTGAAGAACGCGTGACATGGCGTTGACCGGGCGAGCGTGAGAACGCTCGTGAGACTTCGTCTTAAAATCCGTCGGCCTTTGATTTCGCTGGCGCGGCCTGTACCTCGTGCTCGAAGAACAATTGTGCGATCGCGAGCCCTGCGGCCTCGGCCGCCTCGTTCTCCGCCTTCATCACCTCTGACTGATTCTGCGGCACGAACCCTTGCTTGATCGGGATGTTCAGCACAAGGTTGTGACCGTTCTTATCGTCGGGCCAGAGCCGCTTCTCGTTGATCGCGTCGAGCACTTTGATCCGCAGCGCCATGGCCGGGGCGAACGTCTGCCCGTCGGTCGAGAGGACGAACTGGTCCACGGTCGCATAGATGATCACCTCGGCGTCGACGGCCTTGGCGATCTCGGTGATCTTCATGGGCTCAGTGGCCTTGTCGCGAGCTGTCACGGCCAGGGCCGCCTTGGCGTCGATCATCGCCTCGAGGCACCGCTCGTCGAGCAGCGTGCCCTGAGCCTTCTCGGCCATGACCTGCCGCAGCGAGCGACGAGGTAACTGGTTGCGACGATCGTCGATGAACACGACGGTGCGGCGCTTGGGGTCGAGAGCGTAGAGCTTGGGTACCTTCTCGGGGCCGTGGATGAAGTAGATCGCCGGGCCCAAGATGTTGCAGCCCGTGAGAAGGGGGAGCGCCGAGAGCGTCAGGCAGCACAGCAAGCCCGCGAGCCCGCGGCTTCGGAGCGCGTGCGTTCCTCTCGTGCGTGGTGTCATCGTCGGTTTCGTGGTGCTCTCGGGCATGGCGGTATGGCTCTGCTGTTCGATGAAGGAAAAACCAAGGAACTGCCCCGTCGGGGCACGTTTTCTGTCGGCCCGCAGGGCGAAGAATCGCCGTCCTCGCTCGGCCAAAGAACCGCGATCAATAGTCGGGGTAGTACGGCTCTTCGTGCGTGTAAAAGAGCCAGGTTGCGCGGTCGGTGAACCGCTTGTCCAGCGCGGCCATCATCAGATTCTGCGAGTATTCCAGAGGTCCGGTCCCCTGCTTGTCTGGGAACTTCACGGTCACGAGCTTCTCGAACACGTAGTTCTCAGGAGTGGGCGAGTCCGACTCGATCACGCCGATCGTTCCGATCGCGGCCCCGTCCCAGAGGTACTGGTTCCCGGGGTCGTGAAGCCGGTACTCCTGAAGCTCCACCACCACGAGGCGATCAACGCCCAGTTCCTTCGCGAGATCGATCCTCGGCCTCACCGACCAGCGAGGGTTGTTGTAGATGAAGGCCATCATGTCCGCGCTGGTGATGAACCCCTTGGCAGCGCCAAACTCGTGCAACCGTTCGGTGATTTTGGTCGAGAGAAGCTGGACGACGCCGGGGTAGGTGGCGTCGATGCTGCGGTCGGCGACGACGATGACTGCGAAGCTCTTGCCGGTCAGGCCGGTGTACTGGGCGGGGATCGAGTGAGTGCTTTCACGTTTGTAGCTCTCGGCCATCCCGCCGATCAGGGCACCGATCTGGCAGCCTGGCAGACCGGTGAGGATCGCCAGCCCCATGAGAGCGGCGATCGCAGTCCGCACGGTTCTGCGGGTTGTTACTGGTGAGTCGTTGATGGTGATCCGTTGGGCCATTGGTTCATTCTTCTCAAAGCTCGTGGACCGAGCCCCACCGGGGCCCCGTGATCCTCGTCGGCCCGGTCTGCCCCCGTTCGGCCCTGTCGACGGCTCATCTAACAGGCTGCCTCAGCACTGATTCACGAGGGTGTCACTCAAGGCCAGGTGTAGAGCTTGTACGCCCACGCCGCCGCTCCGGCTCCCGTCAACACCCACAATACACGAGGCCGAGCCAAATTGCCACAGACCTCGCCGATCCGCGACCCCGTGACGGCGACGTACAGCCCGATCCAGAACGCGGCCGCGGTTGCCAGGGACAACACCGCCCCCATGGGTTGGACCGCGATGGCTTTGCCAAACTGACCGTGGGAGGCGTGCGCAAACGCGGTGGTCATGCCGCAGGTGGGGCAGGGCTTGCCCATGGTCATCATCCACCCGCAGTTGGGCAGACCCAGTTGCATGTGCGTCCCCGCGCCAGCCGCGGCCGGGGTCAGCCGCGCCGCGACGGTCAGCAGGGCCAGCGCGGCTAGGGCTGTCGCCAATGCCAACGCGCGCGTCAAACCGACGCGGCGTGGCGCTAAATCCGAGCTCGAAAGCCCCACAGCCTGCGGCATGGATTGATGGTAGGAACGGCTCAGCGAGCCGTTTCACAAACTCGCCGCACGGTTCACGCGCTCATCCGCTGCTCGAGGCTCGCCTCGCCGTGCCGATCAGCAACCACCACTGACGCCCCAACCCCCGGCAGCGCCGAGTCGCCCTGGGCCTGGGCCAAGGCCCGAAGCTGCTCGGCCCGACGGTACAGCTCCCGCACGTTCTTGAGCCGTGCGAACGCGCCGGGCAAGACCAGGCACCGCAGCCCGACATGGATCGCCCCGCTGGAAACCAAAGATTGAACCTCGCCGGTGCTCTCGATGTGCGTGCCCAGGCTCGCCTGCGGCACGAACTGTTCTTCGACCGCCCCCTCGAACTGCCTCGTCAGCGAACTCAACCGACGTTCCAGGGTCTTGGTCGGCGCGGTAATGAGGAAGCGATCGTCGCCCAGATGCCCGACGAAGATGTCGCTGTCCGTGCGCACGAGGACCTGCTGGATCATCCCCGTCAAACGCTTGAGCAGCAAGTCGCCCAGGTCGTACCCGAACGCCCCGTTGTAGTCCTTGAAGTTACGAATATCGATGAATACCGCGTCGAACGCCTTGTCGGCGATCGCTCTGGGCGTCGCGTGCCCGCGCTGCTCGCCGGCGAACAGATCGCTCAGGTGCTCGTCGGAGCGCACACGCCCGGGCAACCCGGTGAGAGGGGCCGAGCGCCCGCGCGATTCGTTGGTCAGCGTGGTCGCCGCGTGAAGCATGTCGCGCACGCCCACCATCCCGGTGATCTGGCCCTTGTCGCTCAGGATCAGCGGCTGGGAGATGTTGCGGTCGTCGCGGCACAGGGCGATGTCCAAGGCCTCGGCGATCGTGGTCTCGGGTGTCGCGGTCGTCGGGTCGTTGGTGACCAGGAACCCGATCGGTTGCGAGGAGCGCACGTCGCCAGCCGCGCGCAGGATCTGCTCACGATCACACCAACCGACGTATCGCTTGCCGTCGAGCACCGCGAGCCCTGGCGTGGTCAGGTGTCGCAACAGGTTGCTCGCCACGTCACGGACGATGGTCTGGGCCGAGACGGTTTCGACCGTGCGCGCAAAGCGCGTGATGCGGAGATGCTCGGGGTCGCGCAGGCGTGTGCCGTCCGCCTCGTCCCAGCGGCGCCGGAGCCACTGCTGAAGCTCCGGCGCGAGCGTCTGGTCGCGCGAGCCGGGGCGGCCCAGAAAATAGCCCTGCGCGTAGGGGATCCCGATTTCGATGAGCGTGGCCAGCTCGGCCTCGCGCTCGATGCCCTCGGCGACCAGCCGCACGCCGCTCAGCCGCGCGAAGTGCATGAAGAAGCGAAGAAGATTCTGCCGCGCACGGTCCTGGTCGATGCGGTCTACCAGCTCGCGGTCGAGCTTGAGCCAGTTGGGACGCAACGCCATGATGCGGTTGAGCCCGCTGGTCCCCGCGCCGACGTCGTCGATCGCGATCTGGAACCCGAAATCCTTCACGAGCTTGACCTGCTGCTCGAGTCCTTCGATGTACTGCTGGTCGGATCGTTCGGTGATCTCAAGCACGATCCGCCCGGGCGTTAGCCCCTGCACGCGTTTGACGGCTTTGAGGATTGTGTGCGCGAAGCGCGGGTCGGCGAAGACCTGCGGGCTGGAGTTAATGAACAGCAAGACATCGTCGGGCCAGTCGGCGGCCGCGTGCAGCCCGGCCTTGCGCGTGATCTCTTCGAGGCCCCAGAGCAATTCGTTGGATTCGGCCCAGTCAAAGAGCTCGCCAGCGTTGGCGAACCCGCTAGCTGATGCTGGCCTGCTGAGCGTTTCAAAGCCCGCGACCTCGCCCCGGGCGAGGTCCACGATGGGCTGGAAGGCTGGCTGAATGAGGTCGGGGGTGATGCGAACCGCCAGGCCGCCGTCGTTCTCGGAACTGTTCAGTTGAGGCATGAAAACTCCGGGTGCAGCAAGTCTTGAGCGCGACCCGAGCCGGGACGCGGCGGGGACAATCACACGCCGGTGCGTGAGGTCGCTCGCGAGAACTGCATCGGAGTTGTCAAGCAGAAACTTGCGCGAGAGCCCCGGGAAGACCGGGGCCCGTGATGATTAGGGCGGGGCGACGGCCTGCGCTGGTCCTATTTCGTTGAGTGATTGGCTACTCGGACCGGTGTGGTGTCCCGAGAACGCCGGGCGTGCCACCGAGCGCGCGGCTCGGGGCATTCTCGGTGCCGGCAGAGCGGCGTCCAACGAAGAACACCGAGGGCTCAAAGCCGCTCTCGGTGGCACGTTTTCGGGCACGGCCAATCATCGATCAGTCGAACTTGAACACGCCCTTGCGGTAGCCATAGACATAGGCCACGACGGTCGTGAAGAGGAAGAACAAGATGCGGCCCAGCCAGATGAGGCCTTCGGGGTTGGGGTAGGGGGCGATGTTTGGGAAGGTGCTGGCCCAGGGGTAGAGGAAGATAATCTCGACATCGAAAACGAGAAAGACCATGGCGATGAGGTAGAAGCGGACGTTGAAGCGCTTGCGAGCTGTGCCGATCGGGTTCATGCCCGACTCGTACGTCTCGCCCTTGCGGTTGCCCTTGCGGCCGGGCCCGATGATGGTGGTGAGGACCAGATTGGCGACGGCGAAGCCGATGGCCATCAGGATGATGATGAAGATCGGCAAGTACGACGCGAGATCGACGTTGGCGAGAATGGCGGGCAGGGATGCTGGCGGGGTGATGGGCAGGATGGTGGGCATGGCGAGCATGATAGCGGTGGGAGGACCTAACGAGTTCGACCAAGCCGTCGCCTCGATCTTGGACGACCCTCACACTCCTACCCTGCTCTGATGAACCTCGTCAGAACCACCCACGGCCTGGCCGTGCAGATCCCCGGGCAAGAGCAGCTTCTCCTGCGCCAGCTCATCGGGATCGGCATGAATTACGCCGCCCACGCCAAGGAGCAGGGCAAGGGCGCCCCCGAACGTCCCGTGATCTTTACGAAGAACCCGCTCTCGGCCTGCCTTACCGGTGACGAGATCGTGATCCCGAAGATCTGCCAAGACCGCGAGCAGGTTGACTATGAAGCGGAACTCGCGGTGATCCTCAAGCACCCGCACGACAAGCCTCTCCGCGACATCCCCAAGGCCGACGCGCTCTCTTGCGTCCTGGGCTACACCTGCGCCAACGACGTTTCGGCCCGCTGGTGGCAGAAAGAGGGCGCGGGCGGCCAATTCTGCCGCGGGAAGAGCTTTGACACCTTCTGCCCGCTGGGCCCGCAGGTCGTCCCTAGCGCCCAGCACGAGAAGGCCAGAGCACGTGATGTGGTGCGGTCGGGGATCTACGACGCCAGCTCGCAAACCGAGCTCATCGAGGATCCGCAATCTCTTCGCCTCGTCTGCCGGCTCAACGGCCAGACCGTGCAGGACGCGCCGACCAACGACATGATCTTCGACGTCGCCACCCTCATTGCCGAGTGCTCTCGAGGCACCACGCTCTTGCCCGGCACCGTCATCCTCACCGGCACCCCCAACGGCGTCGGCATGGCCCGCACGCCGCAGATCTTTCTCAAGCACGGCGACGTCGTCGAGATCTTTATCCCCGGCATAGGCGTGCTTAAGAACAAGGTTCGCGCCGAACAAGAAGCCGAGCATTCCCGAGCCACGTACCGACTGCCAACATGACCAAAGCTCAGGACGAATCTCAGCACGAACGCGTCATCGAGAACCGCAAGGCTCGCTTCGATTACGAGATCCTCAGCACCATCGAGGTCGGCATCGTGCTGCGCGGGACCGAGGTGAAAAGCGTTCGCGAAGGAAAGATCTCACTCGGCGAGGGCTTTGTCCGCATCGAGGGCAAGCCCCTGTGCATGCACCTTTACGGCGTCAACATTGACGCCTACGGCCCGGCCGGTCCACGCCAGCACACGCCCACCCGCCCGCGCACGCTCCTCGCTCACAAACGCGAAGTCCTCAAACTCTTTCGCGAGACCGAGCCCAAAGGCCTGACCATCGTTCCGCTCAAGCTCTACTTCAAGAACGGCTACGCCAAGCTCTTGGTCGGCGTCGCGCGCGGAAAAACCCGCGGCGACAAGCGCCAGACCATCGCCAAACGCGACATGCAGCGCGATATCAATCGAGCGATGTCACGCCGTCAACCCAGATGACCCGACCCAGACGAGCCAGCCCAGATGATCCGGACCCGTTCGGACCGACCGTCGCAGCAGCACCAAGCTTCGACCGGCCTATCACGTCCCGGCCCAACCCCGCTCTGGTTCAACGAAAATCTGCTCGCGGTCTCATTTTCTTTGTAACTCTCGGTATCTTCTCGGAATCTGAACGGCTGACCAATCCGCCCAACGAAAGGCCAGCTGGTGAACGTTCAAACCAACGCTTTCTGTCGTATCGCGACCCTGACTTTCACCCTCGCCGCCGCGGCATCGTCTCTGATGGGCGGGTGCGCTCCCAGCCGGACCTTCGTTCTTCAACAGCCCACCCCCAACACCGTCCACTCCGGCTTCACCTTGAAGCAGCTCGAGTCCCTCGTCAAGGTTGATCCGGGCTCTCAGAAAGATTTTGAGACCAAGCTGACCGCGAAGCTGAAAGAGAAACTCGGCGTCAGTCACACCTGCGCGGCGACCTGGTCGTCCAATACAAGTTCGCGCTCTTTGACCAGGGCACCAGCGCCACCCGCATCGGCAGCACCTTCGGCAACGTGATCGGCTCCCCGCTTTACGGCCTGGGCAAAGGTGCAGTCGGCGTCGATGTTCTTTACACCCGACTCGACGGCACCGCGCTGGGCCACATCGTGACCGACGGCTCGATCGCTGGTGCCTTCGGCAACACTGCCAGCGCGCTCGACGAGGCCGCCGGATCCATTGCTTCCTGCACCAAAGCCAACTTCGAGTACCCCCGCTGCGGCGAACTCGGTATCCAAAAGCCCGAGAGCGAACGTGTAAAGGTTAAGGACCTGCGCGACGAGTATTAGAAGAACTCTCCGTTTATCATCGCCTGTTCGACCTCTGAGCCTCGCGCGCCTGGGTGAGGCTTCACTTTCTTATTCATTCTCGGGCGTTTGAAAGAGACGAGGTGGGCCCGGTAGGCCCGGTCCTCTCAACCGCAAGTCGGCGGCTTATCGAACGACCCAGCTTAGAGGTTGTTTCAGGACTAAGGAGTAGCGGGCGTAGAAACCGGTTGAAAACTCATCTCACTACAACTTAGAGGGCTCTAAAACAGACTCTTAGATTCCCTTCTTCGCCCGAACTATCTTGAGCGCAACTCGTGCGGCAGAACGCTCGCGATCGATCCGAGCCCGAGCCGCATGCTTGTCGGTCGCGTCGGCGGGGACCGTCTTGGCCTCGGCCGTCTTCACTTGGGCGGCCGCGTCGGTTTCGCTTAGCGTCTCAGCGGCGATCGCACGCTCAGCAAGAATCGTCAGGCTCTCGCCCGCCATCTGCACGAACCCGCCGTCGATGAGGAACGACCGCTCGCCGCCCTCGCCGCCGCCAGCCTTGGCAGCGTCAGGGAACGCCACCCGCAGCTCGCCCGTCCCAAGCCGCGCCAAGATCGGCGCACGCCCCGGCAGCACGCCAAAGAGTCCGTCCCAGGCGGGTACCGACGCGTATGTCACGTCCTCATCAAGCAGGCTGCTGGTGGGCGTAACGACCTTGCAGCGAAAAGTCTTCTTGGCCACGGCGAACGCTCCAAAAAAAGGCTTGAATCGACCCAAACAAGAGCCCGATAGCGAGCCGGAAGCTCACGTGGCAATGGTAGGTCCGCCGACCTGTCACGTCTGCCTCGTGCCAGTTCGCGCGGCCTATCCGCAAACCCCTTACGCTCAGGCCTTGAAACGCCCTCGTCTCAACTCGCGCGTCGCCCTCGCGCTGCTTGCGCTCGCCGGGCTTCTGGCGCTCGCGGTTGCCGCCAGACTGCTCGTCGGTGGCACCGATCAGTGGGACGTGCTCTGGCCGCTGCGAGCTCAGCGCGTCGCGGGCGGGATCATCGCTGGCTCGGCTCTCGCCGTCGCTGGCGTCCTTCTTCAAGGTCTGCTCCGCAACCCGCTTGCCTCTCCCGACCTGCTGGGGATGGCCTCGGGCGCCGGGCTGGGCGTCATGACCGCCGTCCTCATCGCCTCGCGCGCTGGCACCGGCCTTGGTGCCGCGGGGCTGGGGATCGCCGCCACTGGGACCGCCGCGCTCGTCGGTGCGCTCGCCGCCCTCGCCCTCGTCTACCTTCTCGCGCAGCGCAAGGGCCTCATCAACCCGGTCTCGCTCGTCCTCATCGGCGTCGTCGTCGGCGTGGTCTGCGGCGCGGGCATGAGCGTCGTTCAATACCTCATCCCGCCCGGCGTCAAAGAACTCGCCAGCCGCTGGTCCGCTGGCGCGATCCGCGACGACCTCACTTGGGCTCAACTTTTGATCGCGGGCGCGATCGTCGCCGCGGTTTCCGTTGCGTCGTTCTTTTCAGCCCGAACGCTCGACGCCGCCAGCCTCCCCGACGACGAGGCCGCGAGCGTCGGAGTCGTCATCTCGCGGCTGCGGCTCTTCCTCTTTCTCAGCTCGGGCATTCTCGCCGCGACTTCCGTGGTGATCGCCGGGCCGATCGGGTTCGTTGGGCTGATCTGCCCGCACGTTGTACGCCTCGCTGCGGGCCCCGCGCACCGGACGCTTGTCGTTGGTGCCGCGCTCGCTGGCGCGGCGCTCGTCGTGTGGGCCGATGTCGCCGTGAGGCTGCTCGACGTTCAGCAAGGCCGCCTGCCTCTCAGCGTCTTCACCGCCATCGTCGGCGGCCCGGTGCTCGTGCTGCTCCTCCGCCGCTGGGCGCGCGATCAGGGAACGCTTTGATGCTGCGCCGATGCCGCGCGAGTGCCGCGTCCGGATCGAACGACACGGTCGAGTTCAAAGAGCTTCATGCGCAATCGTGGGAAAAGACCAGCAAACTCGCGCTTGCACGTCGGGCTCTTCTGCTGAACGCCGGCTCCGAAACGTGATCACGCTAGCCGCGCACGTCAACGCCTCGCGTGCGTTCATGCGCGCCGCCAGGCTTCTCCACAGGTTCGAGCGCCGTAGCTCGCTGCGCCTCCGCCGCGATCAGCTGCGCCCGCGCGGCCGCGCGACGGTCCGCGTCTGTTGGCGCTGGCCCGGCCAGCGCCGTACGCGCCGCCAGCTGCGCCCGCTCGATCGTCTCCGCTGGCGTGCGCCCCGCTCCAGATTCGATCTGAACCTCGGCGTCTACTGCGTACTGCTTCCCGTCGGGCCCGGTCGTGTACTTGTACACGGGCCCGCCGCGATAGATCTGCCCCGCCGCCGTCCGCTGCGCCTCCGCGCGGGCGCGGACCGCCCGGTCTCGCGCTTGCAGTTTCTCGACGACCCTGCGTTCCGTGCCGCTCAGCTCGCCGCCGGACCCGATGTGAAGCTCGATGGAATCTCCGCGCCGCGCAAGGCCTTCTTCACGCCGCCGACCGTCGCTTCGGGCATGTTTCTGGTCGTCGTGCAACGGGCGCTGGTTCTCAGATGTCCCAGAGTGATCCGCGCGAGAGATCGGGAGGATTGAGCGAGCGTCCGCTGGCGCACGAGCCGAGGCCGCCCGCGCCGCGTCGGCCGAACGATTCACGGACGCCGAGATGGAAGGGTCGAGCTGCATTCCAGAAGTTTCCTACCTCTGAAATCGACCATCGCCGCGTTCAAGGTTGGAGTCTTGAGGCTCGTTGGTGACTTTGCGCTCATTCGTTCGGTCTGGGGACACCACGGGCGTCCGAAAAGCGGTGGCCTCTCTGTTTGGGAACGACCTGCGTGGTCGAGCATCGGTTTTGAGTGTTTGGCAAAGGAGTATGAATGAGAACCTGGCGCGAGATTGGTGGTCAACCGAAGAACGAAGAGTCGGCACGAAGTGCCGACTTACTTCAGAGGTTATTTCAGAACCAACGAGTAGCAGACGTAGAGACGAGTTGAAAACTCATCCCACTAGAAGTTTGAGGGCTCTGAAACAGACTCTAAGGCGATCAAAAGTCGCACCAGCACCGATCTCTCACACGTTGAAATACTTGGCCTCGGGGTGGTGCACGATGATCGCCGACGTCGACTGTTCCGGGTCGATCTGCCAGTTCTCGGTCAATTCGCACCCGATCCGCGAGGGGTCGAGCAGCTTGAACAGCTTCTCGTGGTCCGCAAGCTCCGGGCACGCGGGGTACCCGAAGCTGTAGCGGCTTCCGCGATAGTGCTGCGTGAAAAGGTCCTTGGTCTTCGGGCTGTCGTCGTTGGCGATCCCAAGCTCCTGCCGCATCCGCTTGTGCCACAGCTCCGCGAGCCCCTCGGCCGACTCCACGCCGATGCCGTGCAGATACAGGTACTCCACGTAATCGTTCTTGGCGAACAGCTCGGCCGTGGCCACGCTTACCGCGCGCCCCATCGTCACGCAGTGCATGCCCAGCACGTCGACCTCGCCCGATTCGATCGGCCTGAAAAAGTCCGAGATGCACAGCCGCTTCTTGTCGCCCTGCCGCGGGAACCGGAACCGTTCGATTTCCTTCCGCGAGCTTGCGTTCAAGCTCATCGACGCGGGGTCCCATACGATCAGATCATCACCGTCGCTGTTCACCGGGAAGTACCCGTACGCCACCGCCGGGTTCAGCAGCTTCTCACGCTTGCAGCGTTCCTTCACGCGATCAAAGATCGGACGCACCGTGTCTTCGAGCATCGTCTCGTACTCGGTGTCGGACTGCGCGCCTTTCTTGAACTGCCACTGCCCGCGGAAGAGCGCGATCGGGTTGATGAACGAGAACACCTGATCCAGCGCAACCTCCGCCACCACGCGCGAGCCCCAGAACGGCGGCGTCGGCACGGGCACGGTCGTCGAAACGCTCGATCTGATTTTTTCGCCTGTCGCCATCGCGACCCCACCGCCCTCGCTGTTCGCCTTCGCCAGCTTCTCGATCCGCGTCTGCAGGATCATCTCCTCGGCCTTGCTGCGCTTGCCCAGCCGCGCGTCGATCTCGGCCGTCAGCACGTCGCCCTGCCTGGACATAATCCGGTCCATCGTGCTCAGCCCCTCGAACGCGTCCTTGCCGTAATAGCACTGACCGCCATAGATCGAGCGCAGGTGGCTCTCGCAATAGTGCCGCGTGAGGGCCGCACCGCCCAGCAGCAGCGGGATCTTCACGCCCTCGGTGTTCATCTCCTTGATATTGTCCTCCATCACGTTCACGCTCTTGACCAGCAGCCCCGACAGCCCGATCGCGTCGGCGTTGTGCTCGCGCCACGACGCCAGGATCGCGTTGATCGGCTGCTTGATGCCCAGGTTCACCACCTTGTACCCGTTGTTGGTCAGGATGATGTCCACCAGGTTCTTGCCGATGTCGTGTACGTCGCCCTTGACCGTTGCCAGCACGATCGTGCCCTTGGTCTGACCGGCCGCCCGCTCCATCAGTGGCTCCAGCTGCGCCACCGCCATCTTCATCACTTCCGCCGACTGCAACACAAACGGCAGCTGCATCTTCCCCGAGCCGAACAGCTCGCCCACCGTCTTCATGCCGTCGAGCAAGTGATCGTTGATAACCTCCAGCGGCTTGTACCTGACCAGCGCGCCGTCGATGGTCTCTTTCAATCCCTGCTTCTCACCGTCGATGATGTGCCCGCGCAGCCGCTCTTCGATGGTCAGGTCCGCCAGCTTCTTCTTGGGCGGGCCAGCCGATGCTTGCGCGTCTTTGAAGAGCTCGATGAACCTCTTCAAGGGGTCAATGCCTTCGGCACGCCGGTCGTAGATCAGCTCGATCGCCGCCGCCCACTGATCGTCCGGGATCTTATTCTGCGGCAGGATTTTGCTCGCGTGCACGATCGCGCCCGTCAGCCCCGCCTTTCGCAGCTCGTGCAGGAATGCCGAGTTCAGCACCACGCGAGCTGCGGGGTTCAGTCCGAAGCTGACGTTTGAGAGCCCCACGACCGTCTGGCACTCGGGGAACGACTTGGCGATACGCGAGATCCCTTCGACCAGCTCCAGCGCGGAGCGCCGGTCGCTCTCCATGCCCGTCGAGATCGGCAGCACCAGCGGGTCGAACAGAACATCCGCCGGGTCCATGCCGAACTTTTCAACCGCCCGCGCCAGCGCCCGAGCCGAGATCGCGTGCTTACGCTCGGCCGTGCGCGCCATCGACGCCTGCTTGTCCTCGTCGATCGCCCCGATCACCACCGCCGCGCCGTACGTCTTGGCGAGGCGCAGCACCTCGTCGAACTTGTGCTCGCCGTCCTCGAAGTTCGCCGAGTTGATGATGCACTTGCCCGGAGCGTGCCGCAGACCAGCCTCGATCGTCTTGGTCTGCGTCGAGTCGATCATCAGCGGCACGTCGGCCTGTCGCACCACCCGCTTGACGATCTCCGCCATGTCGCTGGCGTTGTCGCGCCCGGCGTAATCGACGTTGAGATCTAGCACGTGCGCACCCTCGCGCAGCTGCTCGCGCGCGAGCGACACGATGCCGTCCCAGTCCTCGACCTCTAGCAACTTCTTAAACGCGCGCGAGCCCGACGCGTTCATGCGCTCACCGACGATCAGGAACGAGTTGTCCTGGCGATAGTCTGTGACCGAGTACAGCGACGTCGCGCCCTTGGGAATCCCAACCTTATCCGCGGCCGCGAACACGCCCTCGGGCCCGGGCTCCGCGACCGCAACCGCCGCCGCAACGGTTGTCGCGCCTCTCGTGCTCCCGCGCCGCCGCAGCTCCTCAACGCAATCCACCAGCAGCTTAATGTGCTCGGGCGTCGTGCCGCAGCACCCGCCGACGATGTTCACGCCGTCCTTCTCGATAAACTTCTGCATCGCCTCGACAAACGGCTGAGGCCGCAAGGGATACTCCGTCCGCCCCTCGTTCAGCACCGGCAGCCCGGCGTTGGGCATCACCGAAAGATTTCGCCGCACGCCCCCGCTCGCGTCCGCCTCGCGCCAATTCTTCCCCAGCCAATGCACATGCTCGGTCATCTCCGTCGGCCCGGTCGCGCAGTTGAGCCCGAGCGAAATGATCGGGTACCCCGCGAGCGCCGTGGCCGCCGCCTCGATCGACGAGCCCAGCAGCATCGTCCCGGTGCTCTCGATCGTCACGCTGGCCATGATCGGGATGTCCAGCGGCGTCTTGCCTTTTTCCTCCAACGCCGCCAGCACCGCGTTGATCGCGCACTTGACCTGCAACAGATCCTGGCAAGTCTCGATCAGAAAAACATCCACGCCTCCGTCGATCAGCCCGCGCGCACACTCGCGGTAGCTGTCCAGCATCGCGTCCCACGTCGTGTTCCCCAGCGTGATCAGCTTGGTCCCCGGCCCCATCGACCCGGCCACGAACCGCGGCTTGTCCTTGGTCGTGTGCTTGCCCGCCGCCGCCCGCCCGACCTCCGCCGCAGCCCGGGCCAGTTCGTACGTCCGCTCCGCGATCCCGAAATCGGCCAGCACCAACTTGCTCGCCCCGAAGCTGTCGGTCTCGACGACGTCGGCCCCGGCCTCCAGATACCGCTCATGGATCGCTTGGATCACGTCCGGCCTAGTCTTGGCCAAGATGTCGGTGCAGTTCTCGCAGCCGCAGTAGTCGCCGTCGATGGAGAGATCGACCTTATGAATCTGGGTACCCATCCCGCCGTCGAAGACGAGAGCGCGGGAGGCGAGAGTTTGGAGGAAGAGGCTGGTCATGGGGAGAGTATAGCCTTATCCGTATATTCGGATGAATGGATGGATCTTGACGCTGCCAGGCCGTTAGGGAATGGATGGCGCGATAGGTGCCACGAAGGAGCGGCCCTCGCAACGCCTGTGAGTGAACGGCTCACCGAGATCGATGTCGAAGAGGAAGAGATGCCCCGTGGCATCGAAGTCGCTTCGACTTCGATGAGAGCGTGATCAAGAACATCGAAGTCTCAAGAGACTTCGATGCCACGAGAAGCAACTTTGATGCCACCCGTCGCATTAGCATGGCGCTCGGCCAGCCGTGTGTGGTTCGGCACCGTGGCACTGACTTCGTGCCACTGAGAGCCGTCCCAACCGATCTCTGTGTCTTCATCGCGCGGCGGGCATGCCACCCACCGTTCCCCCAGCCCGCTGAAACGGGCTTCGAAGCCATGCTCGATAAAGCAGCGAGCATGCCACCCGGCGGGGTGGCACCGACTTGGTGGCACTGAGGTCGCCTCGTTGACCCCCGAACTTTTGAACGCGCCATGCCGACCTCGGTGTGCCTTGGTTCGGATCTCGCGCGCGAACGACGGCTCAAGTCTTCAACTCGCACGAGCACTGAAGTCGCCAACGACGGCGTTGAGGTTCGTTGGGTGCCAAAGTATGTGGTGAGGCAGCGTCGCGACCAAGCAGAACGCTAGGAAAGCGAGCGTAATGCTGGCGGGGTTTAAGCTGCCGTGGAGCCAGGCCGCGGTCAACACTATCGCGATGGATGGCACGAGCAGCGGGAGCGACTCGACGTGAACGCGCCACGCATTCAGAAACGGCCGGGTTGAAGATGGCCTATTTGGCGTGGTTGCTCGGAGACAGTGCCCAAACGCGTGGACCGCGACGAAATAGACACCGATCGCGAACAACGGGGGAGTCGTCGCGCTGAGAACCAGCACGGCCAAGATTGTGAGCCACTCCTCACGAATTTCTTTGATCGTGGTCGCACGCCGGAATGTTCGCACCAGCGTGAAGCAGATGCTCAGCACGAGAAGCAATGCCGCCGCGGTTGATGAACTTTCGGGGAGGAGCGTCGGCCCGGCGCCAGCGGCACGCGCGATCTCCGCGAAGGGGCGCCAAGAATCTGCCGGTTGGAAGACAAATGGCGAGACGATGACGACCAGCCCTCTCCCAAGCCCGGCGAGGTGATCGAGGGTGCTGAACCGAGCACGGCCTCGGGTCCACACCGAGTCGCCTGTACCAAAGTGATAGGCCGCGAGCAGCAGGAATCCCGCGACGGTGGGCGTCGGGAACAGCACAAGGCACACGCCGCAGAGAATCATCGTCGCGGTGTACAGGGCAAAGCAAGAGATCGCTCGACGCGGGCTCGCGGAACTCTTTCGGATCGCCGCCAGGTCGTACGCCCCGTGCGGCATGCCCGCAAAGAGCAAACTCAGAGTCCAGACCCATTCCCCCACGGGCTCGAGAATCTTCGTCAACGAGCCGATGTTTGCAAAGAACAACGGCACCAGCTGTGGTGCCGTGTTCACACTTACAATGATGCCAAATTCAACGTTCAGGGGACACTCAAGACCTTACGGGTACAGCCGTCAGATCAAGCTCGTGCTTTGCCAACGCGTTCACGCCCGCATAGCACGCCAGCCCGAAGCCAACTTTGTTGATGACGTCGGCGATGTTATAACAGATCTCGCGGGCGGACTCGCCACCGGGGCCAGCGAGGCTCATCAGGAAGCCGATGGGGTAGATTGTCCAGCCGATGAGGATGTAAAGCCGGAGCGTCTTGAGCGACCGGACAATCGCCGCGGGCTGGCCGATCATCTGCTCATTGACCTTGGTGAAGAGGAAGAACACGATATAGAACCAGGCCGCGCACGAGATGGCGTAGTTCGTCCACCACGACACCGAGCCAATACTAGAGACCTCGGCGATCCATGCGAAGACGAGCATGACGACGGACGCCGCGACCAAGGTTGCGAACAGACCCTTGGCCTTCGAGCCAAGATTGAGCAGCAGCGGGATCTCGAGCACAAGGAGTGGGACCGTGATCAGCCAGTCGATGTAGCGATAGGCCGTCGGAAACTGTGCGAGCTGTTTCCCGGCAATGCGATCGCCGTTCACATCGAACAGGCTCGCCACATTCTCGAGATAAATGCTAGACATGCGGAAGTAGTGGTAGCAGGCGACGCCCGTGATAATGCCAGCGACGACCATCACCGAGCGATAGACACGAGGGACGTTTCCGGCCATGAGCCAGAAGAACGCGGTGCCCGCGCCCATGCACACGGTACTGATCCAGAAGAGGTACATCGTGATGCCCTCGATAGACAGACCGGCATGAAGAGCTTGAGATGCTTCCGAAGGATTGACGAGTGACATGGTTGCCCCTAAAATTTGCCCAAACGGTCCAGTAAACTCCGGGATCGCCCGAAACTTCGTGTTCGCTCAGGATGCCGAGTGGATTCATAAATAAAAAAATACGGCATAGTGACACAATTTTCAGGGGTATCTCGCGGGTTCGTGTTCGATAGGACGACGCAATGCACCTGTCCTACCTCTAACCCCGCCGGTGAAGTTAAGGGGATGCCCGCTCTCGGCCCGAGCGTCCGTCTTGAGCAGCAATCGGGAGAGAGACGACGTGAAAGCACGCCTAAGTATTGAAGATGGGTTTTTAGCCAGCCCGCGAGCTGAAGCACTTGCGGACAACTTCTTGACATCCCCTAAGTAAGTAAGCCGGCCGTTGTCGAGCAACGGCCGGCGGCACTTCCGTAGAACTAAAGCCCGGCAATCACTTGGGCATCAGCACCGAGTCGATGACATGGATCACACCATTCGTGCACTGAATATCTGCGGTGACCACGGTGGCTGCGTCGATCTTCACCTTCCCATCAACGACCTTGACCGCGACGGACTGGCCGTTGACGGTTTTAGCCTCGTGGAGCTTCATCACATCGGCGGCGAGCACTTTACCCGCGACGACGTGGTAAGTGAGGATCCCGGTCAGCTTCGCCTTGGCCGCAGGCGCGACAAGGCTTTCTACAGTGCCAGCCGAAAGCTTCGCAAAGGCGGCGTCGCTGGGCGCGAACACGGTGAACGGACCAGGACCCTTGAGTGTCTCCACAAGCCCGGCGGCGCCGAGTGCTGTGGCGAGCGTCTTGAACGAACCAGCGGCAACGGCAGTCTCGACAATGTCTTTCATAGCATTCCTTACTGTGCTAGCATCGGCGATATCGAACAGCTCCACGAAAGTGCGCGAGCCTGCGGGTCGACATCTTTCGACTGCGAAATCCTAGCACTTCACTTCGAAAGTCAATAGATTGCAGGCATCAACCCACGTAAAATCATTCAGAGGAAACTTTGCTTGAAAGTAAATTAATTTCGCGAGAAGTGAATCTGTTTACAATATCATACAACATAATCCTCGTTGCACAAAGCAGATATTCGTGGGTGCGCGTTAGCCACCGTTGGGTGGCACTGACTTCGTGGCACTAAGTCGCCCACGTTGACCCTCGAACTTCTGAACTCGCCGGGGCGGCCTCGTGTGCCTTTGACTTGGGGGTTCAGTGGCAAGGGGAGGATCGTAATACCACGGGCCGCCCGCGTTTGACTTGTGACTCGAGCGACCCGAACTGCTGGAATATCTCCAGCCGTGCACGTCAACGGCCTCAACTTTCTCGACAGCGCGATCGAGGCTCTTAGCCGCGTCAACAGCATCGCCCGTCTTTCTCTCTTTGGAAGCATTCTCCGTGATGATTTCTGCCTCGACAGCGACGTGGACATGCTCGTTGAGTTTCGCCGGGCATCACGCCAACACTGTTCACGATGGCTCGGACGGAAGCGGATCTCACAGAGATGCTTGGGCGCGAGGTTGATCTTCGCACGCCCGCCGATCTCTCCCGCTATTTCCGGGAGAACGTTGTCGCTGGCGCGAGGCTGCTCCATGCCGCGTGACCCGCGCGATGTTCTGGACGAGGCCGCGTCCGGCTCACCCACATGCTCGAGTAGGCCAAGTGTGCGCGGCTGTTCTGCACCGTAAAAACACGCAAATGCCTCAAACGCGACGACATGTTTCTCTTTGCTTTGCTCAAGGCGATCGAAGTGATCGACGAGGCATCCACCAAGATCATCGAAGGCACTCGCACGCGTCTCTCCGCGATCGAACGGCTGGCAGTCCGTCGCACACGTGACGCCTGATCCACGGGTACGACACGATCAACACGGCGATTGTGCGAGACACGGTTCGACTCAGCCTCTAGCCGCTCATCGACTCGCTGAGTGAGGCGTTGGACACATGGCCGGCGGAATGAGCGGCCGCTGATCCGCAGAGGCAGTCACCGGGTCTCGATGAAGCAGCGCCGCGACACGATTCGTGCAACAAAAAAACCCGGTCAAAGCCGGGTTTGAAAAACACTCGTTGAAAACCTTCGAGGTCCGCTCAGCCCTTGGGAGCTTCGGCCTTCTTCTCGTCCTTCTTGAAGTAGTTCCCCTGGAACTTCCGCTGGAACTTCTCGACCCGCCCGGCCGCGTCCACAAAGGTCTGCTTGCCGGTGAAGAACGGGTGCGAGCCGGACCACACTTCGACGTGCATCTCCGGCACGGTCGCGCCGACGGTCATCACGACCTGCCCGTTGTGGTAGACCTTGCAGTTGTTGAAATACTTCGGGTGGATGTCGTTCTTCATGGCCAGCTCTCGTTCAGGAGGCCCGATCGGCACGTCAGGTGACGCGGCTTGATCGAGAAACTCGTTCAGGATAACCATCACCCAACCAAGCCACGAGGCCTGGGGCGATGAGGGAGGGACTCTAGGCGACAAGTCGGCTCGTGCCAAGCCCCGAGAATGCCGATGTCCCGGTCCTGTCGCGGATCGCTCGGGGACGACCCCGGGCGCCGCCGCCCTCAGACTTGCCCCGCGCGGTTCGTCAGCAGCAAAAGACGCTTGACCAACCCCGCGCGGCGGCTAGGCTTCTACCCGGTCGTCCGAAGGCCGAAATCCAGTCTGTTCCCCGATAGCTCAATGGTAGAGCGAGCGGCTGTTAACCGCTAGGTTCTAGGTTC
>CAZIMT010000025.1:0-8007 GCA_964540295.1 uncultured Phycisphaeraceae bacterium
GGTCGCCGCTACCTGGTGAATAATCCCCTCTTCGCCTGGCGCATCGCCCAACAGCTCCTCGGTCTGCGCCAGTATCCGCTTGAAGGCCCGCAGCCGGCATAGACAGTGGCGGCTCTTTTTTTCCCAACCCTCCTTCCTCATGAATCGCATCCTCGTCTGCGGCGCCGGTGGCTTCATCGGCGGTCACCTCATCGCCGATCTCCGCCGCCAGGGCGTCACGAACCTCAGAGCGGTCGATAAAAAGCCCCTCGGCGAGTGGTATCAGCGCTTCGACGAGGTGGAAAATCTCTCGCTCAATCTCGAGCACCTCGACGCCTGCGAGACCGCGGTGCAGGGCTGCGAGACGGTGTACAATCTCGCCGCCGACATGGGCGGCATGGGCTTCATCGAGCTGAACAAAGCGCTCTGCATGATCACCGTGCTCATCAATACCCACCTCCTGCTCGCGGCGAAAAAGCACGGCGGCGCCCGCTTCTTTTTCTCCTCCAGCGCCTGCGCCTACAATGGCGACAAGCAGACCGATCCGAACGTCACCGCGCTCAAGGAAGAGGACGCCTACCCGGCGATGCCCGAGGATGGCTACGGCTGGGAAAAGCTCTTCAGCGAACGCATGTGCCGCCACTTCCGCGAGGACTTCGGCATCAAGACCCGCGTCGCACGCTTCCACAACGTCTACGGCCCCAACGGCACGTGGGAAGGCGGGCGCGAGAAAGCCCCGGCCGCGATCTGCCGCAAGGTCATCGCCGCCGTCGTCAGCGGGCAGCACGACATCGAGATCTGGGGCGACGGCACCCAGACTCGCTCGTTCATGTACATCGACGATTGCGTCAAGGGCATCACCAAGATCACGCAGTCAGACATCCTCGAACCCATCAACCTCGGGTCGAGCGAGCTGGTAAGCATCAACCAGCTCGTGGACATCGCAGAGAAGATCGCAGGGATCAAGCTCAACCGTCGCTACAAGCTCGACGCGCCCCGCGGCGTGGCGGGCCGCAACAGCGACAACACCAAAATTCAGGAATACCTGAAGTGGGAGCCCGACACCCGCCTTCGCGACGGCATGGAGAAAACCTACCGCTGGATCTTCGACGAGTTCACCGCCAAGTACAACGCCAAGTCGGCCCACAAGAGCTCCATCAGCACCTTCACGAAGGGTTCACACCCAATCCCGGGTGATGGGTACAACCCCGAATCACGCTTCGCCGACACCTGGACTCAGGGCATCCCCGCCGGGTACGCCAAGGCGGGCGTGAAGACCAAGGCCAAGCCAGCGGCCAAGGCCCCGAAAGCGAAGAAGGCCGCGGCTCGCACGACCAAGAGCGGGAAGAAAGTCGCGAAGAAGGCCGCGCGTCGGCGCTGAAACCGGCGGTTCGCTACATTCATTTGTCCAGTCACGATCGGCCGCCCTTGCGGCCGATCGTTTTTTTGCTCTCACGATTGATCGTGCGTGGGCGCGGCCGACTCGCCCGAAAGCGGCAAAGCTCGCTCATCTACGCAAGTTTACGCAAGATGAGTCGCGCCGCCGTCTCTCAAGACCTTCTCCGGCGCAGTCGGTAAATCCACCGCCCGTACGCCAACACTCCCGCGACAACTTCAAGGCGGGACTCCGGATAGCCTCGGCCAAACGCGGTGTGAAGCCGCCACGACCAGTACGCGCCGCGAAACCGGAAGCGTGTAATAACGCCGAGGCGGGCGAGCTCATACAGGCCGCCTAAGGTGTCTATAAACCAAGACATGAACCAAAGCATAGCGAGGATTCCGAGTGTGACGCAGCCCAAGTTCAGGGTCTAGAGAAACCCACAACTCTATCGCTCACCGATCGTGTCGCCGAGCTCTTTCCTCGCGGGTTCGGTCGCGCTCGGCTTGGCTTGGCGCGTTGGCTCGCTCTCACGCCGCTGCTCCATCGGGGGCGCGAGAACAACCCGGGCCGAGAAGAGCACCGGCGGCCTCATCGGCTTGTCGGTCCCCTCCTGCAACGGCGTCGCGGCGATAGCTCTGACGACGTTCGCGCCGCGCGTCAGTTGGCCGAACGCGGTGTACCTGCCGTCGAGCCGCGCGGTGCCCTCGCGGCTCAGGCACACGAAAATCTGCGAGCCGTTGGTGTTGAGGTCGGTGTCGCGTGCGACCGAGATCACGCCGAAGTCGTGCGAGAGCGTGCTGGGCTCGAGGTCGTACGAAAAGCCCGGGCCGCCGTCGCCGGTGCCGGTGGGGTCGCCGACTTGAATCACGAACGGGTTTCCCTTCTTATCCAGCGGCACAACGCGGTGAAAACCGATGTCGGTGTAGAAGCCGCCTTGCACGAGCTGAAGAAAGTTCCACGCGGTGTTGGGGGCCGAGTCGGGACGCATGGCGAACTCCATGTCACCCTCGCTGGTCACGAGCACGACGCGCGTGTCGGCGTAGACACGCACGCCCGAAAACACGATCGGCGATTCTGACGAGTACACGATCGTCCCTTCCTTGGGATCAAAGCTCGGCTTCTTGGCGGTGTCGTCATACCAGAACGGTTGGCGGGTCGTGGTGTTGATGAGCCAGGCCGTCTTGGGGCTTACCATCGGCTGAAGGACGATCGGCGAGCCGACCTCGCGCGAGCCGACGACGAGCTGAGCGTACATCACACGCGGTTTGGGCTGGTTCCAGACGACAGGGAAGAGCGTCGCAAGGTTCACCAGCCCAGCGGCGGCCGAGGCCGTCGTGAAGGCTGGTGCGTTCTGGCTCCCGTTGTCAAGGTCGGATGACGTTGCCTCGTAAAGTCGGATCGCAGGCTCGCCGGTCGCGTCTTTGGGGATAGTGACCGTCATGGGAATCGACCGACCGACGCCGTAGTAAAGCCTATCGGGCGTGAGTTGAGCGTGCGTAGTTGAAGCGAGAACGACGCACGAGGCCGCGACGAACAGCACAGAAACAGATGGCAACGAGTCGTTCATGCGCACAATGTACCGCGCGCAATCGGCACGGCAAGCGCAGCCACGCCGACGGCGATTAGAACCTCAGAGACTTCAGCGCGGATTATTGGTGGCGTCGAGCGTCTGCCACGCAGATTGCGCAGACGTCGCCGAGCCGGACTCGTCGGGCAGCGAGTTGAATAACTGCCCGCTCTCGTCACTGAACCAATCCACAGATTGGTCGGCACGAAGAACGTTCATGCCTGTGCTGTGGTTGAAATCGAGCCTGGTGCGGATGCCGTCGCAAACAATGGCGGTCTGCTTAGGCTGAACAAAGTCGAGAATCTTGGACCCGTCTGGCGAGACGCCGCGATACTGGTAGTTGGCGATGATGCCGCCCTCCGCATCGCCGAACGAATCAGCATACCGGGAGAACGGGTGCTCTCCGCGGTGAGAAGGGCAGTAAAAGATCTTCGGAGCGGCGAGGTAATCGGCCGAGAAGAGGCGCCCCAGGCCGTCCCAACGACTGCCCCAGAGGCCCCCGTTGGCGTCTTCGAGGCGGATGCGGTCCATCTGCTCGGGCGCTGAGTACGAGTTCTTCGCCCAACCAGGCACGAACACGCTGGGCACCAGCAAACCGTTGTGATCATCGGCGTACATCTGCACGCCCAAACCAATCTGACGGATGTTGGACAGGCACGCGACACGCCGCGCTTTCTGGTTCACATGAGACAGACCGGGCAGCAACAGCCCGATGAGCACGGTGATCACCGCCATCGACACCAGAACGTCGATAAGCGTGAAGCCACGATTCGCACGATTGACAAGAGGCGGACGAGGCGAGATCAGGCACGACCATGCGGCCCGCTTGAGAGCGGGCGACAGCATGGCACGATCGAGCCCGACAAGACGTGAGTCATGACCCACAGTCGTTTCCCCTCACCAGCGCGATCAAACTCGCGCTCAAGCCGACGGCTGAGCTCCGACATCCGGAACTCACACAGTCTTAGAGTAACGATCAGCCATTGGTTCCGCAAGAGATAAAAAATCTTCGGTAAATTTATCACCGTCCGAGAAAAAACACACTTACAGATATCGAACAAACTAGCACGGATCTCGATGAACCGACCAGATTGTGAAGGATCCTTCCGAGATTCCGTGCGTACAGAGCAGTGATTTGTTACGCTTCACGTTCCTTATCGAGACTCTCCACCTTCTTGCCACCCTCTTGCCGAGCATTTCACAGGTCTTGCACAATCGAACCCTAGGCATCGAGAATTTTCAGTTCATGGAGCGGGTATCTGTAGAGAAACTTTCCCTGAACATAGTTGGACTTACCGCCATACTTCTTTCTAGCGTCGACTCATTCCGGTTCTGGCTTCGACTCACTCCGACTTCTTCTGATGGCTTGCTGAACGATTCTCCCTGTCCCGCTTTCTGTGCCGCCTTCTGTGCCGCTCTGTCGCGGGCTCTCACGCTTTTTCTCGGATTCGCACTCTCTCATTTATGAAAGGACGGATTCCCTTGAGCGGGAAGACGGACCACGAATCTGGTGACTCGGCTCGTGACTCGACCGGTGATTCGGCGGCACGAGACTTGGCGTTGATGCAGCGCGTGGCCGCCAACAACGAGGGCGCGGTGGCCGAGCTGTACGACCGCTTCGCGTCGTTGGTGTATCGGATGGCGTTCCAGGCGACCCCGGCCCGGGTCGAAGCAGAGGACGCGGTTCAGGAGATTTTCGTAAGGCTTTGGCGTACCGCGGGCCGATACGACCCCTCCCGTGCGGCGCTCGTGACCTGGGTCATGCTGATCTCTCGTCGTCACTTGGTTGATCGGTTGCGGCGACGCCGGGCCCGGGTCAAAGCGTCGTCTTTGGACGGTGCCCCTGCTACCCAGCCCGAGGCCCAGAACCCCAGCACTTCCGCAGGAATGTCGGCGGGCTTGTCAGAGATTGAAAAGGACGAACGGTTTACCGTCTTGATGCAACGGATCGCGACACTTCCGGAACTACAGAGGACGGTGGTCACCCGAGCCTATTTGGGCGGGCAGACCTTAAGGCAGATCGGCGAAGAACTCAACACACCCCTCGGGACCATCAAATCGGCGCTCAGTCGGGCTTTGGTGAGACTGCGGGAACGGACCAACGAGGAACTTTTGACATGAACACGTACGAACTTCTTGAAGCCGCGCAACTCGACGCCTTGGGCCTGCTTGACGATGCCGAGCGCGACGCCTTCGATGCCGCGTTCTTCTCGGCGTCCCCGGACGTGCAGTCGCAGATCCGCCGCGAACAGGCGCGCTTGGTGCGCACCGACTGGCTGCCCTCAAGCGATGTTGAGCCACGCGCAGGGTTGAAGGACGCGGTGCTGACGGACGTAGCGGTGGCCGCGCTGCGCGGCCGGGTGCTGGGCGCGGTCCATCAGGAGATTGAGAAAGTTGCGCCCGCGGTTGGTGCGAGCCGGGCCGCGATGCACGCTTCGCACGCTCACGCGGCGAGCCATCCGGCGGGCCGGGTCGCCCCGGCGCTGCGTCCAAGCCGCCGTGTGACGCCGCTCTGGCGTGCGGCGGCCTTGGGCTTTGCAAGCGCGTCCATCGCGCTCGGTGGTGCGGTCTTGCACCTGTATGGGAAGTATGACAGCCTTTACAACGAGGCTCGCAACGAGTTGAGCATCGGGACCCTGGCGCAGATCCCCGGCTTCCAAGCCAACGACCTGCTGCTAAACCCGAACATCAAGCGGTTCGCCCTCGCCCCGCTCTCTCCGGACCTCAAGGCCCGGGCCACGGTGCACATCGACCCCGAGCGTGACAACGCGACGGTGTACTTCTCGAACCTCGTCCCGACCGAGGGCAAGGTGTATCGGATCGTCGCCATCGACGAAGAAGGCACCGAACTCTCTGAACTGGCACGCTTCGATGGCTCGGGCGGGCTTAAGGGCCAAGCGATCATGCTGAACAAGTCCGCGACCCCGCGGCTGGCGATCATGCTGACCTCCATGGATCCCAAGGCCGGACCCGGCGTGCTGCTGCTGGCATCGGGGCCGTTGCTGGGCTAGGCGAGCTGGGTTTTCAACTCCAATTTACGATCCACTCAACTCACCGTCATGGTGGGTTGTTTTTTTTGCGAACGAAAACACCTTTTCAAGAATCGGCGTCACCTCGCGAGCGTTGCTACAAGATCGTCTACAGTCTCGATATGCCCATCCCTGACCCTGCAAAAAAGGACTCCGCCAAGTCCGCCGCATCCGCCCAGCTTGAAACCGTCGAGCCCATCGGCAAGCGTGTCCTGATCCGCAAGGACGACGACAAGAAGCAGACCAAGACCGGCATTCACCTGCCCGACAAGGTCGAGATCCCGACGTTGACGGGGCGGGTGGTGGCGATTTCCAAGCAGGTCGAGCGTGACGAGGACTACCCGATCCGGCGCTACGACCGGGTTTTGTTCAACCCCAAGCACGGGATCCCGGTTGACTTTGAAGGAGATAACCGGCTCTTTGTCATCCCGATCGAGGACATCGTGGCGGTTTTTCGTCGCGAAACAGGACAGAGCGAGTAAACTCTTGTCCGAGGCCGCACGCTCCGGGACTTGTGGTGTAGAACCGGCGTGAGGCAAAGTGGTGTCCGATCGAGCGCGATCCTTGCGCGGGCCCGGCCTTCGGTGACTGATATCTCCTCGCCATCCCACCCACCGTTCGCGCCCCCCTCCTCGTCGGACACGCCGGCGCTGCTGGCTGTCCCACCGCTCCTCCCGAGGGCCAAGCCGTTTCGCGTTTCGATCCGTCCGCCGGGGAGCAAGAGCCTGACAAACCGGGCGTTGCTGCTGGCGGCGCTGGCGCGCGGCGATTCGGTGATCCGCAGGCCGTTGCTCGAGGCCGACGATGCCCAGCGGATGATCGCGGCCGTGACCACGCTGGGTGCAAAGGTCACTCGCTCGGGTCAGGACCTGAAGATCACCGGCGTGAACGGGCGCTGGGTCGTGCCGCCCGAGGGTGTAACGCTCGACCTTGGCAACGCGGGGACCGCGACGCGGTTCTTGGCGGCCGCGGCGCTGCTCGCCCCCGGGCCGGTAACGGTGGACGGCAACGCGCGGATGCGGCAAAGGCCTATCGCGGAGCTGGCCGGTGCGCTCATCCACCTGCACGCGAACATCGAGTTCACAGGGACCAAGGGCTGCCCGCCGATGAAGATCGTGCCGCCCAGGGGACCGGCTGGCGAGGCGCGAGCGCTCGTGCTGCCCACGACCATGTCCAGCCAGTTCATCTCCGCGTTGCTGCTGGTTGCGCCGTGGCTGGCGCACGACGTGACGATCAAGCTCGTGGGCGAGATCACGAGCGCGTCGTACATCACGATGACGATCGGGCTTTTGCAGAAGCTCGGGGCCCACGTGCAGATGACGGAAGATTTGCGGGTGACACGAGTTGGGCCGCCGCGTGCGGTGGACGGGCGCTCGCGCGGGTTCGGGCTCGATTCGTTCACGTACGACACGGAGCCGGACGCGAGCGGGGCCACATACTTCTGGGCCGCGGCCGCGCTGATCCCGGGCGCGGTGTGCAAGGTTCAAGGATTGGGACCGGGGTCATTGCAAGGCGACGCGGCGTTCCCCGAGTTGCTCGTGCGGATGGGCGCGAGCAGTAAGCCAGCGGGGACGGACGACGACCCGGCCGTCGAGTGCAAGGGGCCAGCCAAGCTGGGGCCCATCTTGGCCGATATGGCAAACATGCCCGACGCGGCCATGACACTGGCGGCGGTGGCGTGCTTCGCGGAAGGGACGTCGATCCTGCGCGGGCTGGGCACGCTGCGGCACAAAGAAACCGATCGGCTCGCGGCCATGAAGAACGAGCTGACCAAAGTCGGGGTCGCGGTGAAAACTTCGGTCGCGGGCGACGAGGACGCCATCACCATCACCCCCCCACCGGGCGGCGTTGATTGCTCGGCAGATTGCGAACGAGTCGAGTTCGAGACCTACGACGACCACCGCATGGCGATGTCGCTGGCACTCGTCGGGCTGCGCAGGCCCAACGTGTGGATCAAAAACCCGGCGTGCGTGAACAAGACATACCCCGGGTTCTGGGGTGACCTGGAGAAGCTGTACAAGTAGGAAGAAGCGAGCCCGCGCGAGAAAGAG
>CAZIMT010000025.1:8107-26758 GCA_964540295.1 uncultured Phycisphaeraceae bacterium
AACTCAGGGCCAAACTCAGGGCCCTATTCAGGACCAAGCTCCGGGCCGGGGTCGCGCCAGAGGCCACGCATGCCCGATGGCGGTCCTTCGTCGTACACGCACCGCGCCGACGATGCGCCGCAGCTCGCGGTGACGCACTACCGCGTGCTGGCGTGCGGGCTGGGTCGCGCCCTGGTACAGTTGCGGCTTGGCACCGGGCGGAAGAACCAGATCCGCGTTCACATGAGCGAGGCCGGGCACCCGTTGGTGGGCGACTATCGCTACCGCGCGCCGGGCGAGGCCTACGGCGCGCCGGTGTCGGACCCGATCTCACGCTTGTGCTTGCACGCGGTGGAACTTGGCATCACGCACCCGAGCAAGGGCGAGACGATGCGGTTCTCGAGCCCAGCGCCCGAAGCGTTTTGGGGGTTGGTCGGCGCGAAGCCGCGCGGGCTGGAGCGCGAAACGCTGGCGGTGCCGGGCGATGAGGAGAATCGGGCCGAATCAAGCACGGATCCAAAGGCTATAGCATCGAACAGCGGTCACGTTCGCGCCGGTGAATCCAACGCCGCGCCGAGCGTAAAGAAGGACGCGGGCGGCGCAGTGAAAGGTCCGGTCTCGAGTGCTCCGCTAGAAACTTCGTGGGACCACGTCGCGCCGTGGTACGAGAATTTGCTCGATCAAGGGCGCAGCGATCATCACCGCGATGTGATCGTGCCGGGGACGTTGCGGCTGCTTCGGCCTGCTCGAGGGATGCGGGTGCTGGACGTCGCCTGCGGACAGGGCTTGCTGTGCCGAAGGCTCGAGCAGATCGGCGTCGAGGCGGTGGGCGTTGATGCGTCGCCTCGGCTGATCGACGCGGCTCGTCGCGCGATGCCGCCGCGGCCCGACACCAGCACGCGGGCGGCACGTTTCGAGGTCGGCGACGCACGCACGCTAGGCGAGATGAAGCTCGGGCTCTTTGACGCCGCAGCCAGCGTGATGGCGCTCATGAACATCGACCCGCTCGAGCCAGTCATCCGCGGGTGCGCGGCCTTGCTCAAGCCGGGCGGGGTCTTCGTCGGCGTGATCCTCCACCCCGCCTTCCGTGCGCCGGGGCAGACGAGCTGGGGCTTTGACAAAACCGGAAAGTACGACGCGGACCGCGAAGCTCGCGGCTCGGCGGCTCGACAATCACAGGACGAGGACGCCAAGAAACCGATGACGCGGCAGTACCGGCGCGTGGACGGATACCTGTCGGCAGGTCAGACTCCGATCGTCATGAACCCCGGGCACGCGGCTCACGGCAAGACGCCCGTGACGACGTGGACCTTCCATCGCCCAGTACAAACCTATATCCGCGTGTTGAGCGAGGCGGGGTTCCTGATCGAAACACTGGAAGAGTGGCCGAGTCTGCGGCAGAGCCAGCCGGGGCCTCAGGCGCGCGAAGAGAACAGGATTCGCCGGGAGATTCCGATGTTCTTGGGCTTCCGGGCGATCAAACGCGGATGACCATTGGGGATGACCAACGGGCACAGGCGGGCGCAAGAGCAATCGCCGCACCTGAAAAAACGCACATCACCGAATCGACCTGATGCAGATCAAGCTAAGGCACGACGAGAGCACGAGGACGAGGGCACGATGAGGATCAGTTTCGAAACAAAGGCTTTACTCCCCGCCCGAGCGGCCTTTCTCGCGGTGACGCTCGGCGCGAGCGCGGGCGGCCTGACCGTCTCCGCCAGCGCCGAGGTGACGCTGATCGCCAAGGCCCAGATCGCGGCCGACCTCGATGATCTCTCAGGACTCACAGCCTCGATGGCGTCTTTCACCCAAGCACGCCTCGGAAGCTTCGGGTCGGCACTCGACTTCGACCACACATCAGGACAATTTGTCATGCTCCCCGACCGCGGACCCGGCGACGGCGGGTCGGCGTACCTCACGCGCTATCACGTCTTCGACATTCACCTGCCGACTCGATTCCTGTCGGGGGAAACTCCAGAAACGCTCTCGCCCAAGCTCGTCGCAACGCATGTGTTCCGCGACGCCGACGCCGCCCGATACCCCGGCAATAGCGGCGCGTACTCAGTCACGCCTGGAATCGCAGGCCGTCGCTACGACCCCGAGGGCATCCGTGTCGCTGGCGACGGCACGATCTATGTCAGCGACGAGTACGGCCCGTGGATCGACGCATTCGCCCGGGACGGCACACACCTGAAGCGACTGCGCGTGCCGTCACGATTCGCGATCAGCAACCCCGACGGCGACGGCGACCGAGAGTTACCTCCCAAAAACCTCTCGGGCCGGCAGGGCAACCGCGGCTTCGAGGGTCTGGCGATGAGCACGGACGGGCGCACCCTGTACTCGATCCTGCAGAGCCCGCTGATTCAGGACGGTGCGCTGAACGCCAAAAACAAGCGAGTGGGGCGGAACATCCGAGTCCTCGAACTGCCGATCCAGACCGACGAGCCGACCCGCGAGTACGTGTACACGCTCGACGACGCCAAGCACGGCGTCAGCGAGATCCTGGCGATCGATGCGAAGCGATTTCTGGTGATCGAGCGCGACGGGAAGGCGGGGAAGGAAGCGGCATTCAAGCGGATCATGGTGGCCGATTTCGCGCGCGCAACAGACGTGTCCGCGATCGAGTCGCTGCCCAATGAGAAGTTGCCCGACGGCGTGGTCGCGTGCGTCAAGAGGCCGTTTTTGGACTTGCTGGACGCACGGTTCGGGCTCGCGGGCGAAGCAATGCCCGAGAAGATTGAAGGGCTTTGCTGGGGGCCGAACCTGAGCGATGGGCGGCGGACGCTCCTCGTCAGCACCGACAATGATTTTAAACCAGATCAGCCGAGTTTTATCTGGGTGTTCGCGGTTGACACCGAAGACCTTGCCGCGCGCTAAGCGATGCAAGTGCTGTGCGCACAAAAAATCGGCCCGCCTTCGCGGACCGACGTTGGATACCCAGTGAACCACGACTTCTCGTCGTGATCGCGATCAATCAGCGGCGCGAGCGGCGGACGACGGCGAGGCCGAGACCCAGAAGAGCGATCGAGCCGGGGGCGGGGATCGGCAGGTACTTGCCGGGGTTGGCGACGTCCGCGCCGGTCGAGGCGTAGGAGCCGTAGCTGTCGCCGACGGTCGAGAGCGCCCAGAGGGCCGCGGTGTTGGTGCCGAGATTGGCAAGCCCGGTGTTAGCGCTCACGTTCTGCGTGCGCGGGCCGCCGCCAGCCGCCTGATCGTTGTACGTGAGACGGTCAACGAGCGTGGGGCCGTTGTACACGTTGATCTCGTCGGACCGGCCGAGGTTGTTGGAGTTGAGACCGACGATCTTGACGCTGGTGCCTAGCGCCCAAGCGGTGCGGAACAGCGATGCGTCGATTTCGGTGATGATCACCGACTCGCCGCCCAGGATGATGCCGAAACTGCTCAGGTCGAGGCTACCGGGCGCGCGGCTGTTGTCGTCGAAGCTCCAGCCGGTCATATCGATGGTTGACGAGCTGATGTTGGTCAGTTCGATGAACTCGCCGCTGACACTCGAATACGAGTACTCGGTGATACGGATGTTGGCGAACGCGGAACCGGCTGTCGCGGCCAAAGCCGCGAGAACAAAGGACTTCTTCATCAAAGGTCTCTCCTCAAAGTGGAACATACACAGACACCCGGTCTGACACGGCGGGACGCATCGGTGCGCACACACGCACCCGACCAAGGCGAGGAAGACTATCGAATCAGCCGGATCAAGAGCAGCCATCGATCGCTAAGAATGCGCCAAGAGTGAGACGAGCGTCGTCGGCGTGACGTGCCGCGTACACACCTCGCTCGATCCGATTCTCTCGATATTTTCTTCGCGGTTGTTTCATCGATACTTAGCGCCATCTAAACATGAAGCGCCGAGTCGAACCCGTACTTTTTCTACTTGACGAATCAATCTTTAGGTAAAAATCTCGCAACTAAGGCCGCCTTCACGCTCATCGAGTTGCTGGTCGTGATCGCGGTGATCGCGCTCCTGATCAGCATCCTGCTGCCCAGCCTTGGCGCGGCTCGTGAGCTCGGGCGGCAGACCAAGTGTGCCAGCAACCTGCGGCAGATGGCGACGTCCGCCCTGGCATACGCGGCCGACAACAAGACGTACCTGTGCTCTGGTCCTTTCGATAACCGCAAGCGCAGCGCCTACGGCCCGGTCGATCAAGCGGGATGGATGGCGGACATGATCAACTCGGGCGCAGGCAAGCCCGGCGACATGCTTTGCCCGTCAAACGTGGCGCGAACGAACCAGAACCTGGCCTTTACGCGCATCAACGACTCGCCCTTCAAAAAGTTTGCGGCCGACGAGATCGACGAGCTCTTCCGCCGCGGGTTCAACACAAACTACACGCAGTCGTGGTACATGGCGTACACGGAAGTTCGGAACGTGCGCGATACCTCGCTGGACCCCAAGCGGGTCGCGGGCGTGGTCGGGCCGCTGCGCGACAAGTACCTCTCGATGGTCTCGACCTCGATCGTTCCGCTTTTCGCCGATGCACGAACGGACACCGACGACGTGGTGGACATCAACGAGCAGAAGGCCGTCCGCGCGGTGAAGAGTGTCACCGACGGGCCGCTCGCGCTCTCGAACACCTTCGGCCGGCAGGACTATTCGGACTTCGGCCCGGCTCACGGCAAGGGCAGCTACATCCCGTTCAATAAGAAGCAACACAACAAGGTTTATGGCAACTTCGCATTCGCCGACGGGCACGTCGCCGCAATGAACGACACCAACCGCGACGGCGAGTTCGGGTGGGGCAGCAGCGACGCCGCGGGCACCGACCCGTACCCCGACATCGAGGGCAAGGTCTTCGGCGGGCACCTCTCGTCGGGCGCGTTCTGGAGCAAGAGAACCGAATAACGCATGATACTCGCCCGATAGCTTGAGTTCGTCGCGGGCAGGTCAGCAAGGTCCGGGTGTTCAGCGTGAACCCCGGCATGTTTTTCAAGGTTTACGTTTTGTCCGAGGAGATCAGAGCATGAGCACGAATTCGGCACACACCAAGATGTTGATCGCGGCGATCGCGCTCGCGGCTGGCACCACGGCCGCGCACGCGCAGGTCGTCTTGAACGAAGTCCTCAGCAACCCCGTCGGCTCGGGCAGCATCGACGACCAGTGGGAGTATGTTGAGCTCTACGGCACGCCCGGCATGAAGCTCGACGGCTACGCCATCGCCGCCGTCTTCGGCGGCGCGGACCCCGACGGCGACAACATCCCAGGACCGCTCCCGGCCGGGTGGGACGCGGGCGACGAGCTCGCCGAGATCGACGAGGCCTGGAGCCTCGACGGGCGCACCATCGGGTCCAACGGATTCCTTGTCATCTTCAACAACAACGCCAACAACAGCAAGATCCTCCCGCTGCTCCCCGCCGCCACCAACCGCGCTTCGTTCGTCCAGTGCCACATCCCCACGACCGACACCGCGGGTCGCATCAAAAACGACGGCTCGTCCACCTACGTCCTCGTCCGCAAACGCCCCGATCAAAGCCTCAACGCTGGCGGGCTCAGCGTGTACGGCCCAAACTACGCGTGGCGCAAGGACATCAACACCGACGTCAACTACAACAGCCGTATCGACTTCGGCGGCCCGCTCCCCCTCGGAGGCGAACTCAGCGTCTTCGGCGAGGACCAGAGCAACGTCCAGAATATCGCCGTCCCAAGCCCGTCCATCCTCGAACCCTACCAGATGGTCGACGACATCGCGATCTCCAACGGCGGCGGCAAGGAATACACGCGGTCATCACAGCAAGAGATCTCCGACACCCCGGGCTACAACCCCGACTCTTTCAGCCGCGTCGCGTTTTATGACACTAACCCGCAGCGCGGCAGCCGGCTCAACAGCCTGAATGTAATTGCCGACACAAGCATGTCCGACGAAGAGTTCATCTACGGCGAGCAGACCACCACCGTCGCCAGCCTCCGCTACAACATCGCGCTCGCCGGAGGCCCCACCGACCCCAACGGGCCCAAGTACAACGCGCTGGGACAGCTCGACGCGAGCGGTACCTTCCTCCTCGACGACATCAACCTCACCGGGTTCAAGCTCACGCCCGGCACGTTCAACGACGTAAACTCGACGAGCCTCGGCGGGATCGACGTCATACAGTTCCGCTTCGTTGCCAAGGACTACAACTTCGACGGCGCCTTCAACGCCGCGGACTACGCCCTCATCCTGTCACGCCTGGGCGCAACCCTCGACGACAACGCCACGCTCATCAACAACAAGAACACCGTCGATACCGCCGACGACGTGGCGTACACCGGCTGGAAGTGGCAAGGCCGCGAGTTCCAGGCGATCCTCGCCATGATGAACGCCAACACCACCGACGGCCCGGGCGGGATCAACGCGACGTTCGTCACCGCGCTCGACGTCGCGGCCTCGTTCGTCTGCACCGCAGACTTCGACGCCGACGGTTTCCTCACCGGCGATGACTTCGACGCCTATGTCCTGGCGTTCGAGGCCGGGGCGATCTCGTCAGACTTCGACGGCGACGGCTTCGTCACCGGCGACGACTTCGACGCGTATGTCGTGGCGTTCGAGAGCGGCTGCTGATTCTCTCGTGGTCCTCGCGCGAGAGCGCGAGGACCACGCTTAAAACGTCCTCAGACCGAACCTTTCCCGGCGGACGCGTGACGGCTTGCGGGAACAACAATGCCCGTGTTCCGCGATCTGATTCAACGAGCCCGCTCGAAAGACTACTCAGGATCTAGTTGTCCGCCAGCTGGCGGCAAGGACAGTCGGGCCACGGCCTCGGCATCATCGCGCACTCAATCAATGCTCACGCCCGCAGACCCTAGCATCCTGCCCGGGAAGCCCTCCCCAACCTCTCGCAAGGTGAGCGGCTCTTCGAGCCATGATTTCCCCCTCCCCAAATCTCCCCGATCCCACCGTCATCCTTGCCACCGATCGCTTCGTCGTGATCGACAAGCCGTCGGGGATGTTGTCCGTCATCGGCAAGGGCCCCGACAAGCACGACTGCGCGGTGGTGCGGGTCGCGCGGATGTTCCCGGCCGCCCGCGGCCCGATGGTCGTGCATCGGCTTGACATGGACACCTCAGGTCTGCTGCTCGTCGCGTTCGACGCCCAGGCGCAGCGCGAACTTTCGATGCAGTTCGAGCAACGGATCGTCCACAAGGCCTACGTCGCGTTGCTCGACGGCGTGCTCGAACGCGATCACGGTCGGGTCGAGTTCTCGATGCGGGCGGACCTGTCCCGGCGGCCCATCCAGATCTTGGACGACCAGCTTGGCCGGCCCAGCGTGACGAACTACCGCGTGCTGTCGCGCGAGGTCGATCGAACCCGCGTGCGGTTCGAGCCGATCACGGGACGCTCGCACCAACTACGCGTACACGCGGCCACGCCCACACCGCGCGGGCTCGGCGCGCCGATCGTGGGCGACGTGCTCTACGGGAACGTTGGACGCAGCGAGCGAGAGATCGCAGGAGCACACGAAAGCAACGATTCGAGCGACCTGGCCTTCTCGATCAACGCCAACGCCGATCGCCTCATGCTCCACGCCGCGTATATCTCGTTCATCGAGCCGAGCGGAACAAGGCGCATCGAGTGCGTGTCAGCGGTTCCGTTTTAGAACAAGGACACGAAGTGGTTTCTGAGGTACTTCGGCTCTCCGAGCCGACTCTTCATTCGATAACCTCGTTCGTACCCGTCAAATGTCGTCTCATCGGAGACCGCACGAGGATCAAGAGGCGGCTCGAAGAGCCGACCTACTCGAAGGGCGAACGCTCAGAGATTCTGAAAATTCGCTTGCGTTTTCTCCGTTCGCGAGTGTTCTTTCCCCGGCCACTTGGCCGTTTCTGGGGCTCGTCTATGTCTGCCAATGCCTAAGACAACCTGAGTTCGCCGTTCGCGCATCGCACGCGAGGTTTGGCACGCTCGTTTCTCGCTGAGCTGAGCGATGCTCGTGGCCCCGAAGGCCGCGCAGGTTGTCTCGTAACCAATCTCATTCAGACCTTCAAACTGATCGCGGCCATCGTCGCGTCGTAGATCCGCTGATCGCCTCGCGATCACGCGCGATCCACGGCACGCTGGTCCCACCGCGATCAGGTTCTGCGGTCGCTTGCGCGCTCACCGAGAAGCAGTCGGCCGACGTAAAGACCCCCTTGCCTCTGCGGCACGCCTTGAACCATCGGACGTCCGATCCTCGATCCACAACGACGACCCATACTCATGTCACACAGATCTCACCAAGACTCCTCGTTCACCTGCATCAATTGCAAGTTTCAGATCCCCGTGCAGAGCTTCGGCACGCGGCACCGAAACCACTGCCCGGTCTGCCTATGGTCGCGCGACCTCGATGACGAGCCCGGCGATCGCCGCGAGTCTTGCCGGGCACCGATGATGCCCATCGCCATCGAGGTCCGCCGCGACGGCGAGTGAGCCATCGTGCATCGCTGCAGCTGCTGCGGCACACTCAAGTGCAACCGCGTGGCCGGGGACGACCAGGAGCGGGCGTTTCTGGCCCTGTCGCTGCGCCCGATCGCAAGCCGAGCGTTCTCGCTCGACGATATCAGGTCATAGCTCCGGGCTGTTCCGGGCTGTTGCGGGCCGATCACAGCGAACAGAGAAAGCTCGTCGCGTCGCACCGTCTCATGCGATCAATGAATGGACGCGGCGTGCGCCCAAGCAAACCTCGCGCGCAAGAGTGAGAACTCTCCATGCAATCTCACGATTGCGCGCGAGGTTCGCGCACAGCTCCGCACCGCGAGCAGAAGCCCAAATCTAGTGTTGCGGGTTCATGGCCGCTTCCATGAAATCATCAAGGTACCGATCGCTGAACGCCTTCACAGCCTCGGCCGTCCGCTCGGCGTCGATCCCCCAGCAGCACGCTGCCAGATCGTGCATCTCCAGGTCAAACTGCACCAGCAGCTTGCCCTCGACGGCGTACGCGCTGGGGATCTTGTCGGCCAAGTACGCCGACAGCGCGTTGACCGTCGGCCCGCCGATGCTGATCGTCGGCCGACGACGCAGCGAATCGTTGTTGAGGTACCACAAGTCCGAGCAGACCACGACGTGCAGCGGGTGCGGGTCGTCGGCGCGCTCAGGGCCCAGGCGAGTGTTGAGCCAGCCGATCGCCTCGCGCTGAAGCATGTACGCGGCCGGCCTGTCCGCGAGTTCCGCACGCAGGTGCGCCCCCACCACAATCAGCACCAACTGAGAGGGTTCGAGCGAATCGTGCCGACTTTGGTTCTTGTGCGGGTCGATCGTGATGAACTCCGAACGGGCCATGGCACTCGCTACCTTCGGCCCATACTCGCGGTCGCTTGAAGACTCTCCGGCTCAGCTCTCCTGAAAAGCGGACCGAGACTTTTCCTTTCAGGAACCTCGGCTGTCCAAACCAGCCAGCCCCGGCCGATCTCGCTGAACCGATTCTTCAACCTCATCCTTCGGCCTTCCAGACCTTCCGCGGCTAGGATTCGATCTCTCGACTCACCAAATTCAGCACCACACACCTCCGGTACCTGGATTCACCCTATGGCACACCGCAACGAAACCAACGCAAACCCCGACCAGCCCAAGACTTCCGCCCCAGCGCCTGCGGCCCCGGAATCTACCGGCCCGGCCACGGCAACCAAAGAGCGCCCGAAAACATCGCCCCCTCGCATGGACAAACTCCCCTCGTTCCGGGTGCTGCTCCACAACGATGATGTCAACGAAATCGGGTACGTGCTGGAAACGGTGGTCGAGCTGACGCCGCTGAACAAGGACGAGGCCGTCCAAGCTACGATCGAGGCCCACAAGGCTGGCGTGTCGCTTCTGCTGCTCACGCACAAGGAGCGGGCCGAGCTGTACCGCGATCAGTTCGAGAGCAAGTTCTTAACGGTGACGATCGAACCAGCCGAGTAAGCCGATCGCCCACTTCTCTCACCGTCTCATATCTTCGCATCTTTTGAATATCGACCGACCAACCGCAAGGTCCGCGCGTGGTTTTTCGCGCCGAACGCGTGAATCGTGACCGCACCGGCCGCCCCCGCGTTACCGCTGGTTCGGATCGCCCATCCCCACACTTTCATTTGTATCTCTGGCCACAACCCGCACGCTTCCGACCCGATGGTCAGGGGTCGTCACGAGGGCCTGTCGCGCCCGCCGCCGACTTCGAAGGGGTTGTCGATGAGCACGCTGCGTCAGAATCCGATCCGGCTCGGTGATCTCTTGGTCAGTCACGGCATCCTGAGCATCGACGAACGCGATCAGGTGCTCGAACTCCAACGCGAAAAGGGCGGCGCGTTCGGCGCCATCGCGGAAAAGCTCTTCCACATCAGCCCCGCAGCGGTCGAACGAGCCTGGGCCGAGCAGGTCGCCGAATGGGCCCCGCGCGTGAACCCGTTCAAGGCCAAGGTCCAGCCCGCGGCTCTTTCGATGATCGAGCGCCGCCAGGCTTGGCAATTCCGCGTGCTGCCCATCAAGCTCTCCGAAGAGGGCCTGGTCATATGCACCACCAAGGGTTCGCTCGTGAAAGCCCTGAAGTTCACCGGATGGCGGATCTCGGCAGAGTGCCAGTTCGTCCTCGCCAAGCTCGACGAACTCGGTGCGGCGCTCGAAAAGCACTACCCGATGTCGGGCATGAGCGCCGGCAGGCTGGTGGAGATGCGCAGCGCCGAGTGATCGGACCTCACGCCAGCCCCGGCTCAGAGTTCATCCGCCGAGATTCGAGCAGCAAATCGCACAGCTCGCGAAGCGCCCCAAGCCCGCCAGATTTTTCCAGCACGATCCGCGCCGCCGCCAACGCCTCGGGGTACGCGTCCGCCACCGCGATCGGCAGCCCCACCCACCTCATCGGACCAAGGTCGTTGGTGTCGTTCCCGACATACGCGATCTGGTGCTTCATCACACCAATCCGCTCCGCGAGCTTCTTTAACTCTGGCAGCTTGTCGTCGATCCCATGCAGGCACTCGAGCTTGAGCTTGCGACAGCGGGCCGCGACGACCGGGTTCTGTTCCTTAGACAGCACAAAGATCGGCAGTCCGCTCTTCCGCAGCATCTCCAGACCCATCCCGTCGCCCCGGCTGCACAGCACGCCCTCGGTCCCGTCCTGCATGACCATCACGCGGTTGTCTGTGAAGACGCCATCAAAGTCGAGCACGAGCAACCGCACATCGCGAAGAAGTTCGAGCGCGGCGTGCGTGCGCTGCGCGTCGATCATCGCCGCGGCCGTAATGAGGTCGGACGGCCTCGTCACCACGAACGCCGATTCCTCGCTCATCTCCAGCAGCGTCGGCGCGTGCCCGAGCGCGACCGCCGCGTTGACAAGCTGCGCCCACGGCAGCCCATAAATCACACCAGTCTCGCGCATGAAGCGTGCGTTGTTCCGCGCCACGGCCAGCGGATCGCGGCCCTCCGCCACAGACCACAGCAGAGCATCAGCGGGGGTCACGGCAATGACGGAGTTGACGCCGGGCGAAGCAAGCACTCGCGCGGCCGCGTCGAGATGCCGTGTCAGAACATTCGCCGCGTGCGGATCGACCGCTACCACGAGACCCGAACCGTCGAGTTCCATCTCGCCAAGCGTGACGAACAACGCCGATACGACGTCTCGGCGAGAGCCAACAGACCCGATCGGCCGCGACCGCATGACCACCTCCGCGCCAAGATCACGCGCAAAGTTCGCCGTATCGGCGTCAGCAGTGCCAACAATCACACGCGAGGCCACACCAGATCCGCGGCACTGATCCAGACAGCGAGCCAGGAGAGACTGGCCGCGAACCGGCGATCGGATGATCGATCGACCGGGTATGCCGTGGGGCACGATATAAAAAGTGATAGAGATCGACCGTAGATTGACGCCTTGAGATGGTTCGTTCACGAAGGATCATAATCAGGAAGAAGCCGCAACATCGCTCGGGCATGCAGATCGGACGTGCGATGACATCTCAACGATTCCTTGGATTCTGTACACTCACCGAGGATATTCCTGAGCCGTTGATCCATCGCCCCGGAGTCACCCCATGCTCACCCGCCGCGCCGCCCTCGGCTCTCTCGCCGTCCCCTTCGCCGCAAACCTCTCTCTTGCCCCAAGCCGCCGTAAGGCCGTGCCCCTTTCAATCTCCGACCTCGACCGCCTCGCGCAAACACCCGGCGAGCCCGACGAGATCGCCCGCAACGAGGACTTCTGGGCTCCCATCCAGCGAGCCTTCACGCAGGATCGTTCGATCATCAACCTCAACAACGGCGGCTGCTCGCCCGCGCCCGCGCTGGTGCAAGAGGCTCAGCGCAAGCACCTCGAACGCGCCAACTCCATGCCGCCTCCGGTCGCGCTGTGGCGCGAGCAAGAGCCCGCCCGCGAGCACGTCCGCGCCGGGCTCGCGCGGCGGTGGGGCGTGGACCCCGAAGAAATCGCTATCACGCGAAACGCTTCGGAAAGCCTACAGATCTGCCAGTTCGGCCACGAGCTTCACGCGGGCGACGAAGTTCTCACCACCACGCTCGACTACCCGCGCATGATCTCGACCTTCAAGCAGCGCGAACGCCGCGAGGGTGTGGTGCTCAGGCAGATCAAGCTGCCGATCCCCTGCGAGGACAACGCCGAAGTCGTGCGGCGCTTCGAGCAGGCCATCACGCCCAAGACCACACTGATCTTGATGTGTCACATGATCAACATCACCGGGCAGATTCTGCCGGTCAAGGACGTCGTCGCGATGGCCCGCACGAAGAACGGCGGCATCCCCGTCATCGTCGACGGCGCGCACGCCCTCGCCCACCTCGAGTTCAAGCTCAGCGACCTCCACTGCGATTTCTACGGCGTATCGCTGCACAAATGGCTCTTCGCGCCGCACGGAACCGGGCTCCTCTACGTCAGGCGAAACAAGATTAAGGGACTCTGGCCGCTGATGGGTGCGGCCCCGGAATCCGAGGATAACATCCGCAAGTTCGAAGAGATCGGCACGCACCCGCTCGCCGCCACCCTCGCCATCGGCGAAGCTCTGATCTTCCACGAAACAATCGGCGGCTCGCGTAAAGAAGCCCGCCTTCGCTACCTCCGCGACCGCTGGGCTACACGCTTGCTCGCGCACCCCAGCAAACGAGCCCGCCTTCACACCAGCCTCAAGCCCGCGTTCTCCTGCGGCATCGCCACCGTGCAGATCGACGGTCTCGACACCGTCAAACTCGGCGATTGGCTCTGGAATACGCACGGAATCCTCGCCACGCCCATCAAGCACGACGAGTTCGAAGGCCTGCGTGTGACGCCCAGCGTGTACACCACGCTGGCGGAGATCGATCGGTTCTGCGAGGTGATGGAGGGAGCGATCAACAAGGGGTTGGAAATTAAGAAATAAGGCACCGATATCAGAAGACCATACCAGACACCCATATCACAAAGAAATCAACGGCTGGCGATTGCGTTCACCGAATCTGTCGAGAAGTGTTACGCGTTTGAGCGTTAACTTAACATCCCCCGACAAACTGCTCTAGATACAAATCAAAGTCCTCCCCCGTAATAAACCCGTTCCCGTCCTGATCCGCGCACGCCGACACCCCGGCCTCGAACGCTTCCACGAACGCGTCGAAATCGTCGCCGGTCACAAACCCGTCTCCGTTGTAGTCCGCCGGGCACGCCGCGTTGTACGCGCCGAACGCGTTGGCCACGCCATAGCCTCGAACGTAGAGCGGGTCGAACGTGCCCGTGATCACCGCGTCCCCAGCCGAACTGAACAGGGCCTGCCGGATCCGATCAACGCTCCAGCATCTCCCCGGCCCGGCCAGCACCGCGACCACGCTCGCCACCACTGGCGTCGACAGCGACGTGCCGCTCGCTGTTGCAAAGTTCACGTCGTCGTACGGCCACACGCAGTACGTGCTCACGCCGCGCGCCAGGATCTCGGGCTTCACCCGCCCGTCAGCGCTCGGGCCGTCGGAGCTGAACCCGGCGATGTTACCGTCAGCATCCGCGGCCCCGCACGTGATCACCTGAAGAGCGTCGCCCGGCGCGAGGAGATGATTCGTAGCGGGGTCGCCGTCGTGCCCCTCGTTGCCCGCGGCCGTGCAGCAGATCAGCCCGTTGGTCGTCGCGATGTTGACCGCGACCGAAGTCACCGCGGTCATGCCGTCGAGCTGGGACTGGGTGTACCAATCAATATAACCAAGGCTCGACGTGGCAACATCGCCACCGTGAGCCTCGATGAACTCTAAACCAGCCACATAGTTATCTTCTTCGATCGGTGTTTCGCTCGTGATGTCCTCGGTCTTGCACAGCACAAAGCTCGCGTCGTACGCACCGCCGACGAGCGAGCCGGGGAGGTACGCGCCGATGACGCTGAGGATGAGCGTGCCGTGGGAGTGTTGCTCGCTGTCATCGCCCGGCTCCGGCGCGGTGTTGTTGTCATTCTTCACGAAATCGTGTTCGGCGATAACATTGAGCGTGTGACCCGGCGCGTTGAACGCGGCGTGCGTGCGACGGAAACCGGTATCGAGAATGCCGATGATGACCGTGTTAGCCGTGAACCCCTTCACGTGCATCGCGGGCAGGTTCACCTGCACGTTCTGGGCTTCGGTCAATCCATAGAACCCGCGAGTATGAATCTCCGTCGCGGGCACCATGGTGAGACTCAGATCGTCGCGGCGGCGCCCGCCGAGCACGGGCTCAACGCGATCAACCCCGGGCAGCGCACGGATCGCGGTCAATTGCTCGACGCTGGCGCGAACACTTATGGCGTTCAACCATCGGCTCTGCTGAGAAAGCATCGCGCCCGTGGCGAGCACGGCGGCGCGAGCGGTCGCGGAGATCGGCAGATCACGATCATCAAACAGGCCCGGCGCGGTCCGGCGTTGCTCACGACGAAGCACCGTCCGCAGGTCAGCGGCGCGAGCCACCGCAGTCAGCGCCGCGGCACGATCGACATCACCTTGAACTCCCTTGTCCTTGAAATACACCCAGTGCTTGCTGGACTGAAGAACAACAGGCCGGTTGTCGGCCGCGCTCACGAGTGAAGATCCGAATACAAGCGTTCCGAACCCGAGCGAGAAGGAGAGCCCACAGCATCGAAGAAGATCGAGCAGGACATTCCGACGGTCGTCGTGGTAAAGCATCATGGCACCTCCTGAGATCGCGGTCAGATTAAATGATGGAACATCCATACAAATACCAGAAAGAACGCGCGACGACAAGAGTGAACTGACGAGATCCGCAAGTCTTGAGAAGTTCCAATGCCTTGTGTCCGGCAGAATAGGCAAATGATTGTCCGGCGTTTGTATTTTAATTGGGTATCTGGAGGCATCAATCGCATGCCCTGAGTTCGGATAACTCTCGGGTGTGTGCCCTAAACGCAGCGGAGCCTTTGTACATTTTTTCAGATTCTCGTCCGCCTTCATCGAGCGTACGCCTCAACCTTTGGCGATGTCTCGAGACTCGTGTGAGGGTGGACGGTTGACGGCAGGTCGCGGGCAAGGATCGAACAGGACGAGGACAAATATCTCTGTTGGCAACCCGCCGTACTCCACCACCGATGCGGAGCTGATGCACTCTTCTCCGAGCACGGCCAGGCGAGCAAGGCCTCGGAGATCATCGGTCGCGAGGCCGGTCGCACCTGCGGGTCCGGGTTCGTAGAGATGGCCGACAGCGGAGCCGGCAACGCGGCGGGTTCGGCGGAGCCAGAGGTCGAGGGAACAGGCACGGTGCCTATGGCGGTAGTGGCGGCGGGTGTCGCCACTACGAGGGAACTAGGCATAGCAATCTTGAAACCACAAGCTTTCACGGCTCGACGTTTGCGACCGTCACCGGTGAGTTCGGGCTCGATCCGCTCCCGCCTGACACGCAACATGCGACCAGAACGTGCAGGGTCGCACACCTTTTTGGGCACTTCCCAAGTCGGTCGGTGAGGAGCGGGGTCACGAACAGATCGATGCGTGCACCCACGCTCCGCGCGTGCCGTAAACTCAGGGTTACACAGGCATCTGCACACCATGACTGAACCCTCTCGCCAATCTTCGCCCGCCTCCGCCACAAATGGGCGCGACGTGAGCTCTTCCGTCTTGAGTCTCGCTCCAAAGCGATCAATGTCTCAACGCATTTGGCGGCACCTCGCCCTCGTCGAACCAGGCGAGCTCGGCCCGTTGCTCTGGTCCGCGGCATACTTCTTCTTTCTACTTTTCAGTTATTATATTCTCAGGCCGCTCCGCGACGATATCGGCGCCGCTGGCGGGCTCAACAAGCTTCCCTGGCTCTTCACCGGAACGATGCTCGCCATGCTCGCGGTCAATCCGCTCTTTGCGCTGCTGGTCTCGCGCCTGCCACGACGGCGCTTCATCCCCATCACGTACCACTTCTTTGCCGCGAACATCGTGCTTTTCTTCGCACTCATGAAGTTCGCCCCCGCGGACTGGCAGCCGCGCATCGGACAAGCCTTCTACATATGGACCAGCGTCTTCAATCTCTTCGCGATCACCGTGTTCTGGGGGCTCATGGCCGACATTTACCGACGCGAACAAGGCGCACGCCTCTTCGGGTTCATCGCGATTGGAGGAACTCTGGGTTCTATCGGAGGCTCGGCCATTGTCACCGCGGTCTCTGAGAACAAGAGCGTCAATCATCTGAATCTCATGCTCCTCTCGGTCGTGTTTCTCGAGCTCGCCGTGCTCTGCGTTTCAGTGCTCTTTTATCGATTCGGCATGGGCCGCGGCGACACGACGATCGCACCGACGATGCCCCCCGCTCCCGGGCAAACACACTCGCTCGGTCATTCTCCTCGCGCCCAGGACACCAGCGAAGTCGGTCGCGGCGTGTTCAACGGCCTCGTCCTTCTCGTCCGCTCTCCCTACCTCCTCGGCATCAGCCTCTATATCCTGCTCTATACAATGACGTCCACCTATCTCTATTTCGAGCAGGCCGCGATCGCCAAGCAACACTTCTCCGACCCAAAGCTCCGCCTCGCGTTCTTTTCTTCGATTGATCTGTGGACCAACATCCTCACGCTCAGCGTTCAACTCTTTGCAACCGGGCAGATCGTCAAACGCCTCGGCGTCGCTGTCACGCTCGCGATCCTTCCCGTCCTGACCGCCATCGGCTTCACGGTCCTCGCCGCCAACCCGACGCCCGCCGTCTTCGCCACCGTCCAGGTGCTCCGCCGCGGACTCCACTACGGCGTTGATCGCCCCGCGCGCGAAACGTTATACACCGTCCTAGGCCGCGAAGAAAAATATAAATCAAAGAGCTTCATAGATACCTTCGTCTACCGTGGCGGAGACCAGATCGCCGCTTGGACACGCGGACCCCTGGCCAACATGGGCCCCGGAGTCATGGCGTCGGCCTTCATCGGGCTCGCCGTTGTCTGGGGCGCTACCGGCATCATGCTGGGACGACGCCAACGCGCGATCGCGCGTGCTCAAGAATCGGCCAGTATCGGCTGATCCGCTATTCTCTTGCCGCATGGAGCTCACGCCACTCCGATATTTCCGCGCTATCGCTCAAGCCGGGCACATGACTCGCGCCGCGCGCACGCTCGGCGTCACCCAGCCGGCGCTCTCGGCGATGCTCAAGAAGCTCGAGCTCGAGGTTGGCGCGACGCTCGTCCATCGCACGCCCCACGGCGTGCAGCTCACCGAGGCGGGGCGAATCTTCCTGCAACACGCCGAGGACGCTGTCCGACGCGCCGACGCCGGTGTTCAGGCTGTCCGCCAGCTCATCGGCCTCGAATCGGGTTCCATCCGCGTGGGCGGCGGGGCATCCGCGACACCCTATCTCCTCCCGCCTGTCGTCTCGGCCGTGCGCCGCAAGCACCCCGGCCTGCGCTTTTATATCCGCGAGGCGGGCTCGAACGCCGTGGCGGCCGCAGTGCTGAGCCGGGAGCTCGACCTCGGGATCGTCACGATCCCCATCGGCGTCGCCAGCGCCGACGAACTTGTCCGAGTCTCTCTTGTCGCCGACGAACTGCGGCTCATCGTCCCCGCGCGACACACGCTTGCGGGCAAGCGTTCTTTCCGCTGGCAGGATCTCAACGGCGCGTCCATGGTTGGCTTCGAGGCTGGCTCGGCCGTGCGCGAGGTGATCGATCGTTCGGCCAAGGACGCGGGCGTCTCGCTGGATATCGTGATGGAGTTGCGGTCGATCGAGTCGATCAAGCAGATGGTGGCGGCGGGGATCGGCGTGGGGTTTGTCAGCCGCTTTGCGTTGCGCGAGGACGAGGGGCTGACTTGCCGGGATTCCAAGCTGTCGCGGCAGATGGCGATCGTGCGTCGGCGCGATCGCGCGCAGAGCGCGGCTGCGGCGGCGTTTGAAACGGCGCTGCTTGGGCACGCGAGGCAGTGGTGAATTGCACGAGAGATTGTGTTGGCCACAACTTGGCCACAACTTGGCCACAACTTGGCCACAACTTGGCCACAACTTGGGCACGATCTTCACGCGCGAGGAACAGGATGTTGAGCGCGAGCGGGCGGTCAGCTTGTGTTCTGAAACTCGGGGGCGGCGTGATCTTGGCGGCTGGGCGTGGTGGGCTCGGACGTTGTGAAGTTCGTTATAGAGTTTGTTGGGCGACGATCCTCGGACTTTGGTTGTGGTTGCGGGTGCGAGAGGTCGGTGGGCCGTTTAGACGAGGTGCTCGTTATCGTTGGTGTTGTTGTTGAGGCTTGTGATGAGGTTGTTTCGTGTGTTGGAGCGTGTACGGCCGCGAGAGCTGGATCGGGTTTGGGTGTTGGGGCTGGTGGTGTTGATGGTGGTGTTGAT
>CAZIMT010000026.1:0-26695 GCA_964540295.1 uncultured Phycisphaeraceae bacterium
GCGGCGCCTGCGCGGGCGCAAGCGCGGCGGCGGCATGCGCGCCGCGATGGCTATCGGCGTCGGCCTGGCGACGTTCGGCGGCGTCGAACCGGCACCCTACCAGCCCGAGTTGCTGGCGCCGGGGACGGTGCCGCCGAGCGACGACTTGTTGAAGTTGCGGCAGGTCCTGAGGACCGAGGTCGGGGGCACGCGGGCGGCGTTGGGTGTGATGGGTTACTTCTACGCGACCAAGTCGTTCCCGCCGCAGATCACGTCGGTGCGGCCGCGCTGGGTAAAGCTGTTCGAGGCGGACCCGTTCAACCCGAATCGCGGGCGCGGGGCTGTGCCGCCGCTGGAATACTTCGTGCCGATCCGCGACCAGACGTTCGGCCCTCGCGAGGAGCCCAAGCCGCACACCATCAGCATCTTCATGCCCGACCAGGCGAACTTTGACCTGAAGTTCAAGCAGGACCAATTCATTATTTATTCGGCTGGCAGTGACGGCGCGAAGAACTACGCATCCAAGGTTCAGAACACGTCCGCGCGCGTGCTCGGCGCAGATTACTTGATCTGGCCGCCGATCAAGTCGCTGTTCCGGCAGTATCAAATCGACAAGGGCGATCTAAAGTAGTTCAGACAGCACTCTCTCCGCGCAGGGACTCGAGCGCACCGACCAACAAAGGCCAAGCCATGCCCGTCTCAGCGACCGACCCGATCCACAAAATCATCATCATCGGTTCGGGCCCCGCGGGCTGGACGGCCGCGATCTACGCGGCGCGAGCCCAGCTCGACCCGGTGTGCTATGCCGGCGTGCCCAAGCAGACGCCGTCGATCGTGCTGCCGGGCGGGCAGCTCATGCTGACCACCGAGGTTGAGAATTATCCCGGGTTTCCGCACGGGATCATGGGCCCGGAGATGATGGCCAAGTTCCAGGAGCAGGCCGAGCGGTTCGGGACCAAGGTCGTCGGCGAGGATATCGAGCGGTGCGAGTTCTCGCACGACCCCGCGACGCCGCACGTGCTTCACACGTCAGAGGGGAAGGCTGTGCAAGCTCGCGCGGTCATCCTCGCCACGGGCGCGACGGCCAACTGGATCGGGCTTCCCAACGAGATGCGTCTCGCCACCACGGGCGGCGGCGTTTCGGCGTGCGCGGTGTGCGACGGCGCGCTGCCGGTCTTCCGCGGTCAGCCGCTGGCGGTGGTCGGCGGCGGCGACACGGCCATGGAAGAGGCGACGTACCTCACCAAGTTCGCCAGCACCGTCTACGTCATCCACCGCCGCGATTCGTTCCGCGCGTCCAAGGTTATGCAGCAGCGCTACATGTCCAGGGCCAACGCGAAGGTGCTGTGGAACAAGGCTGTGGTCGACGTGCTGGGCGACGAGAAGATCAGCGGCGTGATGCTCGAAGACACCGTGACGGGCGAAAAATCGACGCTCGACGTGCGCGGGCTGTTCATCGCCATCGGTCACACGCCAGCGACCTCTTTCCTTAAGGGCGCCGGTATCGAGCTCAATGAGAAAGGTTACGTCGCGTTGCACAAGCGGCACAGCCACACCAATATCCCTGGCGTCTTTGCGGCGGGCGATGTCGCGGACGCCGAGTACCGCCAGGCGGTGACGGCCGCGGGGATGGGGTGCCAGTCTGCGCTGGACGCGGAGCGTTGGCTGGCGGCGCAGGGCGTGGACTAATCGGTCGTGCCTCACTTTGAACGTGGTGGCACCGGATAGATGGTGCGGCTTGCGAAGGCGTCGATCTATTTTTCTCCCAACCACCATTTCCGCTTGGGCTTGTCGCGCTTGAGGTCCGCGATGTGGCGTGAGAGGCCGGCGACGATGGCGGCGACCGCTTCGTCGGGTGAGTCGGTGAGCGTGAGCATGTCGAGGTCTTCGGGCCCGATGGTTCCTTCTTTGAGGAACTTCTCGCGCAGGTAATCCATCATGGGTTGCCAGAACTCGACTCCCATCAACACGATCGGGAAGTGCTTGATTTTGCCGGTCTGGACGAGCGTCGCGGTCTCGAACACTTCGTCGAGCGTGCCGAAGCCGCCGGGCAGTACCACGAAGGCGTAGGAGTACTTGACGAGCATCACCTTGCGCACGAAGAAGTACTTGAACTCGATCCAGCGATCAACGTAGGGGTTGGGCCTCTGCTCCATAGGAAGCTTGATGTTGCACCCGATGGACTTGCCGCCAGCCTCGTGCGCCCCGCGGTTGGCGGCCTCCATAATCCCGGGTCCGCCGCCGGTCATGGTCGTCAGGTCCATATCCGCGATCCGTTTTCCTATCTCGCGGGCGAGCTTGTAATACCGGTGGTTCTCGGGGAATCGTGCCGAGCCGAAGACGGTGACGCAGGGGCCGACAAAGTGCAGGGCGCGGAACCCGCGGATGAACTCGATGAAGATTCGGATCGCGCGCAAGAGTTCCGAGCGGCGTGACCGCGGTCCGATGAGCAACTTCTGTTCTTCGATATGCGTCGGCTTCACCCACGGCGGCCCGCCCGGGCTGGTCGGGGGCATGGGATCGGTCGCAAGAGGCCGCGAGACGGGCTCGACGGTGCGCGATCCAACTTCGTGGCCGTTGTCGGCAGGCAAGTGATTCATCATGGTGCGATCAGAAGGTGCGGGGTCGGTCATGGGTTCTCGTGGAATCTGTTGTGAGAGGTCGTGGAAAAAAGATTCGTTCGGAATCGAAGACAGAGCGGGACTCAAGAGGTGACGAGCCGCGCGGCCTCGCGCCCCAGGAGCACGGCCGCGATCCCCAGAAAGACGTTGGCGGCGACGCTTAGCGCGACGATCCCCCACTGCCGCTCCTTCCCGAGCAGGACCGTTTCGTAGCCGAAGGCCGAGAAGGTCGTCAGCCCGCCTAGGAACCCGGTCATGATCGCGGCCCGCAAGTTGGGCGAGAACGTCGGGCGATCGACGCTGAAATAGAGCACGATTCCGGCCAGAAAGCACCCCAGCACGTTCACCGCCAGGGTGCCCCACGGCGCTTTTTCACCAGCGATACGTGAGGCGGCAAGAGAAATCAGGAAGCGCACGATGGATCCGAGCCCGCCGCAGATACCGATAATTGCAAGACGTAACCCCACGGGCTGAGAGTATAACCACTTGCGATCTCGGGTACTTAGCAGCGAACTCCATGGAGAGAACCGGGACGTTGCTCCCCGGGGCTGGTGTGGGGGATAAACCCCGATGTCGTCAAGGGCTGGGGGTATAGGACGTTTGCGGCCGATGTCACCAGCAGAGTTGCGGGGTGTATCGAATGTAGGGCGTCCGAGGGTGTTCACGGAACGAACACCGGGCACGACGCCAGCCCCGCCGCTGGGTACGTCGCACGAGTTCTCGTGCGACCAAGATCTGAGGGCACCAATGACCAACATGCAAATCGGTGGAATCCAGGGAGCGACGTTGGCCGAGCCTAACGACGCGCGCTTGCTCGCCTCGCTGCTCGGGACTGAGAACGCGGTGATCCTGACCGCGCTGATCGCCGACACCGACAGCCCGGTGCTCGTGCTCGAACCCAGCGGCAAGATCGCGTTCGCCAACGACCTGGCCCTGACGCTCATCAACAGCGCGGGCGGGCCGATCCTGGGGCGAAACTACCAGGAGTTCTACCCGATTGATTTCGCCAACGAGCGGCTGACCTTTGTGCGCAACGTCGCGACGACGGGCAAGTCAGTCGCGCTCGACGGCATGGTGAATGGTTCGTGGAACCGGACCGTGATGCGCCGCGTGATCGGGCCGGGCGGCTCGCCGCTGGTGCTCATGGTGTTCACGGCTGGCTCGCGTTCGCTACGCACGCCCAGCGACAGCACGGAAGTGATCCGCGGCGCGGTGGACGACCAGGGCTCGCTCTCGACGCTGACGCACCGTGAGACTGAGATTCTGAAGCTGATCGGCGACGGGCTCTCGACGGCGGACATCGCCCGCGAACTGCACCGCTCGGTGAAGACAATCGAATGGCACCGCGTCTCGCTGGGCACCAAGCTCAAGGCCACGAACCGCGTGGAGCTGGCTCGCATCGCGATCCAGGCTGGTCTGTCGAAGCTTCCCAACGCGATGGTGGCTCGCGTGGAGACGCGGCCGCTGGTTGCGACAGTGGCGTAAGCGGACTCTTTCTCTCTCTCTCTCTCTGTTTAGAATCGATCCGCCGAACTTTCACGGACTCTCTCTCCTCAGGGCTTGAACGATCGCAAGGTCGTTCAAGCCTTTTCTATTGGTCTGCTCTCTAGTAGGTCGGCTCTCCGAGCGACTTCCCCTCTGCCCCTCTTCCAGCCACCATTTTTTCCCGCTGACCCACTTTTTCAATTACCGTCCAAATTCCCTCTTGCATCGCCGCGTGTCGCTTGCTATTCTTGATACTGAGAGCACGTTCTCACCCTATGACCTCACGCCGAACTCGCCATTCTCGCAACTCTCTCCCTCGTGTTCCCGCTCGCCAACGAACGCGGGGTGCTGTCACGCTTTGGGCCGCTTTGCTTCTGTGCATGGGCTGGGCGATTCAGGGCGTCCCGTTGCTGGCTCACTTGGTGAGCGAAGACTCTCGTGATTGCTGGCAACAGGCCGAGTTCGCGTCGAGTCAGGCCGCAAACCATGCGGACCGCGCCTGCTCGTCCGATCTAGGCCGTGAAAGTGCGGTCTGCTCTGATCGCACGGCGCGGCCCTCACCCGAACAGCACAGCCACCGCAGCCACCACGATCCTTTAGATTGCCAAACCTGCAAGATTCTCCTGATGACCGTGGCGTGGGCCGTACCACACGTGACGTCGCTTGAGTTTTTCGGATGGACAGCGGTCGGTGCCGTTGAGGTCGCGACGACCCAGCGTGCGATTTCGTTCGAGTTCCGGGCGCTCGCCGCCCCGCGCGGGCCTCCGATGTACGTCGCATAAAACCGGCCTGACTCCGGGCCTGTTGTTCCGTGCAGCGAACCTCGCGATGGCGCGTCGGGTTCGATCCGGCCTCTCGCCGTGAGCCCGAGGCTCGGGCGTTCCACCGCGAACTTCATTACCTCTCCACCAATCAAGGCCTGCCCGCCGCGCGATTCTTCACGCCGCGTCTGCGCCCGAGTTGGGAGCATTCATGCCCCGGTCCATTCGCAACTCTCGCGCCTTCACTCTCATCGAACTGCTGGTCGTGATCGCCATCATCGCGATCCTGGTCAGCGTCCTCCTCCCGGCACTCTCTCAGGCCCGGCGCACCGCTCGCACGCTCAAGTGCCTCAGCAACATCCACCAGCTCGAATCGGCCCACACGCTCTATATGAATGCCAACAAAGAACTCTTCATCGACGCCGGGCTCGCCCACGGCGGGGTCGCCTCCGTTGCTGGTGTCAAACGCGCCTGGCCCTTCACGCTGGCGCAGTACTTCGGCACGCCGCTCGCGCTGCACTCTCCCGGGGACAACAGCCCGCAATGGCCGACCTCCGAGGGCGGCGAGAGCACCGGGCTCACGCTTAACCAGCTCCTGGATCAACTCAACTCGGGGCTCACGCCCGATCTTAAGAACGTGGCGCGCTGGACGAGCTACGGGCTCAACAACTACGTCACGCGCAGCAAGAACCCGGGCTTCGATCTCAAGCGTGAGCCTTACGACCGGCTCTCGAAAATCAACGCGCCCGACCAGGTTGTCCACTTCCTGCTCATGAACGAAGGCCACACCGGCAGCGACTTTGCCAAGGCCGACCACGTCCACGCCGAGGGCTGGGCGGACAACGGCCCAGAAAGCGCCTCGAAAATCGCTGGTCAGGAACTCGAGATCAACGCCAACGGCGGCCCACCAAACTCCACCGTGTCACTCGCCAACTACGGATTCATCGACGGCCATGCCGGTACGCGCAAGTTCGGCGACGTGTACACGGATTATGACAGAAACAAGTTCTGGCCAGACGCCAAACAGCGCTGACCTCGTTCCGAAACGACTCACTGCCTTGAGATCAGTTTTTCAACCCGTCTCTCTTCCTTCTCTCTCCTGATCCTGATCCAGCCTCATTCAAACACCATCTCCCACTCACGGAGCTCCAACCATGAACCATCGCACCAGATCATTCTTGATGTCCATCACCACCACACTCGCCCTCGCTCTCAACGCCCACGCTCAGATCCACGCTGGCGACATCGTTGTTCGTCCAAACTCGACGAGCACGCGGGTCCAGACCGGGCTGGCTAACTCCACAACCGGCCAGGTCACTATGGGCGTGCGCGTGTTCAACGCCACGTTCGGCGAAGCACCGAACTTCACCAATGACCCCGGGTTTGATTCCGGACCGGACCAGTGGCCCGTCCCAAGCAAGATCGGTTTCACCATCCAGTCGGCCCTTCGCAAGTGGGGCGGATCAAACTTTAACACCGTCCCGCCCGAACGCATCCAGGTCAGGCTCGGGCCCTTCGGCCCGATCCTGACACCCCTTACCGATACGCCCGTTCTAGGTTTCTCGCTCGCCGTCTCCTCCGACGGCGAGTTCCATCACCACTTCGGTTACACGCTCCTCGCCCCTACCTCAACAGGAATCTACCTCTTCGAAGCAACACTCTGGGCCACTGTCTCGGGCCTCGCCGAATCTAAACCATTCTTCATCGTCTTCAATCAGAACGGTTCCGTCTCCGATCAGAACGACGCGTACACCTGGGTGGAGAACAACCTCCTCGGGTGCGCGAGCGATTTCGACGGCGACGGATTCGTCACCGGCGACGACTTTGACGCCTATGTTGCCGCGTTCGAGGGCGGGGGTCTCGAAGCCGACTTCGACGGCGACGGATTCGTCACCGGCGACGACTTTGACGCCTTCGTTGCGGCCTTCGAATCTGGTTGCTAATCACGCACGCCCGCACGCATAGTTCACCATGAGGTTGGCTCGCAACCAACCTCAGACATCCAGACTTGGGCAAATAGGTCATCAAGCCCGAAGCCTATCGCTCGTCCACAACGACCGCCTCACGTTGGTAAAAACAGGCTAAATCTCGCTCATTCTTGAAAAATCGGAGGAGGATACCGCGCCAACCAACCTTACACCGGTCGTCACTCGTTGTTCCCTTGTTGTTTGTTTTATCAATGTTGTTCTTGTTGTTCGAACTCAGGAGAGATCATCATGAAGAGTCTGTTCCAATCCGCGGCCTCGGCCGCAACCGTCCTCGCGTCCATCTTCGCACTCCAAGGTCAGGCACTGGCCGACGACGTGTCGATCCAGATCAGCGCCGGCAAAATGTTCACGGCCGCCATCCCCGAGAATGGCGGCGCGAGCACCCTCGACCGAGTCTTCCAGAGCGAGTTCTTCGGCGTCGGCCCGAGCGTCTTCACTGACGAGCCCGGGTTCCAGGTTCCCGATGGAACGCTCCCGAGCAGCAGCTTCATCGGCGTCAACATCCGTAAGGCCGTTCGCGCTTGGAATGGCACGGACTTCCTCACCAACTCCGTTTCCACCATCACGCTCGAATACGGGCCCAACACCTGGACCTCGTCGTTGACCGACTCTCTGGTCGTCGGCCCGCAGGTCCAAACCGATCTGCTCGGCGGGCTGCACGAGCACCCGAGCTACTACCTCGACACGCCGCACGACGACGGAATCTTCCTCTTGGAACTCGAACTCACGAGCAGCGCCGGGCTCCAAACCACGGACCCGTTCTGGCTCGTTTTCAACTGGAACCAGCCCGTTGCCCAGCATGAAGCCGCGATTCAATGGGTCCGCGACACGCTCGTCCCGGCACCCACCTCGCTCGCGGTTCTTGGCGCGTTCGGGGTGTTCGCGTCGCGCCGTCGTCGCGCCTGAGTTGTTCACGCGAATAAAGCTCTCGGGCACTTGATCTGAGGAGAGACAGGTTGCCCATGGCCCGGCGTCGAATCAAACCGACGCCGGGTTTTTCCTCTTTGCCTCGCTGGACTCGCGATCGCCGATCTTCGGTAAGAACGCGAACGCAGTCTCAACATCTCGACCGCCCTAGCCTTGCTCACCCATGAGCACCACTCTCGCGCTCCACATCCGCAGCCTGAAGTTCCAATACCCCGGTACGGCGGACAAGCAGTGGACCGTCAACATCCTCGACTTCAAACTCGCGCCCGCCGAGCAAACTCTCCTCACCGGCGGCTCGGGATCGGGCAAGAGCACGCTTCTTCAACTCGTCGCCGGGTTGCTCGACATCCAGCAAGGGTCGATCGAGGTCGCTGGCGTCAGCCTCGCGTCGCTGTCGCGCGCCAAGCGTGACCTGCACCGCGGCCGAACCACCGGCATGATCTTCCAGACCTTCAATCTCCTTCACGGCTTCAGCGCCTGCGAGAACGTTATGGCGGCACTGATGTTCTCTTCGATCCCACCATCTCAACACCGCGCTACGGCGTTGCAACTCCTCGCTCAACTCGGTATCGACAAGCCCGACTCTGACCCTGACCGTCTCAGCGTCGGGCAGCAGCAACGCGTGGCCGTCGCCCGTGCCATCGCCTGCAAGCCCGCGCTCATCCTTGCCGACGAGCCCACCGCGAGCCTCGACCCTGAGAACGCGGGCGGCGCGATGGACCTGATCCAGCAGACCTGTCGCTCGATCGGAGCGGCACTCCTGTGCGTCAGCCACGACCCGGCGATGGCCTCAAGATTCGAGCGCCGCATCTCGCTCCGCGACCTCAACGCCCAAGCAACTCAGGAGGCCGCGCGATGAGCAACTCTATGACCGACTGGACCATCATCCTCCGAAGCCTTCGCGCCCGTCTGTTCTCCACGATCACCACCGTCGTCACGGTGGCCGTCGCGGTGGCGTTGATGCTGGTACTGCTGATGATGCGTGATTCGGGGCGCCGAGCGTTCGAGCGCGGCTCGGGAAACATGCACCTGCTCGTCAGCGCCGACGCCAGCCCGCTCGTCTCGATCCTCAACGGCATCTTCTACGCCAACCCGCCGCGCCGCCCGATCGCGTGGTCGAAGTACCAAGAAATCGCCGCGAAGTTCCCGCTTGACTTTGCCGTCCCTACTCAGCTCGGCGATTCCTACCAGGGCAACCCGGTTCTCGCCACGACCCCTGAGTTCTTCACGAAGTTCCAACCGGTGCCCAAAGAACCGTGGAAGCTGGCGAGTGGGAAGTTCTTCGATACCGAGTGGCAGGTCGTGCTCGGCGCGCGTGCGGCCGCAACCACAGGCCTGAAGCTCGGCGATCAGATCGCGCTCACCCACGGCGCGGGCGGCTCGCGAGATACCGGAGCGTCCAAGGACGCTCAGCCCGGACCAGCGCCAGGCCACGTTCACAGCGAGTTCAAGTACACTGTCGTTGGCATCCTCGAACCGACCGGTAGCGCTCACGACCGCGCCCTTTTCACCAACCTCAACAGCACCTGGATCATCCACGCCTTCGACCGCCGCGAACGCGCCGAGCACGCTGCGGACTCATCGAAAGATCACGACCACGCCGATCACGATCACGACCACGATCACGACCACGATCACGACCACGATCACAAGGCCCACCACGAACCGCCCATGACGCTCGCCGACATCACCGACGAGGACCGCAAAGTCACCGGGCTCTACCTCCGCCTTATCACCCGCGAGGGCTCGGATTCGCCCGCGAACCTGCCACAGATCTTCGACATGCTCCGCCGCGACCCCACCATCACCGTCGCGCAGCCCAACCAGGAGATCACGAGACTGTTCAGTATCGTCGGCAACATCGACCAGATCCTTGTCGGCATGGCCGGGGTCGTGATGGCGTCGAGCGGTATCGCCATCATGCTCGCGCTTTACAATTCGATGGACCAGCGCCGCCGCCAGATCGCCGTACTGCGAGTCCTCGGCGCGAGCCAGACTCGCATCTTCGGGCTCGTCCTCACCGAGTCCGCCCTGGTCGGCGTTCTCGGCGCGATCCTCGGCCTCGTCATCAGCCTGCTGGGCGTCCGCATCGTCACCGCGATCATGCGCGACCGGCTCGGCCTGGTTATCGAACCGCTGCTCTCGCCCGAGGTCGCGATGCTGGTCGTCGTCGCCACCATCGCCCTAGGGGTGCTCGCAGGATTCATCCCCGCGCTCATGGCGTACCGAACGCCTGTGGCTAAAAACCTCAAGCCTCTCGGGTGATCCTGCGGATGAACTCAACCGAGACTGTCCGTTCGGCGAACAGAACTGCGTCCGCATACAGTTTCTACAGTGGCCTGGAGCACGAAATCAGAGGCTTTGGCCTCCATTTCAAGGCCTCACTTTCGAACCGGCATCATTCCTCAGAGGTACACCATTGGGCCAGCGGTCGTGGCCCGGCAATCGGAGGTTCTCATGCGTGTTTTCTGGTTCATCATCGGGTTGCTTGCGTGCGGAGCGGTCGCCGTCTGGGTTGCGTCGTCCAAGCCAGCCGCTGCGCCAGCCAACGACCAAGCGCTCGCGGTCTCACTGCCTGAACCGGCCCACGACCAGACCCTGACAAAGCCCATCACACCGGCGCTCCCTGCGAAGGTCGAAGCCAAGGCCGAGGCCACGCCGATCGCAGAGGTTGCGACCGCAGAGCCGAAGTCCTACTCCACGACGACGCCGACCACAACTGATGCGACGACGACGCTCGCGGCGGCCTCCGAAGCGAAGTCGGAAACCAAGCCGGAGGATAAATCAGACATCAAGCCGGAGATCAAAGCGGAGACCAAGCTGGCCGTACCACCGGCCGAGGCGCCAGCCGCGAAGGTCACGAAGAAGGACGACGGCTCGCTCCTCATCGACGACCGCTTCACGGTCAAGGGCTCGGGCACCGCTGAGGCCCCGTATCAGCTTTCCTGGGAACTCCTCACGTCCATCAGCGAATCCTACGACCCGCGCGTGGGCAAGAAGAAGCTGCCGGATCGGTTGACGATGTTCGAGGGCAAGATTGTCCGTCTCACCGGGTACGTCGCGTACCCGATGTTCGTCGAGCAGCCGCGCGAGCTGTTGTCGATGCTCAACCAGTGGGACGGCTGCTGTATCGGCGTGCCCCCCACGCCCTACGACGCCATCGAGGTGCATCTGAAAGAGACGGTCACCAAGGAGCAGCGTCTGGCGAGCTACGGCTCGGTCGAGGGCAAGTTCAGCGTCAAGCCGTACCTGGCCGGGGACTGGCTTGTCGGGCTGTACATCCTTGCCGACGCGAAGGTCACCGATGTCAAAGCGAACGGCCAGGGTTCATAAGAACTGCCCCGGGCCGATCCCACTCGGGCCGATCCCGGACGCCCCGTCCGCACTCCATCAAGTTGTCGCGTGATTGACCAAACACCCGGACCTCCGGAAACGCTTCGTTGCGGCGTCCACGGGCGCAGGTTTTACCTGGAGAACACGGAATCGTGAGCAAAAGTCGCTCACGCCGTCAATCAAACCTGCCCTCACGCGAGCGCGAGTTCGAGCGTCTCGGTCATCTCGAAGACGGTGTTGAGCCGCGCGATCTGGAAGATGGCTTTGACCTTGGGATTGATGTTGCAAAGCACCAGGCGAGTCTTGCTTTTGCGGGCCGACTGCAGCGCCTCGACGAGCACAGCCAGCCCCGGCGTGTTCATGTAATCGACGCGGCCTAGGTCCACGACGATCCGCGCGGGCTTGACCTCGGTGACTTTCTTCATCGCGTTCCGAAAGACGGTGGCCTCGGTGTACGCGATCTCGCCCTGCGGCGCAACGATCGCGATGTCACCGCGGTGCTCGACCTGAACTTCCAACGAATGTGCGCCCGCCATCTTTGATCCCTCTCACGCCGTCGGGGCCTTTGCCCCGGCCGGTTGAAGGTTTGTCCCGCATTCTTTCGCGGGGATCGCCTGCCGCTTCACGAGCGTCAGCCTCATCCCCGCCCCCTCACGCTTTTCGTACCGAACCTCGTCCATGACTTCTTTGATGATGTGAACGCCCAGCCCGCCGGGCTTGACGTCTTCGAGGTCGCGGCCCTTGATCCGGGCTGGTTCAACCTGACGAGCCTCGTCCTCGATCACGATCTTGATCGCGGCGGTGATCGGCCCCTGCTGCCCGCCATCAAGGGTGCCGTGCGCGGAGCCCTCGAGCGGCCAGAGGCTGAGCCAGATCGGACGGTCGGCCTTGCGGTCGTAGCCATGGCGGATGACGTTGCAGAGGGCCTCGTCCACGGCGAGGGCGATCTGCGAGCAGTTGGCATCATTGAAACCTAGCCGCCGAGCCACAGCGGAGACCAGCTCGCGGGCCCCGCTGAGGTACATAGGGTTGCTGAGCATCTCGATGCGGATGTGCGGGCCGGGGTTCATGGTTGCTGCCCCTTGCGGGGTCTTAAACCTCCAACAGACTGGGCGCGATTCGATCGAGAGTCCGCGGCGGTCACTTCGCGGCTTCCTTTTGCGGATTGGCTAGGACGGTATTAGCCGGAACGAGGTTGGCCGTTCCGGGGCCTTGGCTCGGGGAACTCTTGGCATCGGCTCCGAAGGCTCGCGGCTTGAGCCCGTCCTTGATCCAGCCCTGCCACCGCTGGACGCCCGCCTCTCGATCCGAGGCGTTACCGGCATGATCGTAGCCGAGCGTGGTGCCGGTAATCTTTTCGAGCGAACGGACGGCCACCAGCCTCGTCGCGGGGTCGTCGCTGTCCAGCAGCCTCACCAAGTCCGGCACGGCTTTCACGTCGCCGGACTCCGCGGCGTGGACCGAAGCGTCGATCCGCAGCGCGTTGTCGGGGGAATCAAACCCCTTCTTCGCAGTGGGGAAACACCCGCTCAGCCCTGCGCTCAGCCCTAGGCCGACCATCACCAACGCCGCGAGCACGGCCAGCGTCGGCAACAGGTTCATGCCGCGAAGATGAGGTCGAACCACGGAGAGCATCGTGATCATGGTACCCGATCGCCCTTGACGAGGTTTTTGAAGTTGGTGCGCGGGAAGGGCGACGGCACAACTCGGCACACCACACGATGCTCAGCGCGGCGACCGGCGGACCCTCGTCGATCACGGCCGATCGAATCTTGGGCGGCTCGAAGCCGGGCGGCGCTTTGGCCCACGGATAGCTCTTCCCAGCAAGCTAGTAGCCGAGCTGGAAAAGCGGCTTCTTAGTCGGGGTCGAACGCTTGGTCCGACTCGGCATGAAACTCCTGAGGGGACCAGGCCGGGTTGAAATCGAGCCTTGGCACTGGGTGCCCAGGGAGATACGGTACAGGTCGCCCACGCTCTGGGTCTTAATCAGCGTGGAAATCGCGCGGGCGGTGATGGGCAAGATCTTGCGCTCGATCGCTTCGCAGGCTGGCGTCAGCTTGGCGTTGCGGATAACAAAGAGATGCCGCGTGCGGCTTGGCCACGGCTGGCTCCGGAAGGTCGCGGAAGCTGAATGCGGCCGGGTAAAAGAACACTTGGGTCGAGACCTCGCCTTCGCAGTGCATCTCGTCGTACCTCTGGCCGTTGGGCGCTTCCACGCCGATGATAACCGGCGGGAAGATGCCGGTAATTAAGGCCGACGCGAGCATGATGCCGCGGAAGAGTTGCAAAGAGTCCAGATGCCCGCTAGCCGCGAACCTTCCACCTGATCGGCTGGGGTCGCGTGACGCGGAAGGTCCGAGCACCCGGTCTAGAGCGTCAGTACGCCGAAGACCAACGCCGCGACGAGCGTCGCCATCAACCCCGGAACCGTCGCGCTCGATGTCCTTGACCTCGATGTTCTCGTCATGGCAACCTCGCACGCAAGTGTCCGCTCTGATCGCGCGAGCCCGGCCTCGCAAGGCCGCGATCGTACCTAAGAACCTCGCCTTTTCGCACGGACCACCCCACGCCTCATGCATACGCTCTCCCCTTCCACTCTGCCCGCGCTCCTTGACAGGGCCACGCCATGCACGATCAGCACCCAGCACTCAGCACTCGCCCCTTCGACGCTCCTCTCCCCACCCCTCACGAGGAGGTCATCCCGGTCCTCGACTTCGGCGGGCAAACCGCCCAGTTGATCTGCCGTCGCCTGCGCGAGGCCGGGGTCTTCTCGGTGCTCGTTTCGCCCGCGATCACGGTCGCGGAATTGAACAAGCTCGCGCCTCGCGGGATCGTTCTCTCCGGCGGCCCGGCCAGCGTGTACGACCACGGCGCGCCCACCTGCGACCCCGCCATCTTCGACCTCGGCGTGCCGGTCCTGGGCATCTGCTACGGGATGCAGCTCGCCTGCAAGTTGTTAGGCAGCACGGTCAAGAACGCTGGCGACCGCGAGTTCGGGCGGGCCAACCTTTCGATCCGCGATCGCTCCGATCTTTTCGCGGCGGTGCCCGAAAAAACGACGGTCTGGATGTCGCACGGCGACCAGGTCACCGACCTCGACCGCTCTCTCTTCGAGCCGCTGGCCTCGACGCCCACGTGCCCGTTCGCCGCGGTCCGTTCGACCGCGAAGGGACGCCGTTTTTACGGCGTGCAGTTCCATCCCGAAGTCACACACACGCCTCACGGCACCGAGCTCATCAACAACTTTGTGTACGAGATCTGCAAGTGCGCGGGCCGCTGGAGGATGTCCAATTACGCAGACACGGCCGCCGCCAAGATCCGCGCGCAGGTCGGGGCCGCGCACGTCATCTGCGGGCTCTCGGGCGGCGTGGATTCGGCCGTGACCGCGGCCCTGATCCACAAGGCGATCGGACCGCAGCTGCACTGCGTGTTCGTGGACAACGGGCTGCTCCGCAAGGCCGAGCGTGCGAAGGTGGAAAGCACCTTCCGCGATCACTTCGGGATCGACCTCAAAGTCGTGGACGCGGCCGCGGATTTTCTGCGTGATCTCGCTGGCGTCGTTGACCCGCAGGAGAAGCGGCGCCGGATCGGCAGCCGATTTATCGAAGTCTTCAAGGACGCCGCTAAGACCATTCCCAACGCCTCGTTTCTCGCTCAGGGCACGCTCTACCCCGACGTGATCGAATCGGGTCACGGGCACGCGGGGCAGTCGGCCAACATCAAACTCCACCACAACGTCGGCGGCCTGCCAGCCGACCTGGGCTTCAAGCTCGTCGAGCCGCTGCGCGAGCTGTTCAAAGACGAAGTTCGCAAGCTCGGCGAGGTGCTGGGATTGCCCGACCACCTGATCTGGCGGCATCCGTTTCCTGGGCCGGGGCTGGCGGTGCGGATCCTCGGCGACATCACGCTGGCCAAGCTCGAGATCGTGCGCGAGTGTGACGAGATTCTGCTCGAAGAGATCGTGTCCTCGAACCTCTACCGCTCGACCAGCCAGGTCTTCGCGGTGCTGCTGCCGGTGCAGAGCGTGGGTGTGATGGGAGATGGCCGCACGTACGACAGCGTGGTGGCGATCCGGGCCGTCGAGAGCCAGGATTTCATGACAGCCGACTGGGCGCGGCTGCCGCACGAGGTGCTGGCGCGAATCTCTTCGCGGATCATCAACGAGGTGCGGGGTGTGAACCGGGTGGTTTATGATATTTCGAGCAAGCCGCCAGCGACGATTGAGTGGGAGTAAGCTCCGGCAATTCGTTTCTCCCTTTCGCAAGAGGTAATTACTAATGGAAATACTACTGACGATCATTCTGGCGCTCGCAGCAGGTGGCTTAGTTTGGTTAGGGATGCTTCTGTGGATCCAAAAGAGCCATTTTCAAGCCCTTCAAAATGAAACGGCAGCGGCACAAGCTCAGTTTGCTGCCAAAACAATAGCCGTCGAAGCCGCGATGGGTCACGCACGAACTGAAGCCAGACGAATACATGACAATGCGCGACAAGAGACCCTCAAGGCGACGCATGAAGCTCAGTCGATCATCCAAACCGCATCGTTGAACGCCGCCGAGATCATTAGCAAAGCTGAAAAGCAAGCGGTATCAATTGCTGGCTCCGCATTCGACGCACTTCGCAATGCTGATGAAAACAGACGAACCGCTCAAGCGATGAAGAATATCATCGACGGCTATGGCGATCGGTATCTGACGCCACCTGCCAGCCTCCTTGATGAACTCGCCGACGATTTCTCGCATAAGGACGCCGGGCAGAGCCTGAAGGCGGCCCGATCCAACACGAGAAACTTGATCAAGAACGGCGCAGCCGCTCGATGCGAGTACGTCGATTCGCGGCGGCGTGAAGGAGCTGAATCCTTCGTCCTCGACGCCTTCAACGGCAAAGTCGATTCAATTTTATCGCGCGTTCGCGAAGACAATGCTGGAAAACTTGAACAAGAGATCCAAGATGCCTTCACTCTTGTGAATTATGGAGGCAGAGCGTTCCGCGATGCGCGGATCACTGAAGAATACTTGCAGGCTCGACTTGACGAGCTGCGATGGGCAACCGTGGCTCAACAACTGCGCCAGGAAGAGCAAGAGGAACAGCGCCGCGTTCGTGAACAGATGCGTGAAGAAGAAAAAGCTCGCCGCGAGTACGAGCGTACGATCCGAGATGCCGAAAAGGAGGAGGATGTCCTCCGTAAGGCAATGGCAAAGGCCGAAGCTCAGATTGCCGAGGCGACAGCGGAGCAGCGAGCCAAGTACGAGCAGCAATTAGCTGATCTGGGGATGAGACTCAAAGACGCCGAAGAGCGCAACCAACGAGCCCTGTCGATGGCCCAGCAAACAAAGAAGGGTTTCGTGTATGTGATCTCGAATATTGGTTCATTCGGCGACAACGTCTACAAGATTGGGCTCACACGACGACTTGAGCCACTGGACCGCGTGCGCGAACTTGGCGACTCGAGCGTCCCGTTTGAGTTCGACGTTCACGCCCTGATTTTGAGCGACGACGCCCCTGCCCTAGAATACAAGCTTCACCAGCACTTTGTGCTGAACCAAGTGAACAAGATGAACTATCGTAAAGAGTTCTTTCGAACCACTGTCTCAGCACTCAGGAAGGAGATCGAAACCCTGGGCATCGAGGCAAAGTGGACCATGACTGCTGAGTCGAGAGAGTTCCGTGAGACGCAGGTGATTGAAAAGGCAATTGCGTCGGACCCAGCCGCTCGCGAAAAATGGGTGAACCGACAGCTTGTCTTGGAGCCATTGGATTTCGCAGCTGAACCGGAACCGGACGAAGTCAAAGCTCGGTAATCCGGCACTCCCGCTCCCTTACCTCCCCCCGCCCCTGAAACCTCGGTATCATTCTCCGAAGAATCTCCGGCCACGTCGCGTCTGCACGGCGCATGGCTTTCACGGGCCCCGGCCCAACCCGCACCACTTGCAGACCAGAAAGAGAGTTCCACCTGATGAACACGACCTTGAACACGCTCTTGAACACGTCGTCGAAACCCGTCGCCCGCACACGCTTTGCGCTGACCTCGTTGGTCGGGGCGGCCGTCGCCTCCGTCGCGTTGCTCGCGGCCGTCGCTCCCGCGTTGGCTCAGGACAAGATCCTGACTAAGGACGACGTCATCGCTGGCACCATGACGATCGACTTCAACACTCGCACGAACATGGACCGCACGGGTGATCTGAAAGAAAAATCGCCAGCCATCGGGGCCAAGGACAAGTACACCTTCCAGCTCAACGTGGCCGAGACGACGCAGTTTTACGGCGACATCATGCGCCAACCAAACCTTTACAGCTCCCTGATCGGCAAGCGTAAGCAGGACGCGCAGCTCATGTTCAACGTGAACATCGCGGTCCTCAACCCCGCCGACCTCAAGCAGAAGCGCAACGTCGGCAAGTGGGTCGGCACCATCCCCATCGACACCGCCAGCGGCGCGTTCGACCTTTCGGGCGGATCGGCCAAGGAGAGCGCCCTGCGCATCGCGATCGACACCGCTGGCAAGGTCACGGGCTTCACCGACGGCTTCGCGGGCCGCCTGCTGGGCAAGGCCGAGAAGAAAGAAACCCTGGCCGAATACACCTTCAAGCGTGTCATCGGCGACAAGACCGTCTCGATCGTCGTGAAGAAGTCCGACCCGATGCGGTTCGAGAACATCAAGCTAGCCAAGGGCCCGGTCGATGTGTACCCGGCCACGATCGTCAACGGGCGGCTCGACTACGACTACGAGACCGGCAACTGGTTCACCGACGGCATCCGCTTCAAGTACAACGCCGACGGCAAGGACACCGAGGACGTCGTCACCGGCTCCATCAAGTGGGTCGAGGACGCCGACCGCAAGACCAACGGCAAGGGCGCCTACGAGTTCAACCTCCGCTTCAACGAGGACAAGAACAAGGCCCCCAGCACCGAGTCCGCGGCGTTCGCCAAAATGAGCGAGGAGGACGCGTTCTTCGCGGTCGACGACGCGGTCCCGTGCCTCACCGGCAAGGTCGCGTATGTCGACACGTTCATGGCCGACGGCGAGACCCCCGCGTCCAGCAAGATCACCTACAACCTGCACGCCAACAAGCTGACCAAGCAGCAGGTGATGAACTTCTTCAAGCTCTGGATGGTCGCCACCGGCCCGACCAACGACGAATAAAGCCCTCGTCTTGTGCCTTTCTACTGATTCTGCCCGGCTTCTGATTCTGCCTGGCTACTTAACCTAGTGGGACAGGTTTTCAACCTGTCTCTTCTACCCTCTCTCTTCCTTCTCTGCTTTCAAGAGGCCGACCTGGGCACGGGTCGGCCTCTCTTTCTTCTCTCATTGTCATCTCCACTCAGGAGCCCCGAATGTCTCGATCTCTCCCCGCGCTGCTCCACTCCCGCTACGGCAATCCGGCCTCGCCCGCTGAACGCCGTGAGTTCCTCAAAGCAACGCTCGCGGCCTCGGCTGGCCTGCTGCTCTCGAACAACGCTTGGGCGATGAACCGGCTGGGCCGCACTTCGCAGAAGCGCATCGTGGTGATCGGCGCGGGCTTCGCGGGTTTGACGTGTGCGCACGAGCTGAAGTCCATGGGGTACGACGTGACAATCCTCGAAGCCCGCAACCGTATCGGCGGGCGTGTGCTGAGCTTCAACGCCGCCAACGGCAACGAGTACATCAAGGGCCGAAACATCGAAGGCGGGGCCGAGCTGATCGGCTCGAACCACCCCGCCTGGGTCAGCTACGCCGAGAAGTTCAAGCTCGAATGGCTGGACGTGAGCGAGGAAGCAGACTGGGCGCTGCCGGTGGTGATCGACGGCAAGGCGCTCACGCACGAGGAGGGCAAGAAGCTCTGGGACGACATGGAGGCGGCCCTTGGTCAAATGAACGAGATCGCCTCCAAGGTTAACGAGGATGAGCCCTGGAAGAGCGAGGGCGCGGACAAGCTCGACAAGACCTCGACCGGGCAATGGACCGAAGCGCTCGACCTGCCAGCCTTGGTCAAGAAGGCCATGCTCATCAACCAGACCGCTGACAACGGGCAAGATCCGTTCAAGCAGTCTTTCCTCGGCCAGCTCGCCTGCATCAAAGGCCACGGGCTCGAAAAATACTGGACCGATACCGAGGTCTACCGCTGCAAGGGCGGCAACGACCAGCTCGCGCGCAAGCTCGCTGAAGGCATCGGCCAGGCTCGCGTGAATCTCAAGCTCGCGGCCAAGTCGATCATGCTCAAGGGCAACGTGATCGTGATCGAAGCGTCCGACGGCCGCACGCTCGAGTGCGACGACGTGGTGCTGGCGGTCCCGCCGACGGTGTGGAACAAGATCCAATTCTCACCCGCGCTGCCCGCCGCGATGACGCCGCAGATGGGGCTCAACACCAAGTTCCTCGCTCACGTCAAGGAACGCTTCTGGGAGAAGCTCGACCCCAAGCTCAGCCAGTACGCCCTGTCCAACGGGCTCATCCAGCTCACCTGGGACGCCACCGACGCGCAAGGCCCCGTCGAAGGCGGCGCGGAAGGCTCGAACGGCGGCGCGTGCCTCACCGGGTTCGCTGGCGGGCCGGTTGTCGAACGCGCTCTCAACATGTCCAAGGAAGACCGCGAGAAGGCCTTCGCCGAGTGCTACGAGGCGTTCTTCCCAGGGTACAAAGCCAACCTCGTCGCGACTCGCTACATGGACTGGCCCAAGGAACAATGGACCGGCGCGAGCTACTCGTTCCCCGCGCCCGGCCAGGTCACTACCGTCGGCCCGCTCATGGCTCAGTCACACCTGAGCGGGCGCCTGCACCTGGCGGGCGAGCACGCGTGCTACAAGTTCGTCGGGTACATGGAAGGCGGGCTCAGCTCGGGCGCGAGCGTCGCCAAGCGGCTGGCGGTGCGCGATGGGCTGACCAAGTAGGCGGCGCAGCAAACCCCGGCTGAGATCGATCTCAGGGTCAGAAACCTCGCACACCGGCTCGCGTGCTGGTATCTTGGAAACGGCTCCGCGCCTGATCCGCAGGCCAATCGGTGCCGCTGCAAGGAGCCTGCGCGTTGTCGGCACGAGGCGTTTGGACACACGATGGATTCGCACAGACCCGCCGCGCGAGCTGGGTCGTAGTCCGATCCGTGCTGGTCACGCTCACGCTGACCTTCACCATCTGCACGCCCGTCGGCCGAGCGTTGGCAGAACCGGCCGTGCGCGACCCTTGGCCCCCTGAACGACACACCTCGCAGTCGGATCACTTTGGCACCTCGCCGCTCGACCGGTACGTGTTCAATAATTCGGGCGAACTGGTGCGTCCGTGGGACAAGTTCGCGTTGGGAATCGCGGCGACGGCCTTGGTGCTGATCGTGATCTCGCTCGCCTGGTCGTTCCAGCTCCGCCGCGTCGTCCTCAAACAGACCGCGGACCTGCTCGAGCAGAACAAGCGGCTCAACGCAGAGATCGCCGAACGAACTCGGGCCGAAGAGTCCTTGCGCGAGAGCGAAGAACGGTTCCGCCAGCTCGCCGACGCGGCACCGGTGATGATCTGGATGACCGACGCCGCCAACGCCTGCATCGGCGTCAGCCGCGCCTGGTGTACGTTCACGGGCCGCACGCCCGACAAGGAGCTCGGGTCGGGCTGGCTAGACGGGGTGCACCCCGACGACCTAGGCTCGTTCAGCGCGGCCTTCACCGCCGCCTTCGAAGCTCGCGAGAGTTTCCGGATCGAATACCGCGCGATGAGGCACGACGGCACCTTCCGCTGGCTCTTAAACGTCGGCGTCCCCCGCCTGAACCGAACGCGCGACGTGCTGGGGTTCATCGGATCGTGCACGGACCTGACCGACCGCCACCAGGCCGAGCTTACGCTTCGCGACCGCACCCGCGACCTGGAGCGGAGCAACCGCGACCTGGAACGATTCGCTTATGTCGCCAGCCACGATCTTCAAGAGCCGCTCCGCATGGTCACGTCGTTCACGCAGCTGCTGGCGCGGAAATACAGGGGCAAGATGGATGCCTCGGCCGACGAGTTCATCGGGTACGCCGTCGAGGGCGCGACGCGGATGCAGCGGCTGATCGAGGACCTGCTGGCGTACTCGCGGGTCAGCGCGCACAAACCGACGCCGATCGCCGTGCCCGCCGAGCACTGCCTGAACACCGCGCTCAAAAACCTGCAAAGCGCCATCGAACGCAGCGGGGCGATCATCACTCGCGACGAGCTCCCCGCCGTCCTCGCGGACCCCGGCCAGCTGGCGCTCGTGCTCCAGAACCTCATCGCTAACGCCATCAAGTTTACGAGCACGCCCCCGCCCCTGGTCCATGTCTCGGCCGAACACGGCGAGCAACAATGGACCCTGAGCGTTTCGGACCAGGGGATCGGCATCGATCCGAAGTATTTCGACCGGCTCTTCGTGATGTTCCAACGCCTCAACAGCCGCGACGAGTTTCCCGGCAACGGCATCGGACTGTCGATGTGCAAGACGATCGTTGAACAGCAGAACGGTACGATCTGGGTGGAATCGCAGCCGGGCCGAGGATCAACGTTCAAGTTCACCCTTTCCCGGCCGCCCGCCCCGGACGGAGAAACGTCGTCATGATACCCGAGCCGAACCAGACCCAGCCCGTCGAGATCCTTCTGATCGAAGACAACCCTGCGGACGTGCGCTTGACGCGCGAGGTGCTCTCCGAGGGAAGGATCGTCAACCGGCTCCACGTCGTGACCGACGGTGAACAGGCGGTCGAGTATGTCCGAGGGTTGGGGGTCTTCGCCGACCGAACCACGCCCGACCTCATCCTTCTCGATCTCAACCTCCCGCGGCGTGATGGGCTCGAAGTCTTGGCCGATCTCAAAGGCGACCCGTTGTACAGACAGATCCCGATCGTCGTGCTGACCAGCTCCAAGGCCGAGAGCGACATGTTTCAGAGCTACGCTCTGCACGCCAACTGCTACATCTCCAAACCCGTGGATCTCTCGCAATTCATAGACGTGGTGCGATCCATCGAAGATTTTTGGTTCAGCATCGTCCACCTGCCCCGCACGCCCTGACCTTAACTCCGTCTCGTCGCCAGAGCGACCCCACGCGCGACCATGAACCCTGAACTCACGCGAATATTGATCGTCGAGGACAACCTCGCGGACGCGGCGCTGATCCGCGAGCACCTGCGCGAGTCGTTCTGCTGTGACTTTGAGTTGACGCACGTATCGCGAGCCTCGGCCGCTCGCCCCATGCTCCAGAGACAGGGACAGGGACAGGGACAGGGACAGGGACAGGGACAGGTGCCTAGACATGGGCAGGGACAGGTGCCCGACCTCATTCTCGCCGACCTCGGGCTGCCCGACGCGCAGGGAATCGAGTCCTTCCGCCTCATCCACGCCATGGCCCCGACCATCCCGATCGTGGTCCTCACCGGGCTTCACGACGAGGCGATGGGGCTGCTCGCGGTCCGCGAGGGGGCGCAGGACTATCTCAGCAAGAGCACGATCACCGGCCCGCTCCTGGCGCGAACCATCCGATACGCCATTCAACGCCACCGATCCGAGAACGCTCTCCGAGTCATCGCCCACGCGGTCTCGGCCAAGACGGGCGAACAGTTCTTCCGAACGCTCGTCGAGCAGTTGGCGGCCACGCTCGAAGTAGAACTTGTTTTCCTCTCGGAGATCGCCGACCCCGCCTTGGGACAGGCCAAAACTCTCGCCGCCTGGGTCGAAGGAAAGGAAGTGCCCAACTTCGTCTGGAGTTGGCATAACGAACCCGCCCGACGCGTGGTCGCCAGATCGCCCGCGAGCCTCGACCAGCCCGACGCGCCGGACTCGTCTCTCGATCGCGCGTTCGGTCAGGGAACCGGCCTGGCCACCGCTTTTCCGAATGCTCGTTTGGTACGTGAGTTTCGGGCCGACAGCTACCTAGGCGTACCGCTGCTCTCCTCCGACGGCCAGGTCCGCGGGCTGCTGGAGGTGGCCTCGAAACAACCTCTCCCCGATACCTCGGTCTTCGAGTCCACGCTTCGCATTTTCGCCGCCCGCGCGAGCGGAGAGCTCGAACGTGCCCACGCAATCGCCGCCATCGGCGAATGGAAGTCTCGCTACGAATCGGCGATCCTGGCCAGCGGCCAGATCCTCTACGACTGGGACGCCGTCACGCACTCCATCATCTGGGGCGGCAACACCGACGAGACGCTGGGGTACACCGCTGAGGAGCTCGCCACCCACACGGACTGGCTTTCCCTCGTTCACCCCGACGATCGTAAGGAGTATCTCGCCGAACTTGATCGCTCGCTCGAATTTCACACGTCGTTCCATCTCGAGTACCGCGTCCGCCACCGTCTTGGTCACAACCTCTCCGTCGAGGACAACGGCTACTTTCGCCGCGACAGCCGCGGCGGGACGGACCTCATGATCGGCTTCATCGCCGACATCACCGAACGAAAACGGCTCGAAGACCAGCTCCGCCACTCGCAGAAGATGGACGCCATCGGCCAGCTGGCGGGCGGGCTGGCGCACGATTTCCGAAACCTCCTGATGGCGATCAACGGGCACATCAGCCTCGCTCAGGCAGCCATCCCGCGCGACCACCCGGTCCAGGAATCTCTCGCGCAGATCGCCGAGGCCTCGCAGCAGGCGGGCGGCATCACCAACGCCCTGCTCACCTTCACGCACAAATCCCCCACGCTCAAGCAGCCGGTGCAGCTCACCACCATCGTCGAGCAGGCGGCGCGGCTCTTCCGCCGCACGCTCCCCGCGAACATTATTCTGGAAGTCCGCACCGGCACGTCCGAGCCCTGGGTCAACGCCGACGCCACCCAGATCCAGCAGGCCGTGATGAACCTCGCCATCAACGCCGCCGACGCGATGCCCAAGGGCGGGACGCTCACGGTCACCATCGACACGCTGCCGTTCGACCCGGACATCGTGGCGTCGAGCCGGGCCGGGGTCGTCCGCCTGGTCGTCCGCGACACCGGGCTTGGCATGTCGCCCGAGATCAAGGACCGCATCTTCGAGCCATATTTCACGACCAAGCCGCGCGGGCAGGGCACCGGGCTGGGGCTCTCGATCACGCACAGCATCCTCAAGGAGCACGGCGGGCAGATTAAAGCCGACTCCGAACTTGGCAAGGGAACCGCGTTCACGATCCTCTTGCCCGCCATCGAGCCATCGTGCCGACGCACCGACGCCCCCGCCCCGTCGATCTCGCGCGTTGGCTCGGGCCGCACCGCGATGGTGGCGTGCGCGCACTCGCTGGTCCGCAGCGTGGTCGCGTCGATGCTCGCAACTTCGGGCTTCTCGGTGCTTCAGGCCGAAACAGGTCAGGCCGCGCTGGGTTTCAGCCGGGAACGCAGGGACACCCTCTCGCTTCTCGTGCTGGATCTGGACAGTTGCACGCACGAGGTCGGCGATCTCGCTGGCGCGATCCGGAGCCAGATGCCTCACCTCGAACTTCTTTTCATCACCAGCCAGCCCGACTCGTTCACCACCAGCGACCCGCTCACCCGCGTGCTCCGCAAACCCTTCCAGGTCACAGACCTCGCCGCCGCCCTCGCGGACCTCGCCCAAGCCCGCGGCAGCGTCGCCGTCGTCTAGTGCCTGTGGTCGCTCCGCGCGCTCATGCCCACGCCACGCCATGACACTGATCGATCATCTCGGTTCCCTCGGCCTCTGGATCGTTGTGATCGATTGGACGCTCCGTCTTCTCCTCGTCGCACGCGTCGTGCTCCGCCGCTGCCCCGTGCCAATGTCCCTGTCGTGGATCCTCACGCTGCTTCTCGTGCCGATCCCTTTCGTCGGCCTTTTCGTGTACTTCCTGATCGGCGAGAGCCGCCTCGGGCAGCACCGTGCCAAAACCATCGCCCAGCTCACCGCCGCCGTCGAGCAACGAACAATCCCGTATCTCCAAGGCAGAGTGCAGGGCTGGGACGAGCACGACAGGACCTTCAACCACATGTCGCGTCTCTGCACCGCCGTAGGCGGCCTGCCCCCCCTCGGCGGCAACCGGCTCGACCTCATGGGGAACGCCCCCGAAGTCCTCGACCGACTCATCGCCGACATCGACGCCGCCACCCACCACTGCCACCTGCTTTACTACATCTGGATGCCCGCCAGCCGCGGGCTCGCCGTCGCTGAAGCGCTCATGCGAGCCGCCCGGCGCGGCGTCGAGTGCCGCGTCCTCGTCGACGCCGTGGGAAGCCGTCCGTTTCTCAACAGCGAACTCCCCGACCAGCTCCGCAACGCGGGCGTGCAGGTGGCCGCGGCGCTCCCCGTCAACCCCGTGCGCTTCCTTTTCGCGCGCCTCGATCTCCGCAACCACCGCAAGATCGCCATTATCGACGGCACCATCGCGTACTGCGGCAGCCAGAACCTCACCGACGAAACGTTCCGCAACCGACGCCACAAAAAAATCGGACCGTGGATCGACGCCACCGTCCGCGTCCAAGGCCCGGCCGCGCAGGCACTCCAAATCATCTTCCTCGCCGACTGGTCCATAAACTTCGAAGAAAATCTAGACAAGATGCAACAGAAGCTCGCCGAGTTCTTTCCGCGCGTGCAGGATGTAACTCCCACCATCGACGCCGCCAATCGCAACGCCGTCCACGGCAGCATCGTCCACGTTATCCCCTCCGGCCCCGGTCCACAGCCCGACGCGATCCACCAGGCCCTGCTGCTCATGATCTTCGCCGCCAACGAAGAGATCATCCTGACCACCCCGTACTTCGTGCCTGATGAGGCGACCAAGAACGCCCTCGTCAGCGCCGCCGTTCGAGGAGTGGACGTCACCATCGTCGTCCCCGACCACCTCGACGCCAAGGTCGTCGCCGCCGCCAGCCGAGCCCACTACGAAGACCTGCTCGAAGCTGGCGTAAAAATCTTCGAGCACACCGACGGCCTGCTCCACGCCAAGACCGCCACCATCGACCGCAAGCTCGCCTTCGTGAGCTCTGTCAACTTCGACATGCGCAGTTTCTGGCTCAACTTCGAGGCCACGCTCTTCATCTACGACGACGATTTCGCCAGCGTCCTTCGATTCATGCAGCAGGGCTACCTCGCCGACTCTCAGCAGATCGACCTCCACCACTGGCGCAAACGCCCGCCCTACCGGAGATTCATCGACAACGCCGCCCAACTCCTGAGCCCGCTGCTGTAGCGCCTCTTCTCCAACCTCTACATAATCTTGTGGGACAGGTTTTCAACCTGTCTCTCGTGGAACAGGTTTTCAACCTGTCTCTACGATTCTCTCCAACTTCCGACCGAACCTCCGGCTCCTCCCTCATTATCCTCTGAATGATGCACTTCCCGCCATCCGGAAACGCCAGCGGATCCTCATCAATCACTCGCTCCACGCGCTCGATCGCCAACAGCGCGGCAGGACCGATTCCGCCCAACCTCGCCGATTCCTCTTGTTGACAAATAGAGGGTAAGTTATGCTACACGCTTGCGCATCGTTGCCCGCGCGGGTGACGGTGCGCCGATCACCGGGCGAAAGCCCTCGGGAGAGAACCATGAACCGTTCCTTGCTTGCCGTCGTCCTCATGCTCGCAACCCTGTGGCTTTCGCCCGCGGCTCACGCCCAGTGCTTGCTCTCCTTCAACGCCCCGGCCAACTACGCCACAGGCTTCAACCCGCGGTCCGTCGCGGTGGGCGACTTCAACGCCGACGGACGGCCCGACCTGGCCGTGGCGA
>CAZIMT010000027.1:0-9883 GCA_964540295.1 uncultured Phycisphaeraceae bacterium
GCGTCACGTCCAACAGCAGCACGTCCTTGACCTCGCCCTTGAGCACACCGCCCTGGATGGCCGCGCCGACCGCGACGACTTCGTCCGGGTTCACGCTCTTGTTGGGCTCGCGCCCGAACAGTTCCTTGGCGATCTGCTGAGCCTTGGGCATACGCGTCGAGCCGCCGACCAGCACCACCTCATCGATCTTGCTGATATCAACCTTCGCGTCCTTGATCGCCTGCTCGCAAGGCCCGCGCAGCCGCTTGAACAAATCCTCGCACAGGCTCTCGAACTTCGAACGCGTCAGCGAGATCTGCAAGTGCTTCGGGCCGTTCTGGTCGGCCGTGATGAACGGCAGGTTTACCGTCGTCTCCTGCATCGTCGAAAGCTCGATCTTCGCCTTCTCCGCGGCCTCTTTCAGCCGCTGCAAGGCCATCGGGTCCTTCTTCAGGTCGATGCCCTCCTTCTTACGAAACTCCTCGGCCAAGAACTCAATCAGCCGCTGGTCCCAGTCGTCGCCGCCCAGGTGCGTGTCGCCATTAGTGGACAGCACTTCGAACACGCCGTCGCCGACGTCGAGGATCGAAATATCAAACGTGCCGCCGCCGAGATCGAACACCGCGATCTTCTCGTTCTTCTTCTTATCAAGCCCGTACGCGAGCGCGGCCGCCGTCGGCTCGTTGATGATGCGCTCGACCTTGAGCCCCGCGATCTCGCCCGCGTCCTTGGTGGCCTGACGCTGCGCGTCGTTAAAGTACGCTGGCACGGTGATCACCGCGCGATCGACCTTCTCGCCCAGGTAGTCCTCGGCCGTCTTCTTCAGATCCTGCAAGATGAACGCCGACACCTGCTGCGGCGTGAACTTTTCGTCGCGGACTTTCACCGTGACGAACTCGTCGGCCCCGCCCTCGACGGCGTACGGCACCAGCTTCTCTTCCGACCCGACCTCGCTGTGCCGCCGGCCCATGAAACGCTTGATCGAATAAACCGTGTTCTTGGGGTTGGTGACCTGCTGGTGCTTGGCTGGCTGACCGACCAGCCTCTCGCCCTTGTCGGTGAACCCGACGACAGACGGCGTGATCCGATTGCCCGAACTATTGATGAGAACCTTGGGCTGCCCGCCTTCCATAATGGCGACGCAGGAGTTCGTGGTACCAAGGTCGATGCCGATGATCTTTGACATGAGTAAATGCCTCCTGTGGTCAGTAAAGCAAGAGCGGTGCCAGTGAACGGAAAGTGTACGCTTCGGTTACGGCAGCCTCGAAGGGTCAGCAGCGTGTAACCTGTCGCAGAACTGCCCGTCGCGCTGCCGAATTGGCAGATCGCTCCGAGAAAATCTCGAAACCGCATTCGTCAAACGCACCGTAACGCCGAGCCTGAGGCTCGGCAAAGGTCCGGGTTCTTTTGATCTCCCTGTTTGATCCCCTATTTGATCCCCTGTTCGATCGACCAGTGGCTGTCAAGGAAGCGGTGAGGCAGCGATCATCGTACGAATCTCGCCCCGACTCACCCGCCAGAATCCAAAGTCTCAAATGCCCGAACTGTCCATCAGAGCTTCAACGCTTCAGCCCTCACCCTTCCTGCTCGCCCAGGTCGCGACATCCATGGGCGTGCCCAAAGCCGCCCTCCCGATCCTCGAAGAACTCTTCGCCGATCAAGACTCGCTTGGCGCAACCCCTCGCCGGATCACCAACTGGCTCATCGAATCTGGCATCGGCCCCGGCTCGCGCGTGCTCGACCTAGGCTGTGGCAAGGGTTCGGTTGCGCTCTCGATCGCACGCCGCTGCCGGGCTCACGTCCGAGGGATCGACGCCTTTCTTCCCTTCATCGCCCACGCGACGCGACAGGCCAAAGATCTGAATCGAAGCCCGCGACAGGCTCCGCGCTGCGAGTTCGTCGTCGGCGATCTCTGGGCCGAGCAATCCCCACGCGGCCGCCGCTACGACGCCGTGGTGATGCTCAATATCGCGTCAACCACCGACGCCCTGCCACTGCTTCGCCGCCTCGTCAAGCCCGCCGGCCTCTGCGTGCTCGATGACGCGGTGGACGTGTCGCGCATCGAGAACCTCGAGCCTCACGGTCTCCCGTCGATCCGAGACGTGCGCCACGAGTTTCGCCGCGCCAGCTTCGAGATCCTGCGCGAGCACATCTTCACCCCCGCCCAAGTCCGCGCCAGCGCCGCGGCCGTGACCCAAGCCCTGTCTCGCCGCGTTCGCGCCATCAGGGCCCGCCAAACAACAATGGGCAAGGTCGCACAGACCTGCCTCGATCATCATCGCGCCGCCGCCGCAACACTCACCGGCCCGATCAGACCCGTGGTGTGGATGCTGCGAAGAGCCAATCGAGCCAGTTAAAAGTCTGTTTCAGAACCCTCAAAGTTCTAGTGGGATGGGTTTTCAACTTGCCTCTACGCCTGCTACTCCTTGGTTCTGAAACAGCCTCTCAGTACCGCCCCGTAAGAATCCCCGCTCGAAATCTCGTCTGATATGCTGTCCTCTCAACCCGCATCGGAGCTCAGCATGTCTCACACCACCCCGACCAATCTGCCCGCCTCCAACCTTGCCGGTTCCTCGGGCGGCATCGAATCCACCCTCCAGGAAACTCGCGTCTTCGCGCCGCCGACCGCCTCGTCTCTCGGCTTTCCCAAGTGGAATGTCGCGTCGATGGCCGAGTACAAAGCCCTCCATAAGAAATCTATCGACGACCCGACCGCCTTCTGGTCCGCCGAGGCCGCCAACCTCGCGTGGTTCAAGCCGTTCGACAAAGTCCTCGACTGGCAGCCCCCGGACGCCAAATGGTTCGTCGGCGGGCAGCTCAACGCCTGCTACAACTGCGTCGACCGCCACGTCCAATCCGGCCACGGCGAAGAGTGCGCGATCGTCTGGGAGGGCGAGCCGCTAGCGCCGCACGCCAGCCACATCGCCCCCGGTACAAAGCACTCGCACCAGCCCGAAATCCGCCGCATCACCTACCGCCAGCTGCAGGTCGAGACCAGCAAGCTCGCCAGCGTCCTACTTTCCCTCGGCGTCAAACGCGGCGACGTGGTCACCATCTACATGCCCATGGTCCCCGAGCTCGCCATCGCCATGCTCGCCTGCGCCCGCATCGGCGCGGCTCACAGCGTAATCTTCGGCGGCTTCGCGCCTACGGCCATCAGCGAACGCGCCGACGACGCCAACAGCCGCGTCATCATCACCGCCGACGGCGGGTTTCGCCGCGGCGAGGTCGTCCCGCTCCTGAAAAACGTCCTGGACGCCGTAGACCACCTCGCCAACCACGGGCACATCATCAACCACGTCCTCTGCCTCAAGCGCACGGCCCACGACCTCCCCAGTCATCGCTTCAAAACCGGCTCGCACCACCAGGTTGCCGACGAAGACGAGATCGCTGGCAAAGACAGCCCCACCACGCTGCACTGGTGGCACGACCTCGTCCCCGCCGCCTCCGACGCGCACCCCTGCGCCAACATGGACAGCGAGGACATGCTCTTCCTCCTCTACACCTCCGGCAGCACCGGCAAACCCAAGGGCATCGTCCACACCACCGCTGGCTACCTCGCCTTCGTCCAGATGACCGCACGCCTTACATTCAATCTCATCCCCGACAGCGGCCAACTCTTCTGGTGCTCAGCAGACATCGGCTGGATCACCGGCCACAGCTACGTGCTCTACGCCCCGCTCATGAACCGCATCCCCACGCTGATGTACGAGGGCGCACCAAACTTCCCCACCCTCGAGGGCGGCGCGGGCGACCGCTTCTGGGACATCATCGCACGCCACAAGGTCACGCACTTCTACACCGCGCCCACCGCCATCCGCACCTTCATGAAGTGGGGCAACGAGCTCCCCGATAAGCACGACCTGTCCAGCCTGCAACTTCTCGGCAGCGTCGGCGAGCCCATCAACCCCGAAGCCTGGATCTGGTACCACGAGGTCATCGGCAAGAAACGCTGCCCGATCGTCGACACCTACTGGCAGACCGAAACCGGCGGGCACGTCGGCACGCCCCTCCCCGGCGCGATCCCCACCAAGCCGGGGTCCTGCACCGTTCCCATGCTCGGCATCGACGCCGCCGTTGTCAACGAGCAAGGGCAGGAACTCCCGCCCAACAGCGGCGGGCTCTTCGTCATCCGCAAACCCTGGCCCGGCATGCTCCGAGGCGTCTACGGCAACCGCGAACGATTCGTCAGCAACTACTGGGGCCGAATCAAAGGCCCTGCTTCCTCTTCCACTTCTTCTGCTGCTTCCTCTACTTCTTCTTCTTCTTCTTCTTCTGCCGCTTCTGCCGCTTCTGTTGTTTCTGCTGCTGCTTCTCCTACCCCTTCTAGTGGCGCAGGTTTTCAACCTGCCTCTCCTCCTCCTTCTTCATCTTCTTTTTCCGTGCCTTACTATTTCTCCGCCGACGGCGCCCGCCGCGACGCCGACGGCTACTTCTGGATCCAAGGCCGAATCGACGACGTCATCAAAGTCTCCGGCCACCTGCTCGGCACCATGGAAGTCGAGAGCGCCCTCGTCAGTCACCCCGCCGTCGCCGAGGCCGCCGTGGTCGGCGTGCCGCACGAGATCAAAGGCAGCGCCATCTGCGCCTTCGTCACGCTCAAGAGCAAATGGTTCGTGGACAACCAAGGCCGACAGCCCGACCAAGCTCTTCGCGCCGAACTCACCGCCCACGTCGCCAAAGAAGTGGGGGCCCTCGCCAAACCCGACCAAATCCGCTTCGCCGAAGGACTGCCGAAAACCCGCTCCGGCAAAATCATGCGACGCCTGCTGCGAGACGTGGCCGCGGGGGTCGAGAAGATCACCCAGGACACGACAACGCTTGAAGATTTCACGGTGGTGGCGAAGCTGCGGGCGGATGAGGAATAGCCGCAATTTACCGCTCTGTAGAATTGGTTCTGACCCTTACGGCTTAATCGTCTTTGTTTCGCCACTCAAGAACCAATCAATGGCGACCAATAATCTATCTGTCCAGTCGATATCAGGTACAAGGGAAACCGGCTGGAATTTGAGCATGACTTTGGAATCACCCTCTCGGGGTATCAACCAACGCGCCACGGTGTATCGGAACTGGGTCCAGTCGCCGGTCGAGGCCTCCATGCTCACCGCGAGAATGTCAAACTCTGTGAATCGATAGGGGCGAGTATCCGCGCCGTCGTTGTTCTCGCCCGCACGAGTCTTCTGTGTCTCGACAACAAGCTTCGTGTCTGAAAGGAACCGAAGAGCTTCCCGCGCCGTCATGGGCTTTCCGCTCTTTCGCCGCTGGGATTTGACCTGAATACGAACCGTCTGGCTCGCACGCCGTAACTGGCAATCAAACGAGTGGTTCCCGACCGGCGTGTCTTTCAGCCAGCCAGGGATGCCAGCAGAGATCATTTGATCAAAGTAGGCCTCGGCGATCAGCCCGCGCACCCCGCGCTTCGAAAGGTCGGGCGACCTTGAGATGGCCTCAAGAATGACCTCGGCCGGCACACGCCACTCGGCTTCGAGCGGGTGAATCGGATGCCGCGTCCGCAGCCATGACAGCACCGCACGCCGAACGTCATCGGACGTGGAGTCAAGAATCCGCTTCGCATCACTCGTAGGGTCGCCTGCCAAGGTGGTACCATACCTGTCATGAGCAGCAGCGGCCACCTCTTCAAAAAACCGACGGTTCGACCCGTCGCGCAATTGGTCAAGCATCTCGCGCTGTACACGACCGACTACGGGGCCGCAGTCTGCGGCGATTCTCTCGACCTCATGCAGGGAATGCCGAACAATTCAGTGAACCTCGTGGTCACGTCCCCGCCCTATGCGCTCCACTTCAAAAAAGAATACGGGAACGCGGAGCAGAACGAGTATGTCAAGTGGCTCATCCCGTTCGCGAAAGAGATCAGGCGCATCCTGACCGACGACGGGAGCTTTGTGCTCAACGTCGGCGGCGCGTGGACACCCGGTCAGCCAACTCGTTCCATCTACACCTACAAACTTCTGATCGCGCTCGTCGAAGAAGTCGGTCTGAATCTCGCGCAGGAGTTCTTCTGGTACAACCCAGCGAAGATGCCAGTCCCCGCCGAGTGGGTAACCGTGCGACGAGTGCGCGTGAAAGATTCTGTTGAGTTCGTCTGGTGGTTCAGCAAAACGCCGCACCCAAAGGCGAACAACAGGAACGTGTTGCGGCCCTACAGCCCCGACATGATCCGTTTGAATCTTAAAGGTGTCACAAAGACCAAGCGGCCCGGCGGTCACATGATCAACGAAGGATTCGCCGACACATCCCACGGCGGGTCAATCCCCCCAAACGTGATCGAGGAAGGAATCCCCAGCGATCTACTCCGCTTCGGAAATAACTCCGCCAACGATCCCTATACGCTCCGGTGCAAAGCAGCCGGGATCAAGATCCATCCGGCACGGTTTCCGGCCATCCTCCCCGAGTTCTTCATCAAGTTCCTGACCGATGTTGACGACATCGTCCTCGACCCGTTCGCTGGCTCCAACACCACCGGCATGGTGGCCGAGGCGCTAGAGCGACGCCACCTTGCGTTTGAGCAGGACGCCTCATATCTCGAAGCAAGCAAGTTCCGCTTCGATTCTGTCAGCGAGCACGCAGTCGTTCGTCAACGACCCATCGACGTGGCTATCTGACTTCGCAGCTTTTTCAGCAGGCTCTGAGCCGCACCAGTTCTAGAGCATCACAGCCGCAGCCTACTTCCTCTCATACAAAAACCCCAACGCCCCAGGCAATCTCTTCCCCCACGCACCCTCGTTGTGCTCGGCCGCCTCATCCACCACCACCAACCTCACAGTCCTCGGCGAATCTTTCGCAATCCGCGCATCGAGCGCCCGCACCGCCGCGACATACGCCTTGTTCCGCTCCGCCTTCGCTGGCTCGGGCCCGGTCTCCTGCCCGCCCATCCCCAGATACAACCGCCCCGGCCAGACCTTCACGCCGCTCAAGTACGACTCCCACGACGGTTGCGTCGCCGCATCAAACGGCAAGCTCTCCGCCAGCACCGATCCGAAAACCTCTGGGTGGCTCGTGGCGGCGTACAGCGCCATCGCCGCGCCCAGCGAACTCCCACCGATGGCCGTGCTCTCGGGCCCCGTCTTTACGCGGAACCCGCGCTCGACTCGCGGCATCACCTGCGTCATCAGCATCGAAACGAATTCCGCCCCAGCCGGCGTCACGCCCGGGATCGCCGCCACCGGCAAGTATTCGCTCATCCGCGCTCCAGACCCATGCGGCAAACCAACTACGATGAACGGCTCCACCTTCTTCTTCGAGATCAGCTCCGTAGCCGTCTCGTCCACGCTCCACTCGTCGGGCGCACTAGCCGCCTTTGAGAACAAGTTCTGGGCGTCGAACAGATAGAGCACCGGGTAAGTCTTCTTGGCGTTGGCCGCGTCGTCGTACCCCGGCGGCAGCCACACCAAACAATCTCGCGTCCGCCCCTCCGCCCCGCCCGACCCGCCAACCATCTGCAACCGCTTCAAGTTCCCCGTTGCGTTGATCGGCGCGTACGCCGGGTTCCCCGCGTCAGGCACATAGTCCGTCTTCTGGTCGCCCCACTTGGCCACCGACAGCTCGATCGTCGGGATCTCCCCGGCCTTCAACTTCGACACGTCAATCTTCGGCAGCGTCCGATTCCCCGGCGACGAGAGATCATCCACCAACTCTTCCAGCTTCCACGACCCGCGCGTGAACTTGAACTCGATCGGCTCGCCATTCTTGGGCTGCGGCAACTGGATCCGCCACAGCATGTCCGACTGAGCCGTCAGCTTAAAGTTCGCGTCGCCCGGGTTCCACCCGTTCATCGACCCCGCGAGATAAATCGGCGAGGCCTGCCCCGCCAATTTCGCTCGGTCCTCGACGATGAGAATGAACCCCTGCGGCAACGATTCGGGCTGCACCAGCTTGGCGGGCTGCGACGGTGCGACCGCAGGCGTCGTCGTGCTCGCGGCCCGGCCGTGCATCGGTGACTGGGCATTCGGCCCGCGCCCCAGCGGTGCCAATGACGTCGGCACCTTCACCGCGAACAACAACATTAACGCCACGACCACGATGGGCGAGAAAAGAAAAGCCGACAGAACAACATTCCGCAGCGCACGCGAGTTCGACCACGGTCGAGGTATAGACGGGTGAGGCATAATGGCGGCAGTCACAGCAGGCTCCATCTTCAAGGATGAATCACTAATGAACCAAAGAGAGTAGGTTCCGCGATGCTGGCGCGCTCGGTCAAGAACCCTCACGCGCCGACAGCATCAATCGAAAGTCTTACTTCTTTGCTTTGGCGTACAGCTCCGCCACCTTCGCCCAGTTCACCACGTTCCACCACGCCGCCGCATAATCAGGCCGACGGTTCTGATATTTCAGGTAGTACGCGTGCTCCCACACGTCGAGCCCGAGGATCGGCGTCCCCTCGCAGCCCACCAGCGACTTGCCCATGGTCGGGTTGTCTTGGTTGGCCGTGGAGCAGATTTGCAGCTTGCCCGCGTTGACGACCAGCCACACCCAGCCGGAACCGAACCGTCCGGCCGCCCCGGCCGCGAACTTTTCCTTAAACGCTTCGATCGTCCCGAACGCCGCGTCGATCGCCGCGCCCAGTTCGCCCGTCGGAGCCCCGCCGCCGCCCTTGCCCGCCGGGGCCATCAGCGTCCAGAAGAGCGAGTGGTTCACATGCCCGCCCGCGTTATTCCGCACCGGCCCGCGCTTGTCCTCAGGCACATCGCCCAGCTTGCGAATCAACTCGTCCGCCGGCACGTCCGCCCACTTGGTGCCCTCCAAGGCCTTGTTGGCGTTGGTCACATAGGCGTTGTGGTGCTTGCCGTGGTGGATCTCCATGGTCTGGCGATCAATATGCGGCTCAAGGGCGTCAAAGGCGTAAGGCAGCGCGGGAAGTGTGTACGGCACAAAAAACTCCTGTTCCTGGATGAAAGGTCTGATCAAAAAACGAGCCCAACCGGCCCGGCCCGGAGCGTACTCTCGGACTCTTCACGGTACCCCTCAAGACCGCCTTACAGCGAGCTTGTGGACAACTTTGCACTTGAACACTTCGCCACACCCCCAAAGCAGGGAAAGATCCTAGGATGAAGAGCTATATAACAGAACAAAATACAAACAAATCATAAAGTCAAGTTAATCTAGGAAGAAATGTCATCAAGACTTGGCAAGCGCACCGTTTTCTGGTAAGTTGACCACTCAGCAATCTGGCCCTGCCCGAGATCGTTAGGAAGGGTTCGCCGAAGTTCGTTAAAGTCCCGGATGAGAGCCCTCTCGATGGCGTTCAGCGCAGGTTTTACTCGGGATTGGTTCGTGGGGTGTTGGAAAACTTAGGGCGTGCTCCTCGCAACCTTCGGCCCGAAGGCCTTGGCCGCCTTGTCGGCGCTTTGGAAGCTTGGTGGCTGGCCGCGATCGTGAATCGGATAGTCGCTTTCGTTCATCCAACCAGTGGATTACGAAACAAATTGACCGGGAAGACGTATGAAGAGAGAGCGGCTCACGTGGAGAAGAGCCCGTCCAAAGACAGAACAAAGGTCTCTGTCAATTCTCGTGGGTTTGGTCGCAAATTCTCTGTGGTCGGAAGGTTCGGCTATTTGAAGGTGTTTGTTTGGAATCAAACGACGAGATTCCGGTAAGAGTGTAGAAGGAGTATCTTTTTTTCGGAATCCGACCGTTGCGTTCCAGTTCCGTCGCCGCAATGGTTTCGTGGGGCCACTGAAGACTGGGTTGAAGATCGGGTTGAAGTGCGGGTTTGATCGTCTGTGTGTTCTCGGGGCGGGGGTGAAGACCCTCTCTTGAGCTTTCTTCCGGTCGGAAGTACGGATCACGCGCCAGGTATGCTGGCGAAGAGATGTATTGTTCGCGGCATTTTCACGGCTGGCCGGCAGCCTGATTTTGAGATTCAGGTTTGAGATTCAGGTTTGAG
>CAZIMT010000027.1:9983-26661 GCA_964540295.1 uncultured Phycisphaeraceae bacterium
AGGTTTGAGTTTTTCAATGTCCTGATCTTCAGAGAATCGTGTTCAGAGAACTTTGGCAAGAGAATCTTGAGTTGGTTTCCAAACGAATGAGCGAGTGAGTCTTCACGGTTTCAAGCCGGTCATGCCCGGCGCCGCAGCGACCCCTCGGAGGATTTCAAGGATGGTGGTTATGAACGAGATCGAACCCAAGCGCACCCTCAGCCCGCTCGAGCAGGTCCGCCGCCGGCACCGCGTCGGGGTCTCCTCGACCACCGACACTCCCGCCGGGGCCAAGACCTCCGGTAAGCCAGCGGTCCGCAAGCGGCTCAGCTCTGAAGACGAGCGACTCCTCAACCAGCTGCTCGCAGGCGAGCAGGACTTTATCGATAGCCCGGCCTTCTACGAGTCCGAGTCCGAGGCTCAGATCTACGTCGAAGCAGCCGACGTCGCCAAGCCCGACACCACGTGGTACCACCCCGTGATGGACGACCTCTCCGCGTCGCGCAGCCGGACCGTCAAAAGTGCTCAGCAGGTCATCCTGACAGGCGCCGAAGAGAAGATCCTCTTCCACCAGTTCAACTACGCTCGCTACCGGGTCTGGAAGCTCCAGCAGGAAATCTGGGAATCCGCATCCAAGAAACCGACCACGCCTCAGTCTGAGGAGATGCTCCGCTGGCACCGCGTGGCCGAGCGCGTCCGCGAGCAGATCGCCGAGACCAACCTCGCGCTCGTGCTGGCCATGGCCAAGCGCACCCGCATGAGCGAGGTGGACTTCGCCGATCTTGTGAGTGAAGGAAACATGGCCCTGCTTCGCGCGGTCGATAAGTTCGACGCCGGCCGCGGCTACAAGTTCTCGACCTACGCCTGTCGAGCGATCTTGAAGGCCTTCAGCCGTCAGGGAATGAAGCTCAGCAAGTACCGCCAGCGTTTCCCCACCGACTTCGACCCTAAGCTCGAGCGCTCCAACTTCCTCGAGACCAAGCGGTCCACGTTCGAAAAGGACGCCGCCGACGAAGTGAAGCGGATCGTTCTCGACAACCGGGCCGACCTCACCGACGTCGAGCGCACGGTGATCGAGCACCGCTTCGGGCTCGAGTCTGGCGAGCAGGACAAGCCTATGACCCTGGAGCAGGTCGGCCAGATTATCGGTGTCACGAAAGAACGCGTCCGTCAGATCCAGAATAAGGCCATGGAAAAGATCCGGGTCGAGCTGGAGTCCAACTTCCTCGGCAACCGCCAGGAAGAAGAGCAAGCCGTCGCGGGTCAGCCCGGTTCCGACCCGGCCTCGGCCGCGAACGCCAGCCCTCAGGTCCAAGTCGCGACGACCAAACGTCCGATCGTGACGGCGCTGAACTGAGCCGATTTAACTGAGCGTTTTTTTAGATGAAGAATCTCTTTGAGGCTCCCACCCGGGAGCCTCTTTTTTTCGCCCCAAAGAGCCTCGCGCGTGACACGGGTTGTCGTTCACGCGTGACCTCGCCATCGCGCCACACTGCGCCATCACGCCGGGCCGCTTTGGCCTGAGCGCGCGGCTCGATCAAGGGTGCCTACCCGACCGGCTGATTCTTCCGTGAGCCGTTCGAGAAGTTGGGGGAAGAGATGTCGCGTGGTTCACGCTGATACCGCTCATGAAGCTGCGCGAGCGTCTGGATCTGCTGCCAGAACGCTCAATTCTCGTCGACAACTGTCGGCCCGGACTCCTTCTCACCGATCGGTTTCGTGAACAGCGAGTACACGTCGGTGGGCTCCGGGTACCCTCACGGCACGCGTTCCTGATACACGCAGTGCAGCCCGCTGGCGGCGCAGTCTCCGCGAAACTTGGACGCCGACATGTCCGCTCCACGCCAGTGGAAGTTCTCGAACAGTGCTTTCCCGGTCGTCGGATCGACGACCGAATGGAAGTCGGAGTGGTGGATCAGCCCGAAGGCCCCGGGGCGCATCACCCGCCCAAGCTCGCGGGTATAGGACTGCATGACGTCGTGATCGCAATGCACCAGCGAGTTCCACGAAAAAACAAAGTCAATCGAGGAGTCGGCCACACCCGCGAGGGTGCCCCCGTCGTTGGCGATGTAGTTGACGCCCGAGCTACCGAACTTTTTTCTGCAAGCATCAATGTACTCGAGGACCAGGTCCACCAAGGTCATCCGTTTACACAGCGAGCGAAGGCGTTGGGTCCAGACACCGCGCCCGGGTCCGAGTACAAGGATGTGTTTGACAGGCAGGAAGGCGCGGATTCTGGGGTAGACCGCCCATTCCCAAGCGCCCTGAGTGCTGCCGTGCCCGACGTTCTACTCGTGCCCCTGTTCCGACCAGTTGTATTCGGACCATCATTTGAGATTCGCTTCGACGGTCGGCACGAGAGCCCCTCCGTGGCCGCGAGGAACAAAGGGGCCGAACGGCGAGATTTTGAAAGAACCAACCTGATCGTCGCGTGCCGTGATCGCCAAGGCAATGTTCCGTGCGAGAATCGGCGCGAACCGCAACCAAAGCGTCTGGCGTGCGGATCAGAATGTTGCCATCCGGAGGCGCGGTTCGCGCCCCTATGGCCCTGTCAGGCACTGGTTTGTTGAAATTTTGTCGCCCGCTCAGCGGGTTGGGGGTATTGTGTCCTCTGAAGCGCCAACGATCATTCCGAGTTCTGCTCCGGCCGCCGCGTCCGCCCCTCACCACCACGGCGTGAATGGGAAGGCCCCGGCTGAGAAAGCCGGGGTCGAGAAAGCCGGGCCCGCCAAGGGCGGTGTGGGGAAGATCGAGGAGCGCAGTTCAGAGAAGGGTTCCAAGCCGATGAGTGTTGAAGCAGAAGTTCATGGCGACGCGACGCACGTCGGGCACGTGGCTCTCCCCGGCCGCCGCAAGGGCGACCCGCACGAGACACGCTGGGGCAAGTTCCTGCAGGCCTCGATGAAGTTCGAGGCCTCGGACCTCATCATGAAGTCCGACCAGGTGCCCAAGCTGCGCATCCGCGGCGCGCTGAAGCCGCTCGACACCGAGCCGGTGAGCACCGAAGAGTTTATCACCATCGCCAAGGCCGTCCTGAGCGACGAGCAGTTCGAGGACCTCCACAAGTTCGGCTCCGTCGATTTCGCCTACGACTACGACAAAACCACACGCTTTCGCGTCAACCTCTTCCAAGCCCGAGGGCGACTCTCCGTCGCCGCTCGCCGAATCTCCAGCAACATCCGCAAGTTCGAGGATCTGTACTTGCCGCAGATCATGGCCGACATCGCCATGCAGCCCAACGGCATCGTGCTTCTCTGCGGCGTGACCGGCTCGGGCAAGTCCACCACGATCGCGGCCATGCTCGACTACGTGAACGAGCGCAAGCCCGTTCACATCGTGACCATCGAAGACCCCATCGAGTACATCTTCGAGGATAAAAAAGCGACCATCAACCAGCGCGAGATCGGCATCGACTGCCTCGATTTCAAGATCGCCCTCCGCGCCTTGGTGCGTGAGAACCCAGACATCGTGCTGGTCGGCGAGATGCGCGACAAGGAAACCTTCGAGGCAGCCCTGCACGCCGCTGAGACCGGCCACCTTGTGTATGGCACCATCCACGCCTCGAGCACCACCCAGACTTTCAGCCGTATCTACGGCCTGTTCGAGTCGGAAGAAATCGAACAGGTCCGCCGGATCCTCGCGTACCAGATGCGGGCGTTCGTTTACCAAAAACTCCTGCCCACTCTTCACGCCCACATCCACCGCATCCCGGCCCTGGAAATCCTCGTCAACAACACCGTCGTCCGCAAGCACATCCTCGAATCGCGCGAGGGCGAGCTGCGCGAATATCTCAAAAGCGTCGAAGCGACCCAGTCGAACATGCGCGACTTCAATCATTCACTCGTCGAGTTGGTCGAGAAAGAGTTCATCCACATGCGGGTGGCCATGGAGAGCACACCCAACGCCGACGAACTGACGATGCGGCTCAAAAAGCTTGGTTGATCAGGGGTCCAGTCCGGGGAATCCGCAAGCCGGGGCGTGCCGCTCCGGCTCCTTTTTTTTCGTCTCCCGACCCGAACTTCCCCGACTTTCCTTCCCTCGGCGCGTGAAGATGTGCGCCGAGTTTGGTACGATCATCCCTCCCCGGGTCTCTGTGACCCGGTCTCCTGTCGCGCCTCAGGCGGAGTGACCACGTGCTCGAGCCGGTCCAAGCTATCGTCGCCGCTCCATTCATCTCACCGCAAGTCGGCCCGCACACGCTCACGGCGTTGCTGGCCGATAGCGTGATGCTGGTCAGTTGGTGGAAGCCGCTCATCATCCTGATGCCGTTCGTGGCCTGGGGCTGGATCGTGTCGGAGATCCTCGACAAGCACGCGGCTCGGTTCTTCCTGCCGCGTGAGGGCTGGGGGTTGGCGCACCTGGTGTGCGGGCTCTTCGCCGCGGCGCTGGGGTTCTTCATGCCCGTGCCCGGCATCCTCGGCTTCGTGTTCGGGCTGCTCGCCGTGATCGTGATCCTGGGTGCCGACATCGGCGCCTTTGTGATTTCAGCCAACAAGGACGAGCGCGTCCCCGAAGAAAAGCGTTTAAAGCTGGACTTCTCCAAGCTCGCCGCCGGACGCGAGGCCAAGTCCGCCGCCAAGAAGGCGGGCAAGGTCGAGCTCGCGATCCGTCAGCCCGACAAGGCCCTATTCTCGGCACCGTTGGCGGAGACCCCGGAGTTCGAGGTTCGCGTCGCGGCCGAACAGCTCTTTATCCGCGCTCGCGACGCCCGTGCGTCGCAGGTTGAGCTGCTCCCCACCGGCAACAAGGACGGCGGGTACGGGGCCGTCATGCTCATCGACGGCGTCAAGCAGGCGGGCGAGCAGATGCCGGCCGCGAACGCGATCAAGGTGATCGATTTCTGGAAGACCGCCGCCAAGCTCGACGTGAACGACCGTCGCAAGCGGCTTATGGACGACGCCACCGTCGAACGCAACGAGAAGAAGACCAAAGTCCGCGTCACCTCTCAAGGGATTCAGGGCGGCATGCGGCTGACGATGCTCTTTGACTTTGACACGGCCGTCAAGCGCAAGGCCGAGAACCTCGGGCTGCTCGAGCCGCAGATGGCCGAGCTGGTCGCGCTGACCGCCAAGGACGAGCACGGGGTGGTGCTGCTGGGCGGGACCGCCGACGGCGGGCGGACCACCACGATGTACTCGATCGTGCGCATGCACGACGCATACACCACCAACGTCCAGACCGTCGAGACGGAAATCCAGGACACGCTCGAAGGTGTGCGCCAGAACAAGTACGACGCCCAGTCCGACGGCCCGGAGTACAGCACGCTGGTCCGCTCGATCCTGCGCCGTGACCCCGACGTGGTGGCGATGGCGGAGTTGATCGACCAGAACACCGCGAAAGAAATCGCCCGGGCCGACCAAGAGCGCACCCGCACGTACATCTCGGTCAAGGCCGACAACTCGATCGCGGCGGTGGAGTACTGGGTCAAGACCGTCGGCGAGCTCGAGGCGGCGGCCAAGTGCCTTCGCGGCGTGGTGGCGTGCCGGCTGGTCCGCAAGCTGTGCACCAACTGCCGTGTGCCGTACGCACCGACACCCGACATCCTCAAGAAACTGGGCCTCCCCGCCGACAAGGTTAAGCAGCTCTTTAAGAAGGGCGGCCAGGTCATCATTAAGAAAGACCCCGAAACCTGCCCGATCTGCCAAGGTACCGGGTACGTCGGACAAGAGGGCGTGTGGGAGGTCTTCAAGATCGGGCAGCCCGAGCGTGAACTGATCCAGGCCGGAAACTTCAACGGGCTGCGAGCCGAGTTCCGCAAGCGGCAACTCCCGACGATCCAGATGTCGGCGTTGCGCAAGGCGGTCGATGGGACGACGAGCGTGGAAGAGATCATGCGTGTGACCGCGGCCTCGCCTCCCGCCGGGCCCAAGCCCGTCGCGCCCGTCGCAGGTGCGGCGGCGACCCCCGCCGCCGCCCTCAAGCCGCAGGCCAAACCTCCAGCCAAACCTCCCGTCCAATCTCCAGCCCAGCCTCCAGCCCAGCCTCCGGCCAAGTCGTAATCGAGCTTCGCTCACGGCTCGCGTCGGTTTCGACCGTGATTCATTTCCCGATCTGTTCTTGGTCTTTGCTTCGCAGTGTTCTCGATCTTGTTCCCGGAGTTTCGTCGCATGATTCTTAGCCTGATCAGTATCGCGATCGTCCTGGGCCTCGGGTACATCTGGATGACCCGCGGGTTCTTCTCCGCGTTTCTCAACCTGCTCTGCGTGATCGTCGGTGGCGCGGTCGCGTTCGCGTTGTTTGAGCCTCTCGGCTACCTCATCCTTGAGAAAGCCCCGAAGACCGGGTTCCTCGCCCCGGTGGGCAGCTCGGCCTGGGCCATCGGGCTGGGCGCGCCCTTCGCCGTCACGGTCGCCCTGCTCCGCGTCGGCGTCGACAAGGTCTGCGGCAAGAACATCGGCGTCAAAACCCCGGTCAACTACGCGGGCGGAGCGGTCTGCGGTGCGCTGGCCGGTGTCATCACGGCGGGTATCACCGTCATGAGCATCGGCTTCCTTCGTCTCGACGCCGACTTCATGGGCTACCAGCCCGTGCAGCACGGCGGCGACAGCTCGCTCATGCGGACCAGCAGCCTCATCCTGCCCGTGGACAAGATCACCGCCAAGCTCTACGGCATGGCCTCCGAGACCGCGCTCTCGACCGACACGCCCATGACCAAGTACTACCCGGCATTTGCCGAGGTCCCGCCCACACTGCGCATGAACCAGGGAGGCGGCTCCGGCAAAAACTCGATCCTGCCCGCCGACTTCAAGGTGAACGGGTGGTACACCGTCGGCACCGACAAGACGCCGCTGACCGCGCTGCTCTCGGACTCGTGGACCTCCAAGACCCAGCCCGTGACCGACCTCAACGGCTCGTCGTTCCCGACCACGTCCAAGCTCTACGGCTACGTCATCGAGTTCACCTCGGGTGCCAAGGAAAAGAACGGGCAGGTTGTTCTTCGCGCGGCCCAGGTCCGCCTCGTCAGCGAGTCCGCCGACGAGTCCGAGCACATCACCGCCCACCCCATCGCCGTGGTCACCCGCGCGCAGGTCGCCAAGATCAACTACGCCCGCTTCCGTTACGACACCCGCGACCTCGATATCGCCTCGGTCAACGGCGACTCGGCCCCGAAGATGGCCTTGGAGTTCGTGGTCCCCAACGGCTTCCGCCCGTTCGCCCTCTACGTCAAGAACGTGCGTTACGAGATTGCCGCCGGGACCAAGCCGCCTGTTGAATACCTCGAGACCGCGGCTCGCGATGCGGGCATCAAGGACGGAACGCTCCTCCGCACAACCGTCGACCCCGAGGACCGCGGCGGCGGCCTGGGTTCTGGGTCAACGGTCGCGACCGGTCGCGATCAGGAAGATAACAGCGTTCAGCTGCAGAACCGGATCCCTAACGGCCGAGTCATCCAAGACGGCTCGCAGCGCGGGCTTGGGGTCAGCATCCCCTATGTGACCGAAGGCAAAGCGACGTACGCGCCGAGCGAGCTGGACGCACGCTCGATCCCCAAAGAGCTCAAGATCGACCGCTTCGAGGGCACCAAGGACACGGTGATCGTTCAGATCGACGTCAGCATCAACGGCAAGAGCAGCATCCTCGGAAAGGCCGCCGAGGCCGCGGAATTCACGGCAGCGCCGTACCTTGTCGCCGACGACGGTCAGCGGTTCGAAGCCGTCGGGTACTGGTACGAGGACCGTGAAAAGATCAAGGTCCGCTACACCGTGGGCGAGCCGATCCGCGCGATGCAGGAACTGGTCAACGACGGTGTGGCCCTTTCAAAGAGCCTAGGCGACCAGAAGCTAACCCTGATCTTCCGCCCGCCGCTGGACACCACCATCGTCAGCTTTTCGATCGGCACCCACGAGATCAACAAGTTCGCCAAGCCCATCAAGCTGGACCGGATTCAGAAGTGACCCGGGTTGATACCTGTTGGTAGATCAGCGCTTCATGCCGACTCGGCGCCACTGGTTGCGCTGTCGGGGCCGCGGCAATGAACCGCACGCGCGGACGCCGCAACGCAAAGGATAATCTCACGCACGCGAGCAGGGGCTCTTTGCGGTAGTCGCCACGCTCAAGCGAGTATCTGCCTTAGTCAAGCACGAACACTCGCACCAGTTTCTCACCGATGCCGATCAAGGCCGCGCCCGCGATCAGCCCCGCGCAGATCGGCTCTTGAGTCTGCACCCACAGCATGTTCCCGGTGGTGCCCGGCGCTTTGTACTTGCGGCCCATGACCAAGAAGAGCATCGCGCCCACCCACATCATGATTGTCGAATCGGGCGGCAGCACGACGCCCAGCCCGATCGCCAAGGCCGACACCGGGAACTTGCCCTTGGAAACCAGCCGGCCGATCTCCAGCCCCAGCCCCGCCACCGCCGCGATGACCAGCGCGATCAAGGCCGAGTGCGACAGCGCGTCGGCACCCTTGGCGATCAGGTCCGACACGCCCTTCCACTGCATCGCGCCGGGCAGCGGGAACTTGTCCGTGACCATCTGCTCCTGGATCGTCTTGCCGGTCGTGTCGCCGTTGCCGCTCAGGAATAGCAGGAAAAACAGCGGCGTGGACGCGAGCGCCCCCGACACGATCCCGATCGCGTGCCCGATCGCTTGCTGACGAGGCTTTGCGCCCAGCATGTAACCGGGCTTGATGTCCATGAGCAGGTTGGACGCGTTGCTGGCGACCTCGGCCGTCATGCCCGCGGTCATCAGATTCGTCGCGGGGTTGGTGCGGTCGAGTGCGCCGAAGGTGAACTGCGTGATCTTGGAGAGCGAGCCCGTCGGGGTGGTGCTGGTGAGAGCCGTGGCGTTCGCGGCGATCAGGGTCAGGACGATGATGAGCGGGATCGCCAGCAGCCCGTGCCACCAGAGCACCCCAAACCACTCGTGCCCCATCCACACCGCGATCACGGTGGTGATCGGGATGCCTACGAACGAGACCCAGAGCGGGAGCTCGATGTCCTTGAGGAGGTCGGGCCCGGAGTTTTTCTTCTTGCCGAACAGGCCGGTGAACGCGCTGATGATGACCTTGGGCTTGGCGAACAGGCTGACCATCGACGCGACGACCATGATCGCGATGCCCCACCAGAGCGACCAAGTGTTGCGGATGTGCCCGAAGCCGAACTCCGCGACGCCGCTCGCAAGGATCCGCGCCGGCTTGATCTCGCCGATGCTGATCATCCACGGCGCGACCACCGCGTAGTTCAGCAGCGCGCCCAGCAACAGGCTGTTGGTGACCTTGGGCCCCATCAGCCCGCCCGCGCCGATCATCGACAGATCGAGCGAAACGCGCAGCCCGAGCTGGCGTATGTCGGTGCCAGCGATGCTGGGGATCCAAAGGTTAAAACGTGCGGCCAGGTCGTAGTAGTACTGATCGAGCTTCTCCTGCAGATGCCAGGCGCTCTTCATCCCCAAGAGCTTCTTCTGGATCAGCTCCATGTACGCCTCGCCGGTGAGAAGCTGGATGAGCCCCGCGATGCCGGCGGCCGCAGCGAGGATCTTGGCCTTGTAGATCCCGACCGCGGCGGCGCTGGTGTACAGCGTGTCAAGCACGACGCCGCACGCCCGGCCCTCGGGGAAGGGCTGCTGCTCGTCGTTGATGAACCGCCGCTTCATCGGGAAAGCGACGAGCACGCCCATCACCGAGAGCACGATGTTCCAGAGCATGATCTGGTGCCACGGGATGGTGGCGTTGATCGCCATCATGTACGCCGCCAAGCTGGCGGTGAGCGGCGCGGTCATGTAGCCAGCGCTCGTGGCGATCGACTGCATCGCGTTGTTTTCGAGGATCGTGAAGTCCTTGCCCAGCCCGATCCGCGAGAGACCTTTGAACATCGCGAACGCGAGGATGACCGAGGTGAGCCCGACGCCCAGCGTCCAGCCAGTCTTCGCACCGACGTAAAGATTGGTCGCCGAGAGCACGCCGCCGAGCATGAAGCCCGTGATGGCGGCGCGGATGGTCAACTGCGGCATGTTGCCGCGGTAGATGTTGGTGAACCACCAGCGGTCCTTCTCCTCGCGAGACCAGGTACGGATCTGCTCGTCGGTCAGGTGCTGGAGTGCCATGCGTCGGCTTTCGATGGGTTGAAAGATCGGAGTTCGAACGATCACAAAGCACTGAGTCAGTTCGGGGCGAGAGTTCTCGGGGTGAGGCTACTTGGGCGCCGAGGTCGGGGATGGTGCGTCGGGCGTGCCCGGTCTCGCGGGTGTTACCGGTGTTACCGGTGTAACCGGTGTTGCCGGTGTTGCCGGTGTCGCGGGCGTCGCGAGTGTCGCAGCGAGCGTGATCTCGCCCGAATCCTCGAAGCTCACCGTCGGCCTGCGGATCTCGTTATCAAACAGAATCTCCTCGATCTCGCCCGGCGTGAGGTACGTCAGCGTGCCCGCCAGTCGGTATCGGATCGAACCGGGCGAGCCGCCCGCGCCAAGGTTCAGCTTCAGTCGAGCAGCATCGCCAGCGCTCACCACCGCAGGCAGCGTCACTCGTTGCACCGCGAACCGGCGGATCGTGGCCTCGGGCGATCGAAAGCCTTCAAAGACTCGCTGCCCGTCAAGATCTAGCGTGTACCGCACCTCGCGCAGCGGCAGCTCCACCGCGTTGGGGTTCTCCGCGTCGAGCGTGAAGCTCAGCACCGTGCCCTGAGCGGTCCGCTCAGTTACACGAGCCTCGGCGACCTTGAGTGTGGGCGCAAGATAGGACGAACACCCGCCCAGCACAAACGTTGCGAGCGCGGGCAGCGCCAAGGCCGCGAGCATCGTCACCAACTTTGAACGACCAGCCTTTGCATGAACGGTCCGTGCGTGGATCATGGCCGGAGTGTACAGCGTTTATCACGTCAGGGGACGCCGGACCTGAAGCTCCGCGAAGGTCCGAGCGCTCGAGGCGATGCCGCACACCGAACTCGACCCATTTCACCGCGCGACCACCAGATGCCCCAGATCCTTCCAAAGTTTGTCCAACTTGGGCTGAATCGCCGCTGGCTGACCGAACCCGACCTCCGGCATCTCCAGTCCGCACGCCACCAACAAGTCCACCATGCCATGAAAATCGGCGATTGAGACGAACTCTCGTCCGATCTTCGCCCGCGAGGTATTGGTCCCCGCCTGCACGGCCGTCAGGTCAGCCATGTTGTGATAATTCCCCAGAGCCAAACACACGCACGTCGCCTCGTACCCGGCCGCACAGTACACCGAGGCCTCGCACGCCCCGCCCGCCATCAGCTTCCGCTGCCACTTCCACGCCGGTGCTTCAGAGGCTTTCTGCGACGCCGTCACGCTCGCCGGTCCGCCAGCGATCTGCTCGGCTCGCCGCGCCACGGCTTCGGTCAGGCTCGGGGTAAAAACGGTCAGCCGATCACCCACGCGCACAATCGGCCCGCCGCCGATCGGCGAATCTGCCGGGAAGGACCGGCTGTTCTCGAGCGCGATCACTCGCGCATTCATCGGCATCGTTCGCTCGTGCGAGGCGGGGCGACAGGCCGCGATCGCGCCGATGAACCCGACCTCCTCGGCTCGCGTGAATAGCAATCGCACGTCGCGCGAGGCCGCCTCGGGCAGGTGCATGAGCACGTCGAGCGCCGCCAGCGCCGCCGCAACCGCCGCCAAGTCGTCGCACGCCTGCGTGTGGATCAGCCCGTCCAAGATCTCGGCTGGCGGCAAGGCCCACACCGCGACGTCGCCGGGCCGGATCGAATCTCCGATCGAAACATCCACGCTGTTCTCGGGTTCGTCAAGCTCGGCCAGGTAGTGCTGGAGCGGCTGTTTCGGCGCGGTGCTGCCCTCGTCGGCGGGGTTAGCCTTGCCCGTGAGCCGGGCCGCGTGGGGCTGGTCGTGGTGGTCGTAGACGGTGATCGCGGCGTCCTTGAAATATTCGTCCATCACGCCGCCGCGGAAAGTCAGGTCGAGAACGCTCGGCGCGACGATCCGCTCGACCACGAACGCGGGGTGATCCAGATGAGCCGTGAAATAAACAGGTCGCTGCTCAGACATTGCCCGCCCGCCAAGGCGCAAGTCCAGGTTCCCCGCCGCGTCTGCCCGCAGCTCGACCATTGGGCGTTCCGCAGCCCAGTTCTTGATCCAATCGATCACGCGGAACTCGCGCCCCGCGGCCGTGGGGATCTGCGTGACGTGCAGCAGCCAGGATTCGTGAAGCACACGCGCCGATTGAGAGATGGGAATCACGCCTGATGATAGTCGGAAGAGGTCAAAGAGCCCCACGCGACGGCGCGCGAGTCTGTAACCCGAGCGGCTCTGAAGCACGATCAAGGCCTGTCTCACGTTCAAACGATGTCGCTCGCTCCGCGTGAGCCACGACCTCGCTAAACTGCCTCCCATGACGACCACCCCCAAGCGTGCGCTCATCACCGGCATCACCGGGCAGGACGGCTCTTACCTGGCCGAGTTCCTGCTCGCCAAGGGCTACACCGTCCACGGCGTGGTCCGTCGCTCCAGCTCGTTCAACACGCGCCGGATCGACAACATCTACGAAACTCCCCAGAGCAAGAACGGCAAGCTCAAGCTCCACTTCGGCGACATGACCGACGCCAACGTGCTGGCCAAGCTCATGCGCGACGTGCGACCTAACGAGGTCTACAACCTCGCCTCGCAGTCCCACGTCCGGGTCAGCTTCGACATGCCGATTTACACCGTCGATACGGCCGGGATGGGCGCGCTGCGGCTCCTCGAAGCCGTCCGCGAGTTCCAGCAGGAATCCGGCCAGCAAGTCCGCTATTACCAAGCCTCCAGCTCGGAGCAGTTCGGCAAGGTCGTCGAAGTGCCGCAGAAGGAAACCACGCCCTTTTACCCGCGCTCTCCCTACGCCTGCGGCAAGGTTCTCGCCCACTGGGCCACCATCAACTACCGCGAGAGCTACAACCTGCACGCCTCGTGCGGCATCCTGTTCAACCACGAATCTCCACGCCGCGGCGAAACGTTCGTGACCCGCAAGATCACCCGCGCGGTGGGGCGGATCAAAATGGGCCTGCAAGACAAGCTGTATCTTGGCAACCTCGACCCCAAGCGCGACTGGGGCTTCGCGGGCGACTACATCAAGGTCATGTGGCTGATGCTTCAGCAGGAGAAGCCTGACGACTTCGTGATCGCCACTGGCCGCTGCATCGCGGTGCGCGATTTCTGCGAGCTGGCCTTCCGACACGCGGGCATGGACTACCGCGATTATGTCGCCTTCGACCCGCGCTACCTGCGACCCGCCGAAGTGGAGATCCTGCAGGGCGACGCGACCAAGGCCAAGACCGTCCTGGGCTGGTCGCCCAGCACCACCGTCGAGCAGCTGGCCGCGATGATGGTGGACAGCGACATGGAACTGGCCCGCCGCGAAAAAACCCTGAAAGAAGCCGGTCACACGCTCCCCGAGTTCCGCGGGCACGACCACTAATCTTTCCAACCCTACCCACGCTCGCGGGGCAGAGTCCTCGCCTGCCGATTACACAATCTTCCTTTTCCCCTTTTCCCCTTTTCCCCTTTTCCCCTCTTCTCCTCTTTCCATCTTTCCATCTTCCGCTTCTTTTCCTCTCTCTCCTCTCTCCTCTCTCCTTTCCTCTCTTCTTCTTCTTCTTCTTCTTCTTCTTTTTCTTCTTCTTCTTGTTCTTCTGCTTCTGCTTCTTCGGCTTGCTACCTCATCCCTACCCAACCTAGTGGGACAGGTTTTCAACCCGTTTCTACACTCTCTACCTCTTCTTCGCCAAATCCGCTAGCCTTCCAACATGAACCACCGCCCTCTCCTCGGCCTCGCCCTCACCCTCCTCTCAGGGCTCCAAGCCACCGCTGGCACCACCTTCCGAATCAAGTTCAATCCAGCCACCCGCCCCGAACCCGCCACCGGACGCCTCGTCCTGATGCTCATCAAGGACGGCACGGGCGTCGCGCCAGGCACCGACCCGCTCGACGGCCCGTTCTGGGGCAAGAACCAACCCATGTTCGGCACCGACGTCAAGGACCTCGCCCCCAATGTGTTCGTGAACATAGACGACTCGGCCACCAGCTTCCCCGACGTTCCCTCGAAGCTCGCGCCCGGCACTTACCACGTTCAGGCCCGGCTCGACGTCGTTCGCCGCGACAGCGAATGGAAACGCGAGAAGGGCAACCTTTTCTCGAAGAATCAGACCTTCACCGTCACCAGCAACTTCGACAAGCCCGTCGAGATCACGCTCGACCAGGTGACGCCCGGTGAGACCCAAACGCCGCCGGCGGGCTGCGAGGTTTTCGAGGTCCGCTCCAAGCTTCTCTCTGATTTCCGCGGCTATGACGTGATGCTCCGCGCCGCCGTGGTGCTCCCGACCAATCGCGACGCGGGCCGTTCGTATCCAGCGGTGTACGAGGTACCCGGGTTCGGCGGCAACCACACTAGCGCGTACCGTGTTGCGCAGGGCATGGGTCGCGGGAAGGACAACCTCGCCGACTCTCCGAAGACTGTCCTCCACGCCAGCGCCTTCTGGATCACGCTCGATCCCGAGTCATCAAACGGCCACACGCTCTTCGCCGACTCGGCCAACAACGGCCCGTGCGGCAAGGCGCTGGTCGAAGAGCTGATCCCGGCGCTCGAAAAGAAATACAACCTCGCCGCCAAGCCCGCCGCGCGTCTGCTCCGGGGCCATTCTTCCGGCGGTTGGTCCACGCTGTGGCTCGCGATCACGTACCCCGAAACTTTTGGCGCAACGTGGTCAACCTCGCCCGACCCCGTCGATTTCCGCCGCTTCCAGGTGGTGGACATCTACGGCCAGCCCAACATGTACACCAAGACAATCTTCGGCGAGCACGTCCCGGCCGAGCGCCCCAGCACACGCGAGGGCGGGCGCGAGACCATGACCATCCGCGAAGAGAACACCATCGAGGAGGTCATAGGGCCGAAGAACACCTCGAGCCAGCAGTGGGACTCCTGGCAGGCGGTCTTCGGCCCGCGCGAGAAAGACGGGAAAGTCGCGGCGCTGTACGACGCGCGAACCGGCATGCTCGACAAGGCCGTCGCGGAGACTTACCGCGACTATGACATCGCCGAAATCTTCCGCAAAGAGCCCGGCAAGATCGGCGTCATCTTCCACCAACGCGTGCGCCTCATCGTCGGCGACCAAGACACGTTCTATCTCAACGAGGCCGTGGCCCTGCTCAAGCCCGAGGTCGAGAAGCTCAGCTTCTTCCAGTACCCCGAAGGCCGCAACGGTTACATCAAGATCGTCCCCGGCAAGGACCACGGCAACATCTTCGCAACGCCCGAGATGAACGCCGTCCCCGCCGAGATGGTGGAACACTTGAAGAAGAACGGGCTTATCGAAGCGAGAGCGGCAAAGTAAGGGCGAACACGAAGATGTCTCACGCGCAGGTGTGACTCTTACTGCATTCAAGAATACCGCGCGAATCGACCTCATCGAGAACCACGAGCCGTTCCCTCTTACGATTGTGGCAAACCACGAGTCCGTCCTAGGAGTTCGCGTGGAGCTCTTGAGGCTCAGGATCACGCGGGCGTTGGCAGCACGCCGGGCGGCGCGTCCGGCTCTCCACGCTGAGGCGCGACCACTGCGCCATCTGGCAACTTTCGCCGCGCCTCGGCCCGCAGCAGTTCGCTCACACTAGGCCTCGTCAGCGACTCGCCACGCATCAGCTTCTTCACGTCGTCTGACGACAACGTTTCAAACTTGATCAACGCCTCGGCCACCGCCACGACCTTTTCCCAGTTCGCCTCGAGTAGCCGCTTGGCGTCGCTGTAAGCCTCTTCGACCATCCGCCGGACTTCCGAGTCGATCAGGTCCGCCGTGGTGTCCGAGTAATCTTTCTCCGCGACGAACGACTCGCGCGTGTCCTCGCCGGAATAGCGCACGAACCCGAGCTTCTCGCTCATGCCCCACTCCACGATCATGGTCCGCGCCAGCCGTGTGACCTGCGAGATGTCCATCGACGCGCCCGACGACGCGTCGTCCATCGCCTTTGCTTCGGCGATCCGCCCGCCGCAAAGCACGCGCATCGTCGCCTTGAGCCACTTGAGCCCGTAGCCCATGCGGTCCTTTTCGGGCAGCGTAAAAGTTGCGCCCCCCATGCTCCCGCGCGGGATGATCGTCACCTTGTGCAGCGGGTCGGCGTCGGGCATCAGCGCCTGCAGCACCGCGTGCCCGGCCTCGTGAAACGCCACCAGCTTGTTCTCGTCCTTCTCACGCACGCGGCTCTTCTTGGACCGACCGAACTTCACCTTGTCGCGTGCCTCTTCCAGGTCTTCCTGCTCAACAAAGTCCTTGTTGGACATCGTGGCCGCGATCGCCGCCTCGTTGATGATCGCCGCCAGGTCCGCGCCCGAAAACATCGGCGTCCCACGCGCGACACGCTCCAGGTCCACGTCCGGACTGAGCTTCACCTTCTTGGCGTGAACTCGCAGGATCTCGACCCGGCCCTTCACATCAGGCAACGGCACCACGATCTGCCGATCGAACCGGCCCGGGCGGACCAGCGCAGGGTCGAGCACGTCGGCCCGGTTGGTCGCGGCCACCACGATCACGCCGTCAGACCCCACGAACCCGTCCATCTCGACCAGGATCGCGTTCAAGGTCTGCTCGCGCTCGTCGTGCCCGCCAGTGGTGAACCCGCCGCCGCGACGACGACCGACCGCGTCGATCTCGTCCAGGAAAATAATGCACGGCGCGGATTCCTTGGCCTGCCGGAAGAGATCGCGCACGCGGCTCGCGCCCACGCCCACGAACATCTCGACAAAGTCCGACCC
>CAZIMT010000028.1:0-25882 GCA_964540295.1 uncultured Phycisphaeraceae bacterium
GCCTTTGTCGATGCGTTTGAGGCTGGTTGCTGAGGGGAAAGGCCGGGTGCCACGACTCGCCGCTTGGGCGCGTCGTGCGTGGGGGGCGAGGGTTGTGCGACGCGATGCCGCCCGGGGTAATCGGCACAACGCACCACGTTCTCCTCCGCTAAGCCTCCGCAGGTGGTGGCACCTCAAATCAACCCGCTTTACCGGCCTGACCACAGTGAGAACAATCCGCCCGATCTTCAGAAGTATCTTTTGCGGCCGGTTCGGGTTTGGTATACTCAATTCCCCACCGCCATGTCTCGACCGCTCCGCCCCTTGTGGGACCCAGCGAGACTGCTCGTGCGTCACGGCGGGCTTGCCAGAGGAGAACACCATGCTTTCGTCGAATCGCCCGTCGTCGCGCCCAGCTCGCAGGGCGCGTGGGAGCTCGTTCGTGGTCGCTGCGGCGACGGCCCTTGGGCTGGCCGCCGCGGTCTCCCCCGCAGTCGCCGATGTCAACATCTACAGCATCGACCGATTCGTCAGCTATACACAGACCTCAAACTCACAACCGACGACCCCCGAGACATGGTCCTTACTCGCCTTCCTGGGAACGGGCGTCGAGAACGAGTTGCTGTCTGCGGCGGTCTCGTTCAGCGTCCCGCCAATCGTCTCCTACGCCCTGGATCTCTCGTCCGACCCAACCCATACCTACGCATACTTCTCGTCGGCGTATTACCCCGATCAAGCATCGTCTCTTCTCGACTTCCCGGGAACCACGTACACCTTCACCATTGATCGCGGCGCTGGCCCCGAGTCTGCGGACATGTTCCTCGCCGAAGGCCTCTACAGCCTCGAAATCCCGTACCTCACTGGCGGCACGTTCGACAGCATGCAGCATCTTGACGCGTCCATGCCCTTCAACGGCACTATCAACGGCTTCACGATGGCGGCCGGGACCACCGGCGGCTACACCTATCTCGCCGTGGTTGAGAATGGAGTACCGGGCTCGATCTGGACGGCCGTGCTCGCGCCAAGCGAGACCGCGTTCCAGATTCCTGCCGGGCTGCTCACACCGGATAAGAACTACGGTATCGGCGTCAGTTCCATCGGTCATGTGCTGATTGAGAACGCAGGATTCGGCGCCGCCAGCTCGCAGGCCGGCTTCACACGAGGCACCGGCGCATCCTTCTCGACCTTCGCCGTACCACCCATCTGCCCCGCCGATTTCGACCACAACGGCTTCGTAAACGGCGACGACTTTGACGCTTTCGTCGACGCCTTCACCCTGGGCGACAGCGCCGCCGACTTCGATCGCAATGGCTTTGTTAACGGCGACGACTTCGACGCCTTTGTCGATGCGTTTGAGGCCGGTTGCTGACGGCTGGCAGCATTGATGTTCCGTGGCATCGAAGTCCCGAGGCGGGACTTCGGTGCCACGATTTTGACGCGCCCTTCTCCGCTTGAAACTTACTTCTTCTCGTCGGTACCGATCCATCGCAGGCGGTACACGCGCCCGGGCTGGTCGGAGCTGAAAAGAACCGAGCCGTCCGGGGCCATCACGCAATCGACAGGGCGCACGGCGTCTCCCTTGGGATCGGGCAGGCCGTCGACAACTTTGAGTAGCCCATAGGGACGGCCGTCGTCGAAGAGGACGCGGGCGATGCAGTAGCCAGCCCGGTCGCTGCGGTTCCATGAGCCGTGGAAGGCGACGAAAGCGTCGCCGTTGTGGTCGGCGGGGAACTGCTTTTTGGCGTCGTTGATCGCAGGGTCGACGAAGCAGAAGCCGTTGGGGGCCCAGTGCGCGCCGAAGGACCACTCGGGCGCGACGGTGCGGGCGGCCAGGTCGAGGAGGTCGGGCCGCTTCATGAACTCGTAGCGTGGCACGCGGTTGCCGGTGATGAACGGGTGCCCGTAGAACTTGTCCTGCTCGTACTTGTTGAACTCGCAGGGCGGGTTGAGGTCGGTGACGGGCTGGTTGCCCGGCTTCTCGCCCAGCGGGCCGCCGAAGTTGTCCGAGCCGTGGTCAACGCCCCAGAGTTCGGTGGTGCCGGGTCGGAAGCGAAGTTTTTCGGTGTTGCGGATGCCGCTGGCGAAGAGAGTTTTGCGCTGGCCGTCGAGGGCGAAGCGCCAGATCTTCTGGCGGTCGGTGTTTGTTTCGTCGCTAATGTTGCCGCTGTCACCGACAGATGTGTAGATGGTGTCGTTGGTGACGAGGAGTGAGCGCCACCAGTGGCCGTTTCCGCCAGGGAGGTTCTTGAGGACGGTGATGGTTTCGTCGGCCTTGCCGTCGCCGTCGGTGTCACGAGCCTTGTGGATGGAGGAGCTCTGGGACATCCACATCCATCCGTCGGAGAAGCAGAGCCCGTGGACCTGCTTGAGCCCGGAGGCGAAGGTGCCGAGGGGCTCGTAGACGCCGTCGTTGTTGGTGTCGCGGAAGGTGAGGACGTCGCCAATGTTGGGGCGCGAGACATAGAGCGTGCCCTTGTCGTCGAACTCCATGAAGCGAGCGTTGTCGAGTTTTTCGACGGCGACGGTGACCTCGTAGCCGGCGCGGACGGTGATGCCCTTGGGGGCGGACAGTGAGGACGTGGCGTCTGCGGCGGCGGGCGCGGCTGCGGGCGTGGATTCCGCCGCCGCGACCGTGGCAGAGGCCAGCGAGCCCAAGACGAGCAACAGGCGAGACGAAAGATGGTTCATCGAAATCTCCGGGAAAGCACAGCGTTGAAGCGCGAGAACGGGCCGACACGCGAGAGCTGACGAGCTAGAGAGTATCCCGCTCTCGGACGTGATTGATGAGACGTGGTTGATCGGGCCGACCGATAGATTTGACCGACGGACACTGCGGATTGCAGCACCGGTCGGCAATACACTTTCTTCGTGCCTCGCGCTTTCACGCTTATCGAACTGCTGGTGGTCATCGCGGTCATCGCCGTGCTGATCGGCATCCTGCTGCCCTCGCTGGGTGCCGCGCGCGAGAGCGGGCGGGCGGCCGTGTGCCTCTCCAACCTGCGCAGCGTCCAGCAGATCGCTCAGATGTACGCCGACGAGAACAAGAATCGCGGGCCGGCGCTGGGGTATCCATACACGGCGCTTCCGAATTGGGCGATCGTGGTGCAGACTTCGGCGGGGATGACGGGGGAAGCCTCGAAAGATCTGTATCGAACGAGAGGCGTGCTGGTGTGCCCGAGCGTGGCGGCGTTTTACGGGCGCGGGATGACCCGCACGTACGCGATCAACGCGACGGGTCACGCGGGGCTGCCGGGGGATCCGGATACGTATGACGCGAACAAGGACGATCCGGCGGCGAAGACGGCCCACGTGCGGTTCGACCTGATCGCACGCCCGAGCGATTCAGTGGGGTTCGTGGATTCAGCGGCGATCTCGGCCCCGGACGCGCCGCCGCCGACGCAGTGCTCGAGCGTTCTAGATTTTCGGCAGGCTAACCATGTGTCGAAGCGACTTGGGCGGTTCCATGGGACGAGTGCCAGGCGAGATCGTTTCGCGGCGGTGATGTACGACGGCTCGGCGGCGTTGCGGGAAGCCGCAGGGTGGACGACGCCCCTGCCATAGTGCAGGCTGGCGAGAGGAGTCGATCAACGGAAAATCTTCACGCCCGTGCAATTGCTCTTCGGGTCCGGCGTTAAGCTCGCGACGGCTCGTGCCACGAACCCCGGTGGGGCTCGGCGCGACCGATGCAGTTTAACGAAATGAAGGAGATTTTCATGTCAAACCGTCGCTCGGCGTTGTTCTCGCTGGTCATGGTGTTGGTCGGCGCGTTGTTCCTGGCTCTGCCGGGTCGTGCGATGGCGGCACCGGGCGATCCGGGCAAGATCGATGTGAGCGTGGTAGATTCGGCGGGCAAGGCTGTGGAGGGCGCGAACGTGGAGTTGCACCACCGCAAGCATGTTGTTGCCCGCGGTAAGACGGATGCGACAGGTCATTTCGTCTTCCAGAGGGTTCGTCCGGGCAAGCACGGCGTGGGCGCGGGCAAGCGTGATGTGGGGCGCGGGCGTGCAGAGGCCGAGGTGAAGAGCGGCGAGACAACGAGCGTCACGATCACGCTGAAAAAGAAGTGATATTAGATCTTTATCGCGGCGCGAATAAAAAACCCCTGCGATGGCAGGGGTTTTTTCGTGCGTGTCAAATGAGGGCGGATCGGCACACCGTCGATCTTCATTCGTCCATCCGACTACGGACCTACGGGAACTTTTCGCAGCAGTTCCTCGCTTGGAGCGGGCGTTGGTGTGCCGAGAGTTCTGACGATGAAATCGTACTGAAACCGCTGATACTGCCGCCCGCCCACGCCGTGCCGGTTGCCGGGGTACACCATGAGCTCGAACTGCTTCCCCGCGTCCTGCAGCGCCTTGACGAGCTTCCACGAGTTGGACATGTGTACGTTGTCGTCGATCAGCCCGTGCAGGATCATCAGCCGCCCTTTCAAGTCCTTGGCGGCCTTGTTGACCGACGTCACGTCGTATCCCTCGGGGTTGTCCTGCGGCGTGCCCATGAACCGCTCGGTGTAGATGGAGTCGTAGTCGCGCCAGTCGGTCGGCGAGCCGCCCGCGATCCCGGCGGCGAAGACGTCGCTGTGCGTCATGCAATACGCGGTGAGGTACCCGCCGAAGCTATAACCCGACATGCCGATGCGCGATCCGTCGATCCCGGGCTGGTTTTTCAGCCATTTGATCGAGTCCACGATGTCCTTCATCTCCTGCACGCCAAGCTGTTTGTACGTCGTCCACGCGGAGACCGCGCCCTTACCGCTCGCGGGCCTGGGGTCCATGTGGAAGATCACGAACCCGGCGTCGGCCATGGCCTGGTCCCACGCGCTCCCGCCGCCCCACGCGTCGCGGATGGTGGGGGCCTGAGGCCCGCCGTAGGTGGTGAACCACACCGGGTACTTCTTCGCCGGATCAAAGTTGATGGGCTTGACCCACGATGCTTCGACGACGAACCCGTCGGGCATGGCGATCTGGAATTGCTCAGAGAGTCCGAACATGTACTTCTCGATCGAGTAGACCGGGTTCGTGTCGAGCGTGCGCAGCACCGACCCGTCGGCGTTGCGAACCACGATTTTCGTCGGTGAAACTCGGCTCGACCAGCTATCCACGAACCTCCCGCTCTTGGGCGAAACATCCGTGCTGTGCGAGCCGGGCTCGTTGGTCAGACGCTCGATGGCGCTGCCGTCGATCTTGGCGCGGTAGAGGTTGGGCGCGATGTGGCTGTCCTTGGTGCCGCTGACATAGACCCATTGTTCCTTGTCGTCGACGCATTTGAGCTCGCGTGCCTCCCACTCGCCCGACGTCACCGGGCTGATCAGCGTGCCGTTCGCGGCGTAGTGATAGAGGTGCTTCCAGCCCGTGCGTTCGCTGGTGAAGAGGAACGAGCCGTCCTTGAGGAACGTCGGTGCTGGCAGCATCTCAACCCAGGCCTTGGTGGTTTCGCGGAAGAGCTTGGTGATCGGCCCGCCGCGTGCGCTCACGCGGCACACGTCCATCCAGGTCTGCGTGCGATCGGTGACATAGAAGCAGGCCGCCGAGCCGTCGGGCCACCAGCCCACGTTGGCGATGATCGAGTTGTCGGGCTGGTACCCGGTGGTGTCGGCGAACGACACGCTGCCGCCGATGCTGGCGATGCCGAGCCGCACGCGCGGGTTGGGCTCGCCGGGCCTCGGGTACTTCGTCGATTCCACAACCTGCGTCACCGGCAGGTCGTTGACGATCGTGAACACCGGCACCGGCGCGTTGTCGGTCTCGTAAAACGCGAGGTGCTGCGAGTCCGGGCTCCACCAATACGTGCGCCAATTTCGGTTGAAGACTTCCTCGTAGTACACCCAGTCGGCCTTGCCGTTGAGGATATTGGCTGCGCCGCTGGTCGTGAGCTGCCGTTCGGTCTGCGTTTTGACGTCCACCACGAAGAGGTTGTTGGTGCGCACGAACGCGACGAACTCGCCGTCGGGGCTGAAGCTCGCCAGTTCCTCGGCTTGCGGCGTGCTTGTCAGCCGGCAGGCCTTGCTCCCGTCCGCCCTGGCGTAGTACAGGTCGTTGTCCACGGTGAAGAACGCGGCCGTGCGGCTCTTGTTGAGCGCCCACACCGCGCCGTCGGCTAGCCCGCGTGCTTTTTCTGCGCCGATCGTCGGCAGTTCCCCGAGCGCCTTGGCCATCGGTTCGGGGTCAAAGAAAACCTCGCTGCGGCCGGTGCTCGCGTTGACTTTCCGTAGCTTGCCGTCCTTGTTCTGAAGGAAGTGCTCGCCGTCGTCAAGCCAGCCGCTGATGCCAACTGGCGACCCCGAGAAGTTTGGTGGTCGATCGCTCTCGTACATCTCGGCGAAGGTGATCGGCTTTTTCACGATCGGCCCGTCGCTCAGCGTGCGCACGCGGCCTGTCGTCATCGGCGTGGGCTTGGGCAGCCGCATGACCGGGAACTCGCCGCCCATCCTGAGATCGTTATCGAAAAAGTTCCAGGTTGTCAGCCCGTCCTCGCACGCGGGCTCCAGCAAGTACGCCGCGAGCGTGCCCAGCCGCTGCCCTGTCCGCACGATCACAGTCCCCGCCGCGATGCGTCGGCTCACCGGGCTGGCGCTCGCGTTGACGGTCGCCACGGCGTGCCCCTGGAACACCTGCGGACTCTTGGCCATACTGTCGATCGTGTACGCCTCGAGGTCGAGTTCGATGTCCTCGCGCAGCTCTTCGACCTCGATGCCGTGGCGTTGCAGCACGTCGGTGATATCGGTTCGTCCCGCGGGCAGCAGATACGCGAACGGCCTCGTCACGGTCTTCGTCGCTTCAAAGTGCGTCCACAGTTCGCACTCGTAATCCTTCGGAGTTTTCGTGGGCAGACTTTTGCCGTCCTTCATCTCTTCGACCACGCCCGCGACCGGCGACTTGGCCGGGGCCGCCTTGGCCGCGCTGCGGATCGCGATCAATGAGTTGGGCGTGGGTTCGTTCCCCGCTTTCACCGCCGCCTCGTCGGCCTGTGTGATCGTCTTGCGGATCGCGTCTTTGTTCGAGGCCGCGTATTCCAGACACGCGGTCACGAAGTCGCGCGTCCCGAGCACGCGATCCTTATACGGCGCGTGCGTGTAGCTCTCGACCAGCACGCTGATCCGGTTGCGAAGCCCGACGTAGGTGGTCCCATAGCGAGCCTGCGCGGGGTAGGTTTCCCACTTGGTGTGCTCGTCGTTGAAATCGCCGTACACAAAGCTCTTGACCCCGTACTTCTTCTCGACCTCGCCGCGGATCGCGGGCATCATCGTGTCGCGTGCGAACGTCAACAGCGCCGCGTCGGTCGCGGGCGCTTTGGGTCCCTCATACGTGATGAGGTACCTGTGCCACGAACCGTCGGTGATGTGCGTGTCGATCACGAGCGCCGGATCCCATTCGTTCAGGGCCTTGATCAGAGCCCGCGTCTCGGGCGCTTCGAGCTTGATAAAGTCGCGGTTGAGATCGAGCCCGCTGGCGTTCTCGCGGATGCCCACTTCATCAGGCCCGTCCTGCCCGGGCCGATGGTCCTTGGCGAAGCGTTCGTTGCCGTCGGCGTTGAAGATCGGCGCGAAGACCAGGACCAGATCCTTAAGCAGCGGGTGCGACGTGGGCTTGCCATCCTTCTTTACTTCAGCGTTCGCGTTAGCCAGCACGGCTCGCGCGATCATCGGCAGCGCTTCTTTCCCGTCCACCTCGCCCGCGTGGATGTTGCCGAGCATGAGCACCACGAGCTTGCCAGCGCGTGTCGCGGCCCGCGCTTCATCGCCCGTGGCGATCGGCGGGTCCGCGACGATCAGCATCGGGATCGACCGTCCCTCAACAGTCTTGCCCATCTCGACCCGCCGCGCCAGCGAGCTGGACTTGGCGAGCGCATCGAGCAGTGCCACGACGTCCGCGTGCCTGGCCGTCGCTTTAAAATCAGATTTTTCCGCGACCGTGCGAAGGTCGGATTCTCCAACGGGAGGCTCACCGTGAGACGAGCCCGAGAACATGACCGAAAGAACCACAGCAAGCACCGAGAATGCAGGGAGACGAGAGAACTTCATGCGCATACCTCAAGGTTCGGACCACGAGCAACGAGATCGAATCAGATTAGGGCAGCTCTAGAGTACCGTGCGGCCCCGCATCCTGCCCGCGATTGCCCGTCATCATGCTGAGGTTTACCTGTGTCGCGGAGAACCAAACTCGTTACAAACCAGTGACCTTCTGATTCTCACCCGCCGCGTTGAATCTTTCGATGAAACTCGAACGGAACGCGTCGTGTTCGACCTTGGGCGCAACAGAGCGATCGAGCACGTCCTTACCCTCGTCCCCGACGGCACCCAAGCGCGATACCTCACGCGACCCGCGCGCCTCGCGGTACGATGATCACTCTGCTCCGTTCCCCGGGAGGTGTCGCGTGCCGCTCGCCAACGTGCTCATTGTGGAAGACGACAGCGCCATCCGTCGCGGGCTGGCCGACATGCTCACGTTTGCGGGGTATTCGGTCCGACAGGCCGCGGATGGAAACGCTGGCCTCGACGCGGCGCTCTCCGCCGACCTTGACCTTGTGCTCCTCGATATCCTGATGCCCAAAAAGGACGGCATGGAAGTTCTCCGCGAACTTCGCAAGGCCAAGCCAGCGCTGCCCGTGATCTTCCTCACCGCACGCGGCGAAGAAGAAGAAATCGTGCGCGGCCTGAGCGCGGGCGCGGACGATTACATCGTGAAACCATTTGGCATCCAAGAGCTTCTCGCGCGCGTGCAGGCCGTGCTCCGCCGATCTGCGCAACGACCGAGCTCGTTGAAAAAGATGTTGATCGCCAGCCGCACGATCGACTTTGATCGCCGCGAGGTCGTGCTGCAAGACGGCGCCCGCGTGATGCTCTCCGAGCGCGAGTCGGACGTTCTCGCCTTCCTTGCCGCGAATGCTGGCCGGGCTGTCTCGCGCGAGGAGCTCCTCTCGCGCGTATGGGGACTCGACCCGCGCGGCATGCACACGCGCACCGTGGACATGACCATCGCCCGGCTCCGCGAGCTACTCCGCGACGACCCGACCAGCCCGGCCGTGATCGTTACGGTCCGCGCCAAGGGCTACATGTTGGCCGTTGACTCACCGCGATCAACCGACGAGACACCGGCTCGCGATCGAGCGGATCCATGAATCCCGCCCCGCGCTGGCCTGTCGTCGTTGTCGGAATCTGCGCCGCCGCAGTGCTTGCGGCCTTGGCGTGGGCGACGGTGAACGTGCTAAGCCTTGAATCCCGCGAAAGGCAGTCTCAGTCTGACGCCGAGTTTGAACAATCCGTGCGGCTCGCACTCTGGCGTATCGACTCCGCGCTCACGCCGCTGATCGCGCGCGAGGCCAGCCGTCCGTACTTCCAGTATCAGTCGTTCTACTCCGCCGATCGCGCGTACGGCGCCATGCTCGACGAGGGCCGCGCGGGCGAGTCGTTCGTCCCCTCGCCGCTGCTTCAGGAGCCCACGCCCTTTGTTCTCCTGCATTTTCAACGAACCGATCAAGGCTCGCTTTCCTCCCCTGAAGCGCCGACCGACGCCCAGCGTGCGCTCGCCGAGTCCGCCAACGTTCCTCGAGAGAAGATCTTGGCCGCCGATGTCCAGCTCGGTCAGCTCGCCGCGATCCTCCTTTCTGGCGCGATCGGGGCTGAGGATCAGAATAAAACAGAACATCGTCGCGATACGACCTCGCTCCAAGAGTTCGATTCGAAAGCCGCTGGCAGCGGTCCGCGCCAAATCGGTCAGCCCAAGGGTCCACCAACCGACGCGCCACGTGCGCTGGCACAGTCTCAAGAAATTCAGGCAAGGAACGACTTCGGAGCTCGTCAGCAAGCTTTCCAGCGTGCGATCCCGTCGGCCAACCAAGCGTTGCAAAGCTTAGATCAAGCACCGGAGAGGGTCGTTGAACTGTTATCGCCGACGACCTCGCCAAAGGCCGTTGCTGAGCCTTCTCATCCAGCCCTCGGCGCGAGTGCTCCAGCGGATGCGCTCGCCAAAGTCAAGAGCAACGAGACGGCGGCCGAATCGAAGAATGAGCGTGATGCGCAGGACAACGCAACCAAGAACCGACCTGTGAGCGCAAGCCGGTCCGACGCGGGCGCGATCACGCTGTCCTCTCCGTTGCCGCCCGGCTCGGCGATCACGGAAGGTACCGAAGCAGCGAAAGAAAGAGCGGACGCCGAGTCAATGCTCGACAAGAAAAACCTGGCCGACACGCTCGAACGCGAGCGCCCCCTGAGCTCCTCTTCGCTCGACGCCTCGTTCCGCGACGCGGCCTCGGCTGTCGGGAAGCGCTCGGGCGATGCCAAGAGCTACGAGATCGAAGCTGCCGCTCGCGCCTCGGTCGGGGCCAGCGTCGTTGCGCCGGAAGTCCGTTCAGCCATCAGTATCGGCGAACTGGTGCCGCGCTGGTTTGTCGGCGACGGCGATCGCGTGCCGCAGCTGGTCCTCATCCGCGCGGTGCGTGCCGGCGATTCGCACGTCGTGCAAGGCTGTTGGATCGATTGGCCCGCGCTGCACGAATCGCTCGTCGCCGACGTCCGCGATCTCCTGCCAGCCGCGCACATCGAACCGATCATCAACGAGACCGCCGAGCGCGACCGCGGGTTGGCGCGCCGGCTCGCTGCGATTCCCGCGCGGATCGAACCGGGGCCCACCCCAACGCCTGCCTCGCCACCATGGACCCCGATGCGTTCGGCGCTCACGCTGACTTGGATTGCCGTGCTCGCCGCGCTCATCGGCTTGGCCTCGCTGGTGCGTACCGCGCGCGACCTGGCCGAGCGGCGCGGGCGGTTTGTGTCGGCCGTGACCCACGAGCTGCGCACTCCCCTCACCACGTTCGTGCTGTATTCACAGATGCTCGCCGACGGTGTCGTGCGCGACGAGGCAGCGCGCAGCGAGTATCTTGCGACGCTCAAGGGCGAATCGACCCGCCTCGCCCGCATCGTTGAGAATGTTCTCGACTACGCGAGGCTCGGCCGACGCCCGCACCCGGCGCGCGTGGGCGCGCGAACCGTGTCCGAACTGCTCGCGATTGTCTTGCCTGATCTCGCCCGCCGTGTAGAGCACGCGGGGGCCACTTTGCTCGTTCGCGATGGATCGTTGAACGAGCACCGCCTTCGTATCGATCCCACCTCCCTCGGCCGAGGCCTGTTCAACCTCATCGACAACGCCTGCAAGTACGCGACGGCGATCGACCATGATGCGCAGCTCGGGGCCATGCCTCGCACGGTCGGGATCAGCGTAGAGGCCTATCGGAACGTGATGTTTCTTCGTGTGACCGACCAAGGCTGCGGTATCAGCGTCGAGGACCAGCGCCGACTCTTTAAGCCGTTTCAACACGGCAGCAGCCTGGATCACGCCAGCAAGTCCGGCTTGGGCCTGGGCCTCTCGCTCTCGCGCGAGATCGCACGCCATGCGGGCGGCGACGTCAAGCTCGAGCACACTTCCGCGAGCGGAACAACGTTCGTGATGAGCCTGCCAATCGTGCGCGACTAGCTCAAGCGTTCATGCTGCACTCTCGCCCTTGATCCTCGATCCACAGCGCGTCGACCATCCGCCACTGGTCCGCGTACTGCACCGCGTACTTTTCCACGACCGCCGCCAGAGCGAACACGCCGGGTGTACGCCGCCCTCTTCGCTCGGCCCGGCCTCGATCTTCAGCGGCGGCTCGAAGTACACACGCGAGGTTGTCGGCGAGGTGCGCACCGCGAACATCGGCACGATCGGCGACCTCGTCTGCATCGCCAGCTTGATCGGCGTCGTCGGTATGGTGATGTGCCCGCTGGCGAACTTCACCTTGGCCCCGCGCTGCCCGTGCAGCACGTGGTCGGCGTGGATCAGCACGACCTCGTCGCGTTCGAGGGCTGCTTTGACGCTGACCCACACGTCGTAGCCGTCCTCCACCGCCGCCTCGACGATCCCCAGCCGTCGGAACTGCGCTGCGCGCAGCGATTCCAGCCCCGCGTGGCGCTCGCGTTAGATGACCGCGTGGATCTTGGGTTCGTACTGCCGCAACGCCGCCGCGAGGATCTCGAACGGTCCGAGGTGTGCCGTCGCCACGATCAGCCCGCGGCCCGTGGCTCGCGCCCGCCCATACTGCTCGCGCCCCACGACCTGATCGATCTCGGGCAACAAGTCGCGGAAATCGCGACGGCTGTTCCGCGCGGACTCGAACACGGCGCGATACCAATTGCGAACGATCGCACGCGCGATCTTTTCGACGTTCTCTTCGTTGTTCCGGTTCGCGCCGAGACGCCCCGCGTTGGCGAGCGACCCCTCCCGAACCGCCGCCGACCACCACGCCATCGCGGCCTGAAGTCGTGCGAGCCGAATTCCCAGGGCCGGTGCTCGAACAGCCACCGTCTGAAGCAAGCTCAATCCCAACGACGAAATAAGCGGAAGGCTCGCGCTCGACGGCGTGGTGTTGCGGACTTTTGATTCGTTCGATGACATGGTCACCAAGGTCTCTCCACGGTGGCGGAGCAGTATACAAGCGACCGCGTGCCTCGATCGGTCCGCGAAAAAGCCCCCGCACGGGCGGGGGCTTGAGTCGTTCTCGGCGGTAATGTCAGACCGATTTGTTCAAGTCAGCGCAGCACGCGGTGCAACGATGCGTGAATCAGCAGCCCGACTCGAACGCAACGACGTACGCGTCGAAATCATCGCCCGTTACGAAGGTGTCGCCGTTAAAATCGGCGGCGAGAACGCCCGCCTCGAAGGCCGAGACATACGCGTCAAAGTCGTCCCCGGTCACGAACCCGTCGCCGTCGAAATCCGACGGGCATCGCGGGTTGCAGCTTACGGTCGGCATGCACGCGGGCACCGAGTCCATGAACGCGACCACCGTCGCGCTGACTCGCGGCCCTAATTCCAGTCGGATGTTGCTCATCCCGCCTGCACAGGTATGGCAGTAGCTCATGATCGTGCCATTGAAGGCGTCGGAGCAATCACCCAGCCCGCAGCCGTCGACCACCGGGTTATATGAGTTGATGTCGTGCGTGTGCCCGGTGCCGAAGTTGTGCCCCAGCTCGTGGGCCGTCACGAACGGGTCCCAGTTCTGCGGCTGGTTGTTGGCGATCGGGTAAGGGAAGAAGCCATTGAGGTTCGCCGACAGGCCGTAGTCGTACTGGGGGTAGCACAGCGCTCCGACGTACGCGACGCCGCCGCCCAGCCCACGCCCGGAGAGGAAGTGGGCGGCCTGACGCGGGACCGCGGTCATGTTGGCGTTCCAGTAGTCCTGGAACTGGAATAATTGATCGAGCGTGTTGCCCTGCGTCCACGGATCGGTCGTTGTCCAGACCCGAAGAAATCCGACTTGCAGCGTGGTGTTGACGTCGCGTTTGAAGATCTCCGACACGCCGCCGATGAGCGTCCCGACATACGCCGTCGCCGCCGCGGCGCTGCCGCCGCTGAACAAGGTCCGGAACCCGTTGTCCGTTTCGACCGCGATCACCGCGTTGCGGCACGGCACGTCACGGTTGGTCCACTCGCCAGCGTGATCGGCTGGCTGGCCCGGCTGCTGATCAACCCGCTGGAAGGCTTTCATCGCAGGGGTGCGAAGGTCCACGTCGTCGTTGCCGCAGCGGTGCTGGGCGAGGGTTATCGATCCGTCGGCCGCGTCCTGATCGAAGATCACCGGCGCGAGCCCCGAGCCAGAGGGCCCGCTCGAAACGATCAGGTTTCGGCCGCCCGTGGTCACCATGCCGTTCACCGAATCGCCCGCGAAGCTCAGGAAAACGTGCGAACCGTTCTCGCCGATGATCGAGCCCGAGAGCAGGATCAGGTCGGGACGGGGGATGACCACGTCGCCGTGCTCGGTGCCCAGAACGATCCGGGCGTCGGGCGTGAAGACGTCGAACGAATCGAGCGAGAGATCAGCGAATCGTGCCGCTCCCAGCGGGAACCCGGAGACCGTCACTGCGCCCTTGGCTCGCAGCGATTCCACCATCGCGCGGTCGAGGTTTAGTGTTGTGAACACAGGGCCGAGCGGCTGAACCGACGCGGGCTTCAGCGGCGAAGCCGCCACACGCGTCAACGGTTCGCCAGCGAACGCCGACCCATAAGCCATTGAAAGAACACAGACCGCGAACCCGGCTTTCATGGACCCGATTCTAACCGAGGCCTTCTCCAAGTGAATCATCATGACCGCTCCTTTTAAGGTGTTTCACCGACGCGACAGTCAGTCTATCAGATTGTTCAAGGGTTTCAAAGCGTGATTTGGCCGTGCCGCCTTAGCCCGGGGGCTGCCGGAGCGGGATCGCGTCGCTGGACGTCAGCCACTGGTACGCGTCGAGGATCGCTCGCACCTGCCCGCTCGCCAGCCGGTGGTCCTTGACGAACTTCCGGGCCGAGCGACCGATCTCGCGTGATCTGGCACGGTCTGAGAGCACGCCGCAGATCCCCTGGCCCCACGAGGGCGCGTCGGAGCCTTGGACGAGCCGCGCCGTGCGTCCGTCGATCAACGCCGACACGCTGGCGTCCGAGGCCGCCACGACGATCATCCCGCTCGCCATCGCGTCGAGCAGGATGCTCCGCTGTTCGCCTGATGAATCTGGCTGCACCAGCACATCGCCCAGCAACACCAGGTCGCGTCGCCCCTCCAGCTCTTCGATGAGCGAAAGCCTGGACAAGAGCCCTAGACGCTGCGCCAGCGGCCAGACCCGGGCTCGGTGGGCCGCCAGCGCGTCCATGAAAATCATGCAATCGAGCCCGGAGTTCACCGCCTGTGCGATCCCTTCCAGAGCCGCCGCGTAGGGCCTAGGGTCGCGCCCCGTTCCGACGACCATCACCGACGGCGTGCGATTCTCGGGGAGGATCTCGCGCGACTGGCTCCCAACATGCACGCCCCACGGTGCCAGCCGCACCGTCACGCCGGGCCCCTCCGCTAAGAGCAATCTTTCGATCGAAGGATCCGGTGCCAGGAAGACAATCGGCGGGCCATGCTTCTCGCGCGTCGAGCTCGCTCGCGCTGCCAGCCCGCTGCGCCAAACCTCCAGCACCACGCCCGCCTCGGTCAGCTTGCCGAGCTGAATGCCAAGGTTCCACACCCCACCGCCGAAGACGTGGATGACATCGACCGGGTTCTCGTCGGTGACCAGTTCTTCCAAGGACCGCGCGAGTGAGGCCGCCCGGAACCGGTCCGCAAACGGCATCGCTACGTCGCTGTAGGTGATCGCCTGCGAAAAAATCTCCGGCCCGCGCGCGTCCACCCGCCCGGCCGCACGCTCGGGGATCGCGTGGATCACGCGCACGCCCTCGTCGGCCATGCCAACCTCAAGCCGCGACAGCATCGCCCGCTCGCGCGACGCGAACAGCTCGTCCGCCAGAATCATCACGCGCACGACGGCACCTCCCCCTGATCGCTGCGTCCTTCGTCGTTCCGCCCGTTCCCCTCACCGGCGGGGTTCTCGCGCGGCTCGCGCACGAACGCCAGGTCCGGCTCGCGCGTCGGCCGCGTCCCCGCCACTACCGCGCTCGTCCGCCACAGCCCCACCCAGTGCTCTGGCTCGACCTCATACAACGCGTAATCTCTCGCGCCCGCCGCCGTCTCGTCGAGGACGAGATCGCGCGGAGGGTGATGCCAAGGCCACCACGGCCGAACGCCCTGACCCGCCCCCGAAAGCCGCGTGAACTCCGCCTCGTTCTCCACCACGTCCTTGATCGTCGTCAGCCGCTCACGCCGCTCACCCAGCCGCGGGATGCTGGACAGAAGCCCGCGCGTGTACGGGTGCAAAGGACGCCGGAAAAGCTCGTAAACACCGGCGTATTCCACCACCCGCCCTGCGTACATCACGCACACCACGTCGGCGTGCCCGGCCACGATCCCCAGGTCGTGTGTGATGAGCATGATCCCCATCCCGCGCGCTCGCTTAAGGTCCGCGAGCAGCTCCAAAATCTGTGCCTGGATCGTCACGTCGAGCGCCGTTGTTGGTTCATCGGCCAGGAGCAGCTTGGGCTTGCACGCCAGCGCCATCGCGATCATCACGCGCTGCCGCATCCCGCCCGAGAACTGGTGCGGGTACGCCTTCATCCGCAGGGCGGCGTCGGGGATCCCCACGTCGTTCATGGCCGCGATCGCGATCTCCCGGGCCGCCGAAGCGTCCGCCAGTTGGTGAAGCCGCACCGCCTCGCTGATCTGCTCGCCGACGGTGTACACGGGGTTGAGCGAGGTCATCGGCTCCTGAAAGATCATCGCGATCTGGTTGCCGCGCACGCGTTGAATCTCGCGCTCGCTCAGCTTGAGCAGGTCCACGCCGCCGCCGTTCTCGTCGCCGCGGCACGCCGGATTAAACCGCACCTCTCCGCGATCAAACCTGCCCGGCGGCCTGGGGATCAACTGCAACGTGCTTAGCGCGGTCACGGATTTGCCGCACCCTGATTCACCGACCACCGCCACCGTTTGCCCCGGATAGATCGTCATCCGCACGCCGTCCACGGCGCGCAAGCGCGGCCCGCCTCGGTTGTCGAACGACACCGCCAGGTCCCGCATCCGCAGCAGCGGGCGAACAGGTTGTTCATTTTCAACTGGCACGCGAAAACATGGTACACGCCGCCAACTCTCGCCATCGTCAACCTCGACGACAACCGGGCGAACTTACCCGCTCTCGTTGCGATCACACCCTTGTTCTGCGAATTGTTGAAGTGCTGAGGAGCGGGCGGAGCAGGTGCGCGGTGATGGCCGCAAGGGCGAGGCCAACCAGGACCAACCAGAGGGCGGCAGCGGACATCTCTTCGAGACGAGAGAAATGGAGATATTGGAGGATCTGGCGTGGGAGGCTCTCTTGGCCGGGGGGCATGACCTGGACGGCGGACTCGATCTCGTGGAGGCTGAGTAAACCCGCAGCGAGCCCCCCGGCGAGAAGACTCGGTAGCGCTGGGAGGCCCGAGGTTTTCAGCCAAGGGATGAAGCGGTTGCCGGTTTCGAGGGTTCGCAGATCGCGCTGAGAACTCGGCTCGTGGCGCACGACCCAGCAGGCGACGAGGGCGGGGACGAGCGCGAAGCGGCCGAGGTGGGCCGCGACGACGATAAGAGGGCTTTCGGCGAGCCATGTGAAGGAGCCGAGGGTGCGGTTGACGACCGAGCCGATGAGGACGCCGGGGACGAGGCCGAGGATGACGGTGAGGCGGACCATCACGCGGATGAGTGATGAAGCGGGTCGGCGCGATTCGAGCCCCCACGCGATGAGAACGGCGAACATGAAACCGAACAGAGCGACGAGGGCGGCGATCGTCGCGGTGTGGGCGACGGCGCGGGCGTTGAGCGTCCAGAAGAGTTGAAGAGATTTGAAGGAGTTGAGCCGCGTGGCATAAAGCGCGATGGGGACGCCGACGGCGAGGGCCAGAACGAAAATCGGGGCGAGCAGCGCGGTGATGGTTTGGCGCGCGGACGAGTACTCGGGAAGATTCGCCGTAGCGTCGCCGGTCGGATCGGGGTCGGCGAGGCGACCCGCGATGAACCAGCCCGCAGCAATCGCGATGAGCAGGAGAGGCCAAGCGTGGAGCCAGACGCGCCAGTGGTCGCGAGCGGGCGTGTTGTCGAGCTCGAACCAGAGATCCACTGCCAAGGTCTTGACCTGCGCCAGATGCAGCGGGATGGCCGACCCGAGCATCAGCAGCGCGACGACGGCCACAGCGGCGAGCAGGCTGCGGCGCGTGAGCGAGACGAGCGTGAGGGCGCGGCGGAACGGAGAAGAGGAATCGAGGCGGAGGGATTCGAGGACGGAGTGGTTGATTGAGCGGAACGCGGCGGCGAGGACGATCGCCGCGATGGGCGCGCACCAGAGCCCCAGGCCCAAGAACGCGAGAGCTTGGCCAGCGGCGATGGGGGCCCAGCGATGGCCTTGCTCGGCGAAGAGCTCTAGACGGTCGCCTACAAACGACCCGGGTGCGCGAAGCAGCCCCCAGCCGGCGTAGGCCAGATAGCTGGGCATGAAGAGCGGCGTGATGACCCAGAAAATGGCGGTGCGCGGCGAGCGTCGCAGCCACCACCCGAGCGGCCAGGCGAGGAGCGTGGCGAAGAGGCCGATGCCGAGGGCCCAGGCGAGAGATTGGGTCATGCGAGGTCCGGCGTGAGGAGGCGAGGAAGGAAAAGAAAAGAGTAGAAAGAGAAGACACAGGTGGGTCGGTTGTGCCACAAGCTTGGGTCGAGGAGGCGGGTCGGCGGTCAGATGCGTGCGATTACTACATCGGCGCGGCCGCGGCGAAACCTACCGGGCTTCGGTAGCCCTCAGTGTCGATCGCGCGGACGCCAAAGAAGAGGTCGTCCTTGCTGAGCGGCAGCGTGATCTCCGTGACGTTGCCCACGGCCTTGGATTCCTGCCAATCTGCGGCCGTGGTGTCGCGCCAGACAATCTCGTAGCCGGTGGTTTCGCGCTCGGGGCTCGCAGTCCAGCGAAGAGTTGTCGAGTTGGTGAGTTCGGCGGTAATGACGCGGACGTTGGCTGGCGTCGAGGGTGCGTTGGCGAGATAGATAATCGTGGCTGCGTTGAGGCGAGCGACGTCGCGAAGGTAGCGATAATCCACAAACTCGGCCGTGTCGCCGAAGTGCTTTGTCGTGCCATCGGAGAGTGTTTCGGTCTTCACGTCCTGATGTTGGCGCGAGTATTCCTCGTGAGGCGCGGTGAAGCGGACGGCCGGGAAGCCGTTATCCAGGAAAGACGAATGGTCGCCGCCGCGCAGGAAACGATCGTTGCGGAAGATGAGCTTGGGCTGGATGAAAGTAGACTCGCGCCGCGCGACGTCGGCGACGTAGCGAGCGAGCTGACGGCTGGGCGAGTCGTTCTCGGCGGCGAGGCTTCGGACCTCGGCATATTTCTCGGCGGTCATGGAGCGAGGGATGCCCTCAGAGAAAACTCGAACGACGCCGGGCCCGGGTGCGGTTCTTACTTGTTGACCGGCGCGATTCAGAACCTCATCGAGGTTAAAGCCGATCGGGTTGCCTCCCTCGTGATTCAAGTTTCCTTCAGGATCACCCACGATGTCGTTGTTGAGCACGGCCAAGATTTTTTCACCCCGAGTCTTCGCTTGGTCGGCGTGATACTTCGCTCCGATCAAACCCTGCTCTTCACCAGCCGTGTACAGGAAGACAACCGTGGATTCGAGCGGCGTGGCCGCGAGCGCTCGCGCGATCTGCAGGACGACAACGGTGCCCGAAGCGTTGTCGTTGGCGCCCGGCGCGTCGCCGACGGCGTCGTTGCCGTCGCTGTTGCGGCTGTCGTAGTGCCCCACCACGTAATAGCGGCGGTCAGGGTACTTGGTACCCTTGAGCACGCCGACAACGTTGGCCAGGTGCGCGCCGTTCCGGAGGCGTTGCGTGGGCGGTACGTCAAACTCTTCGAGACGAACTTCGAGAATGCCCCGGCCAGCGTCGGCCTGCTTCATTTGGTCGGCGATCCAGTTCCGGGCGGCTCCGATGCCGCGTTTCTTTGAGGTAGTGTCCGAGAGCGTGTGACGAGTGCCGAAGGAGACAAGAGACTCGATATCGCTGCCGCAGGAACCGCTGGAGATCTCGGCCATGACCTCGGCGGGTACCGGAAAGCGCGACGGGGGCGGCCCGGCTTCTTGCGGTGGCTGCGCGCTGAAGAGAGAGAGCACGAGGGCGGGCATTGTAAGTGAGAGCATGGGTGCAGCCTATCCGAGATCTGGGGGCAGTTCACGGCGAGTGAAAAATCGCAACGTGCTCTGGTGGCGTGCGTTACTATCCGGCGCCGCCGGCCGTGGGGTTACTAGCACTCCCTCGGCGCGCGGGGGTGTCTCGTGCGACCTCGTCTCCGGCGGTCGACCAACCTCGTCGAAGAATGCAAGCCCTGATCCACTGTTGAACCGTTTCACTTCATGAGCGACGAATCAGTCCCAGCCTTGAACGCCCCGGCCCCAGGCCGCGACAACCCGCTGACGCGGAGCATCGCGGGCGTGCTCGGGTTGGTGTTCTTGTCGGCGATCGTGCTGGCGTGCGTGGTGACGCTGCCGTGGACATTGGGGAAAGATTCGGCGTACGCGGCGGCGGACGCGGGCGGGGCCCTAGGCTCGTCGGTCACGGCGGAATCGAGAGCAAACCAATCGGGCGGTGCGCCGCGCTACAACGCGGGAACTCCCAAGGCGGGGCGGTTGCCGCCGTCGTGGTGGCCGCCGCGCGAGGACGACGCGCTCCGGATGCACGAGCTAGTCGAGCCAGCGGTGGTTGCCCAGATCGCAGCCCGGCACGAGGTTTCGGCGGCCGAGGCGATGAAGAGTTCGTCCGGGCCGATATCGCGAGAGTTGAACGCGGCCTCGCCGGTCGGGACGCACTGGCTGCGGCACAGCATGGGGACGGACGTGCTTGGCCGGAGCTTGCTCTACCGGTGCTTGACGGGCGGCGGGATCTCGCTCTTGATCGGGATCGCGGCCGCACTCCTGAGCGTGGTGATCGGGACGGTGTACGGCGCGGTGTCGGGGTACGCGGGCGGGCGGGTCGACGCCGTGCTCATGAGGATCGTCGATATTTTGTACGGGCTGCCGTATATCTTGCTGGTGGTTCTGCTGGCGGTCGCGGTAGATTCGATCGTGGAGCGAAGGCTGACGGCTCGTGTGGCGGCGGTGGCGGTGGAGCGACAGGCGCTGGTGGCGCGCGAGTTGGAGGCGCTGCCCGAGCACGACCGCGCCGCCCCGGGCACCACGAAGCGATTGGAAGAGGCGGCCCTCGATCGGCTGGGCACGGGTGAGATCTCGCTGGGCGTGCAGAACTCGATCAACGTGGTGACGTTGCTGGTGGCGATCGGGGGCGTGAGCTGGCTGACGATGGCGCGGGTTGTGCGCGGGCAGGTGTTGAGCCTGAAGAATCAGCCGTTTATCGAGGCGGCGCGGGCGATCGGGGTGCCGACAAGGCGGATCTTCACGCGGCACCTGCTGCCAAACTTGCTCGGGCCCATCACGGTGTACGCGACGCTGACGGTGCCGCAGGCGATTTTGCAGGAATCGTTCCTCAGTTTCTTGGGGATCGGCGTGAAGCCACCGCTGCCGAGCTGGGGGAACTTGGCGGCCGACGGGCTGTCGGAACTGAACCCGTACCAATCAAACTGGTGGCTGCTGCTGTTCCCCTGTTTGCTTCTGGGGACGACGCTGCTGGCCCTGAACTTCGTGGGCGAAGGCCTGCGCGAGGCCTTCGACCCCAAGCGAGGAAAGCGCTAAGACGAGCGATCGGGGGACGAGGGTGTGCCGGACAACCGAGACCAGCACCGAGGTAGGCGAACCCGGCGGCGGTCGCGGGCCGTACAGCCATCAGCCGATGCTCGCCCGTGCTCGCGGATGACTTTCGAAATGAACGACCATTCCTACCGGCCTCCCTCGGGCCGTCAAACGTTGCGATCGCATCTCTCGGCATCTGCATCTTCCGCGCCATTCCCAAGTACCATGAGTAACGATGAAGAGGCGTACCAAAATCTTCAACGTGTGCGGTCCGCTCGCTCTCGCGTCACTCGCGTCCCTCCTCATTATCCTCGCCGCCTGCTCTCACTCCTCCAGCCCCAAAGAGCCCAACCTCATCCCCGTCTCAGTCTCCTTCGGCGAGGTCGGGCGCTCGCCAGGCCAGTTCTCGTATCCGCGCTGCATCGACGCTGGCCTGGGCGCGCTCTGGGTCGTCGACAAAACCGCCCGGATCCAAAAGCTCGATCCCAAAACCGGCGCGTACCTCGGCGGCTGGCGCATGCCCGAGTTCGAGTTTGGCAAACCCACCGGCATTACTGTCGCCCCCGGTGCAGGCGGCGAGATGCTCGTCTACGTCGCCGATACCCACTACCACCGCGTCCGCATCTACCGCCCGGGCGATTCCTATGAGGGAAAGCGCGACCCCGAACTCCTCGCCACCATCGGCTCTTACGGCAAGGGCGACGGCCAACTCATTTTCCCTACCGACATCGCTGTCCTCATGTCCGCCGACAACACCGTGGTCGAACGCCTCTACATCAGCGAGTACGGCGGCAACGACCGCGTCAACATTTACATCCCCGCGCCGCTCGCGCCGGGTCAAGATCTCAACTCCTACGTTTTCTTCTCTTCCTTCGGCACCTTTGGTTCTTCCGCAACCCCCGACCACCTCGAGCTCAGCCGCCCTCAATCGCTCGCCGTAGACGCAATCTCCCGCCAGCTTATCGTCGCCGACGCCTGCAACCACCGCCTCGGCGTCTTCACCCTCGACGGTTCCCTCATCCGCTGGATCGGCGCCGCAGACGAACCCTCCGACGCCCCCGGCCGCTTCAAGTTTCCCTACGGCCTGCAGCTCCTGCCCGACCACACCGCCCTCGTCGCCGAGTTCGGCGGCAATCGCATCCAACGCATCGACCTCAACACCGGCCAAAGCCTCGGCATCTACGGCTCCGCTGGCCGCGGCAAGGGACACCTCGCCAGCCCCTGGGGCGTGACGATCCTCGGCGATACCGTGTACGCTCTAGACTCGGGCAACAACAGAGTGCTCGGGTTCCCCGCACGCTTCGAGCCACCGCCAAAGCCTGCCGCGTCTAGCTCCAACAACACTCCAAGATCCAACAATGGATCAAACAACAGTTCCACCAGCAACACCAAGGAGGGCCACGGCGGGTGACCACGGCAGGCACGTCCATCACAACCCTGGCCGCGTCCTTTACGTTCGGCCCTATCCAATTCGACTCCGTCGAGTGGCTCGCCCTCGTCCCGATCCTCGGAGCCCTCACTGTCTGGATCGGCCGCCGCAGCCTCAGCGGGCTCGGCTCCGTCACGCGCTGGGTCGCCCTCGCCGTCCGCCTCCTCGTCATCACTCTCATCAGCGCCGCCCTCGCCGAGCCGCAGTGGCGCGACCAGTCTAAGGCCGTCGCCGTCACCGCTATCCTCGACGTCAGCCAGTCTGTCTCTGGCGGCGCTCAACAGTTCATGGCCAAGTACGTCGAGGACGCCATCGCCAAGAGCAAAGCTCAGCCGCAGGATCTCACCGGCTTCATCACCGTCGCCAAACAAGCCTTCGTCCAATCACTTCCCAGCAAGCTCACCACTCGTGTCGAACGCCAGCACGTCGGCACGCTTGACGGCACCAACCTCGCCAGCGGTGTCCGCCTCGCCATGGCTGTTGCTCCCGCCGACGCCGCCAACCGCCTTGTCCTCATCACTGACGGCAACGAAACCGTCGGCAGCCTCCTGCAAGCCGCCGAAGCCGCGAAGGCCGCCCGCGTCCCCATCGACTTTATCTCCCTCAAATACAAGTACGAGGGCGAGGTCTTGGTCGATCGCGTCGTCGCCCCCGCCACCGCTCGCTCGGGCGAGAACGTCTCGATCAAGGTCGCCATCACCGCCACGCGGGCCACCCGAGGCCGCCTCTCGCTCCTCATGAACGGCGAGCCCGTCGACCTCGATTCCGATTCCTCGTCCCTCGGCATCTCGATCGAACTCCAGCAAGGCGCCAACGTCAAAGTCGTCACCGTCGCCCCGCCTCGCGACGGCCCGCAGAGGTTCGAAGCCGTCTTCGAGCCCGAGGTCATCAACGGCAAATCCATCGGCGACACCATCGCCGAGAACAACCGCACCACCGGCGTCACCTTCGTCGTTGGTCAAGCAAAGGTTCTCGTCCTCGCCGAGACCACCGCCGATTCTGAACACATCCTCCGCGTCCTCAACGAGTGCAAGATCAACGCCGTCACCGCCACCGGCGAAGGCCTCCCGTCCACCCTCGCGGAAATGGTCGGCTACGACGCCATCATCATGGTCAACGAGTCCGCCAGCAATTTCAGCACGAAGCAGCAGGACGACCTTAAGCAGTACATCCACGACGCTGGCGGCGGGCTCATCATGATCGGCGGCCCCAACTCCTTCGGCGCTGGCGGCTGGATCGGCTCGCCTCTCGAAGACGCTCTCCCCATCAAGCTCGACCCGCCCCAGAAACGCCAGATGCCCAAAGGCGCACTCGCGCTCGTCATGCACTCGGTTGAGATCCCCGAGGGCGTGTACTACGGCAAAAAAGTTTGCGAGGCCGCGGTGAACGCGCTCTCGCGCCGCGACCTGGCCGGAATCATCGAGTACAACTGGCAGCAAGGCCAAGACTGGGTCTACCCGCTTCGCGAGGTCGGCGACGGTTCAGCCATCAAGAAAGCGATCCAGAACCTCGTCTTTGGCGACATGCCCGACTTCGGCTCGATCCTCGAGCAAACCTACAAGGGACTCAAGGCCGCCGACGCCGGGCAGAAGCACGCGATCATCATCAGCGACGGCGACCCGCAGGCACCCACGAACGCGCTACTCCAAAAATTCAAAGACGCCAAGATCAGCATCAGCACCGTCGGCATCGCCTGCCATGGTCCCAGCGACCAGAGCACGTTGAAACGCATCGCGCAATTCACCGGCGGAAAGTTTTATGACATTCCCGCCAACAAGGTCAGCACCCTTCCCCAGATCTTCATCAAAGAAGCGCAAACCATAAAACGCAGCCTTATCTGGGAAGGCACGCCCTTCTCGCCCGCCGTCACCGGCTCCGCACTCGAAACCTTCCGCGGCATCGGCGGCACCGTCCCGCCCATCACCGGCTATGTCGTGGCCGCCGACCGCGACGGGCTCTCCCTCGTCACCCTCCGCGGCAAAGAGAACGACCCCATCATGGCTCAGTGGCAATACGGGCTGGGCAAGACCATCGCCTACACCAGCGAAGCCAACACCCGCTGGGGCGCGTCCTGGGTCGCGTGGTCCAACTTCAAGCAATTCTGGGAGCAGCACATCCGCTGGGCCATGCGCCCCGCCGCATCACCCAACATCCGCGTCGTCACCGAGACCAAGGGCGACCAGACCCAGATCATCGTCGAAGCCCTCGACAACAAGGGCGAGCGGCTGAACTTCGCCAACTTCAAAGGCCGCCTCGCCACGCCCGACGGCAAGGGCGAGGACGTCGAACTCAAACAAGTCGGCCCGGGCCGCTACGAAACCGTCGTGCCAACCCAGCAAGCCGGCTCCTACGTCAGCAGCTTTGTCTACACCGCGCCCGGCGAAAAAGAGGGCGAGATCATCCGCGGCTCGGTTCAGGCCGCGATCACGCGCCCCTTCGCCGACGAGTACCGGATGCTCGAAGACAACGAGCCGCTGCTGCGTCAAGTCGCCGCCATGACCGGCGGCCGAGTGCTCACGGGCGATCCGATCAAGGACGATTTGTGGACGCGCACGGGCCTGACCATGCCCGTCGCCACAAAGCCGATCTGGCTGGCCGTCGCGCTCGCGGCCATCGGGCTTTTCCTCGTCGATGTCGGCGTCCGCCGTGTGCGTATCGAGCCGCGCGCGATCATGGCCGCGGTCCAGCGCCTTCTCTCCCCCGCCAAGCGCAAGGCCGGGCAACAGATGGAGTCGCTCCAGGCCGCCCGCCAACGCGCCCGCCAATCTATCCAGGACCGTTCCAAGGCCGACGGCGTGCAAGTCCTCGCGCCCCAGCTTGCCGCCGACACCCGCGCCGTCAAGTTCGAGGCCACGCCCGCGCAAAAAGCCCGAGTCTCCGCCGGTGTCGGGCTCGAATCTCCATCATCGCCCGCCGCGCGCACGCCCGCCGACGCTCAGCTCAATACCGCCGACAAGAAAAAACCTGCCGACGCGTCCGGCGATATGTCCCGACTCCTCAAAGCCAAAAAACGCGCCAACGACGAGATGTCGGATCAGTAATAAGGAGCACCACCCGTGGCCACCATCAAATCCCCCGAAGACATGCAAACCCCCGCCGAAGTCCGCGAGCACTGCGAGCAATTCCGTGCCACCTTCACCAAGCTCAAGGCCGAGATCGGCAAGGTCGTCGTCGGGCACGGCGAAGTCGTCGAGGCCGTCCTCATCGCCATGTTCTGCGGCGGAAACGTACTCCTCGAAGGTGTCCCCGGCCTGGGTAAAACTCTCCTCGTCCGCACTCTTGCGCAAACCCTAAACCTCCCCTTCAGCCGCATTCAGTTCACCCCCGACCTGATGCCCGC
>CAZIMT010000029.1:0-1295 GCA_964540295.1 uncultured Phycisphaeraceae bacterium
TCGGCGGCGTGCGGTTGATCTCGTCGGCCAGGATCACGCTCGCGAACACCGGCCCGCGCACGAACCGCAGCGAGCGTTGCCCCGTGGCCTTGTCCTCTTGAATCATCTCGGTGCCTGTGATGTCGGCGGGCATGAGGTCGGGCGTGAACTGGATGCGGCTGAACCCCAGCGACAGCGTCCGCGCGATCGTCGAGATCAGCAGCGTCTTGGCGAGCCCCGGCACACCAACCACGACCGCGTGGCCGGAGCTAAAAATGCACATCAGCAATTGGTCGACCACCTCGTCCTGCCCGACGATGACCTTGTGGATCTCGGCTTTGAGCGATTGCTGGGCACGACGGACCTCGGCGACAACCTCGGACGCGAGGTCGGTGGCCGACGAGTTGCTGGGGCTTTGGTTCACGCGGTTGGACTCCGGGTAGTGGCGCGGTGATTCGATTCAGTTCGACCAGGCTTGGTGCGAGGGTCGTGGCACGAGCGTCGGGCTCGTTCCATGGCTCTCGACTCTTTTCTTTCCCACGATGATACTGCCCTCAAGAGTATCGGCGTTCGCTCGCTCGCAGCGACGGCCTCGAACGGTCATCTCGGTCGATGCACAGCCCGCGTCGTCCAATACGCCCCGCACATCCTCGGGAACCCTCTGGTTCGGCGCCGCCGCCTCGGTTGCGTTTCACCTAAGCGCTGTCAGAAAAAGAAACAGCCCAACGTCGCCGGAGCGCCGCTGGGCCGTTTCGATGAGGGGCAAAGGTTTCTGACAGGACGTAAACTGCGGCTTTACGACGGGTAATCAACCCGGCTTCGGCTGAGCGGGGCCGTTTTTCGACCCGTGTTTCTTACTCCGAGCAACACGAGAACGTTTCATACAGTTCTACTCGCGGCGTGCGTAACCGGTTGCGATAAAAAGTTCACTTGTGGTCATTCTTCTCAAGCCGTTTCTCCAACTCGTCGAGCCGCTTGTCGAGCCGGTCGAGCTGGTTGTTCAATCGCTCCAAGCGCTTGGCGGACTGGTCGCCAGCGTCGCCGCCGCCCTGAGGCCTCATGCGGATGAACGGTTGCGCCTCGTTGGGCGCGACGAACACGTCGGCCCGCCCGCCATTTCTCATTGCGTTGCCAGCCACGCCGTCGCGGTAGGACTGCCAGCGGTTGCGAAAGACGTCGCGTGTTTGGGTCAGCGCTTTGAGCGCCTCCTCCAAGGCACGCTGCGATTCGGCTTTCAGCTTCTCGGGCTGAAGGTCCGGGTTGTTCTTGATCTCCGCGAGCGCCTCTTCAATCTTCTTGCGAGCCTCGGCCGACCA
>CAZIMT010000029.1:1395-3294 GCA_964540295.1 uncultured Phycisphaeraceae bacterium
CGCGTTGTTCGAGCCTGACCCAGAGGGACCGAACTGGAAGACCTGCCCCTCCTTGCCGCCCGACCTTGAATCACCCTCGCCCCAAGCACGAGCCCGCGACGCTCCCAGCTTGCTCGCGTCGTACGCGATCAGGTCCAGCGTCACCGTGTCGGGCTTGCCCTGACGAATGATCTTGAGTTCCAAGTGCTCCCCGGCCTTCTTGCCGCGCAGGATCTCGCGGAACTTCGCCTGCGTCGCTGGCGTCTGCCCATCGATCGCGGTGACTACATCGTGAGGTTTGAGCCCACCCTTTTCAGCGGGAAGCCCGTCGATCACACGGTCGATGCTGAACGCGGCACCCTCTTCGAGGCTCAGGTGCTCGAGCACCGAGCTATCGACGTCGGACATGGTGATCCCGACCATCACCGGCGGGGGCTCTTCCTCGGCCGTCCCGGCCTGCCCCTCAACATCGGCACCGTTCTCGCCCGCGTCGTTCCACATCAGCGCGCCGCGGCTCCGCAGCGCGTCGAGCACCGACGGGTCCAGCTCGTTGGAGTTGAACCGCAAGTTCTTCACACCCGAGAGCCCACTTCCTGAAATGCCCTTAGAACCGTGCATCCTTTCGTTGACTACGCCGACATCGAACGTCTTGATCGTCTTCCCGTCCTTGTCCTTGATGACGACCGAGTTCTCCTTAAGTTCGATCTGGTCCGGCGGCACGGGCTTGCCGTTGTGCTCGGCCGAGATCGTGCCGTTGTTGATGGTCAGCGAGAACGTGTCGCCATCGTTGCTCTCGTACATCCGGACGGTGCTGGACGCCTGCTGCCCGCCACCGCCGCCAGCGCCGCCAGCCTGAGACGCTGCGCTCACCGTGCCCAGCGGCTGGGAGTACGAGCCGTGAAGTTGGTCCTCGGTGTTGGCGTTCCCGCCCGTGCCCACCGAGCCTGACTGAGCCAGCGCCTGCGAGGCGATCGCAGTGCCTGCGATCTGGACGATCGCGCTCAAGGCGATCGCGCTCAGAGCAAATGAACCCGACTGAATGTTCCGAGAAGTAGCCATCGTTCAACCCCTGTTGTCGCGCGGCCTCTCGCCGCATCACCACTGAACAAACACAGTTGGGATTCGCATCGGTCCGATTGCACGCCGCCGCACGATCGACACCCGGCCAACTCCTCAACCCACGATTTCGAATCCAGCCTTCCAACCTCGCGATCTATCCGAATGAGATCAGTACGAGCCCGAACGCTTCGGGGCCGAGATCCGGGCCTGCACAGGCTGCAGTTGCCCGCTCTCGCCCTCGGTGAACGTGTACAGGTTCGGAACCCGCGTCCGCTCGACGATCTGACGCACAAAATACACCTCGTACCCGCCCGACTTGTCGTCCATCGGGATCGCTTCGAGCATCAGCTTGGAGGGCATCTCCGCGACCACCTGGCCCGACTCCTGGCCTTGCCGCAGGTAACGCTGCAAAAGATCGCTCGCCGACTCCGGGAGCGAAGGGCTAGCGGTGGCAAGGCTGCTCGGGGGGTTCACGAGCCCGTGAGTTCCGGCCTCGAGGTTCCCGGTTCGAATCCCCGAAACCCACGCCAGCGCCAACGCGGCCGCGGCCGCCCAGCCGGTCCAGCGCGCCAGCGCGTTCAACCGCGACTGCGCGCGCGACTGCAGATCAAACGACCCGCCGCCCGTGCCGTGGCTCGTCGAGCCCACCACGGGATACACTGATTCGTCCAGCAGTTGAACACGGTCCGCTCCGACGATCGCCATGTTCACCGCGTGGGTCAGGTCCGAATTGCAACGCTGAGCCTGCGCGAGGTCACGCCAGATCGCCGAGTCGGCCCGCGCAAGCACGTCCAGCGCCGACCAGTCCGCGTCGCCAGCCACGCCATCGACCACGCGGCTGATCAGCAGGTCGCGGTCCAG
>CAZIMT010000029.1:3394-15849 GCA_964540295.1 uncultured Phycisphaeraceae bacterium
CCGCGTCGCCAGCCACGCCATCGACCACGCGGCTGATCAGCAGGTCGCGGTCCAGTGGGTCTATACCATCTGAACTCAAACCGCTCGCGCCCAAACCGCTCGACGCGCCAGCGCGGTAGGCCGGTTCATCAGCAGGTTGTTCAGAAGAGACATTCATCATCCGCTCCACAAGCCTCGCGCCAGGGCTCATCGATCCGTTCGCCGTCACCTCGCCGCACATCGTCCACGTATCTCAGATGCGCGATTCAAGGATTCCCGTCGTCCAAACCCGCCAAATTCGGGCTGTTACCGAACTGCCGTAACCCGGGCACTCGCCCCGCCCCCGCCCCCGCCCGCGTGCTGGGCCAATTCTCGCAGCATCCGTCGCCCGCGTGCGATGCGCGTTTCGATCGTCGATTCGGGCAAGCCCATCAACGCACCGATCTGCCGATAGCTGAGATCCTTCAAACACTTCAAAAGCAGCGGCTCGCGGTACCCCTCGGGCAGTTGCATGGCCAAGCTCATCAGCCGGTTGGCTTCTTCGCAGGTCTCGGTTGCCGCGGCCGAGTCCATAACGCCCCGGCGCGATTCGGCACCACCGATCGCTCGACCGTGGGCCCAGTGATCGGGTGAATCATTGATCGAAAGCCGCGCGTTGCGGGCGTGCTTGCCGCCGTCGCGTGCGGCCGCCCGCGCGGTGTTGATCGCCACGGTCCGCAGCCAAGGCTTCAACGCCCCCGGCTCGCGCAGCTCGCTGATTTTCCGCACCAGCGTCGTGCCCACGTCCTGCAACAAATCCTCGACGTCGGCCCAGCGCGGCTTGTGGGCCAGAATGATCGCGGCCACCCACCGCCGGTTGGCCACCCACAACGCGTGCAACGCCCGCTCATCCCCGCCCATCGCCAACGCGGCCAGCGACGACTCGGGGTCACCGCCCGGAACGAAGCCCGAGCCCGAGCGCGAGCCTGTGCGCACAGGGCCAGCCAACGACTCGGGTGATGTGCTGCCGGGTTCTAACAATGCGAGCTCCGCCATGCAGTGATGCACCACGGGACGATTCCCGTCGCCGATTTCCATCGTCAGTTCCGGAGCCCGGTTCTTATCTCGGTCACAAGCCGAGGTCGTGGACGGACCTCTTGCAGTTCTACGCGGCCGACGGACAAAGGATCGCCCGCCGCCCGCGCCCCTAAAATCTCTCGCTATGCTGACGGTCAACGCGAGGAGCACCACGCAGCGCTCAGGCCTAGGTCGAACACCTTGAATACCTTTCAGAAACCATACGCAAACGCCCCGGCAGCCGTCGCACCGGCCTTCGATTACGCAGCGGAAGTTTCACGGAATCTTTCACGATGAGCCCGGCCTCGCCCGAACCCGTCAAGGGCCACGTCATGTCCTTTGGCGACCATCTCGACGAACTTCGCCGCCGGGTCATGCTGGCGTTCGTCGGCGTGATCCCGGTCTTTCTCATCGCGATGTACTTCGGCAAGAATGTCCTGAACTTCCTCATCAGGCCCGTCCAGAGCGAGCTGCGGCACGCCGGCCAACCAGCCTCCATGCAGTCCACCGGCGTGCTGGAAACCTTCGGGGCATACTTTCACGTCTCGATCATCGTCACCGTACTGGTGGGCAGCCCGTGGATCCTGTGGCAGCTCTGGAAGTTCGTGGCCCCGGGTCTTTACAACCACGAACGGCGCTTCGTGTATTTCCTCTTGCCCCTGAGCACGGTGCTCACGCTCGCGGGCATCACGCTGCTGTACTTCGCGATCGTGCCCGCGATGCTGCGGTTCTTCATCCCCTTCGGCGCGGACATCGGGCTGACCGCGCCGACGGTCGCGCACCTTGCGCCAGACATCACAATCCCCACGCTGCCGGTTCTCGACGGTGACCCGGCGACGCCTCAGGTCGGCATGGCATGGGTCAACACGGTCATGCAGCAGTGGCGAGTCTGCGTGGGCATGGACGGCACCACGCCTCTCATCCTCGGTTCCGATCTCGTCAAGGGCGCAGGAATCAGCCAGAACTATCGCGTGAACGAGTACATCCAGCTTTTCCTGACGCTGGCGCTGGCCTTCGCGGTGGCGTTCCAGTTGCCCGTGGTCGTGTTGCTGCTGGGCTGGGCAGGCATCATCGATCGCCCGTGGTTGGCCAAGTATCGTCGTCACGCGTTGCTCGGGTGCGCGATACTGGCGGCCTTGCTCACGCCGGGCGATCCGACATCCCTGCTGATGCTGTGGCTGCCGTTGTATGGGTTGTACGAACTGGGCGCGCTGCTGCTCAAATACTTCCCGGCACGGCGCATCGCGGGCAACGCGCTGGCGATCCGGCCCGGCGAGGAAGACCTGTGACCCTCCGCATTGACGAACTTCTCTCTTCCGAACTCTCCGCCCCTCGGTGGGACAGGTTTTCATCCTGTTTCTACTCGTTCTCCATGCTTTCTTGCAACTCCTCACACTTTCTGCGAGCTCTGCCAGCATGAGCCCCGGCCCACGACCCAAGCGCGGCGTCTGGTGGCTCAGAGCCGCGCGCGATCGCACCACTCGGGCGATCGCAATCTCTCCTGTCCTTGGCCCCGATGCCGCCACCGATCTCGACCGCCGCATGATGGCTCGCGCGATGGACCTCGCTCGCGACGCCGCCGCCCAGGGCGAGGTTCCCGTCGGGGCGGTGGTGTTCGACACTCAAACCGGACAGACCCTCGGCGAAGGCATGAACCGCCGCGAGCGCCACGCCGACCCTTCCGCCCACGCCGAGTTCACAGCGATCCTGGCCGCAGCACGAAAAGTCAAAGATTGGCGGCTCAACCACTGCTCGCTGGCGGTGACGCTCGAACCCTGCCCGATGTGCGCGGGGCTGATCGTCAACGCCAGGGTCGGGCGGTTGATCTACGGAGCCGACGACCCCAAGGCCGGGGCGGTACGAAGTTTGTACTCGATTACCGGGGATCGGCGGCTGAACCATCGCCCGGCCGTAATTGGCGGTGTCCTCGCGGCGGAATCAGCACAGGAGCTTCAAGGGTTCTTCGCCAAACTCAGAGAAAAGCGCAAACGGCCCTGACACCCCAGGCCGCCCGATCATCACCGGCGAGCTCCCCTCGTTTGTCGTCCAGCCTTCCGCCGGGTACTGTCCGTGCCTTGACCAATCGGCTTTCCACTCATCTCTCGCGTCGCCCCGCGGCCTTGCTCGCGGCCGTCGGGCTCGGCATAGGGGTCGCCGTGTGTTCGCCAGCCTTGGCTCAGCCTGTCGAGCCGCGCCCGCTCGGCCAGCCCGATCGCAGCGGTGCCCTTGAAAAACCTGAGCCCTCGGCTGGCCCCAAGACTCCCCCCGCCGACGAGCTTGCCGTTTACGAGGGTCGCGTGATCCGCCGCATCGTGCTCCAACAGCCGGTCAGGGCGAAGGCACCAGATTCCAAACCAGATTCCAAACCCGATTCCAAACCAGATTCCAAACCCGAACCTAAGCCGGACCTCACCGCCTCGCTCCAGTTCGAGCCCGTCTCCGAGCAGACCGCCCAACTAGTGAACAACCAGCTCCGAGGCCGCGAGGGATCGCCCTACCGCCAGGAGACCATCACCGGCGACATCACCCGTCTCAACCGAATCGGCCGGTTTTCCCAAGTCGAGAACCGCGTGCAAGCGCTGCCCGACGGGTCGGTGGTGCTGATCTACACGCTCGTCCCGCGCGCGATCGTCCGCGACGTGCAGTCGGTCGGCAACAAAAGGTTCACCGACGCCGAGGTCGCGGCCGAGGTCTCGATCCTCAAGGACACGCCCGTCGATCGTTACGAGCTCGACCGGGCCTGCCGGCGCATCGAGCGGCTCTATCGCGACAAGGGGTACTACCTCGCGCAGGTCGAAGTGGACGGCAAAGAACTCGACGAATCAGGCGTGGTGCTCTTTAAGATCCGCGAGGGCGAGCGGCTCAAGATCACCGAGATTCGCTTCGAAGGCAACAAAAGTTTCTCCCCGCGAGAGCTGCGCAGTGCCGTCAAGACCGACGAGGCCGGGCTGCTTAACAAGGGCAACGTCGACGACGAGCAGCTCGACACCGACGTTTCGGGGGTCGTGAACTTTTACAAGGACCGCGGGTACTTGGACATCCGCGCCAGCCGAACCGTCCGCCCTTCGCCCAACGGGCGCGAGGCGGTGGTCACGTTCCTGGTCGAAGAAGGGCAGCTCTACACCCTCCGCAACGTCACGCTGTACTACCCCGAGAAATCAGTCTCCTACAAGTCGCAGGAAGAAGCGCAGGCCAAGCTCAAGCCCGGCGAGAGCATCCTCGCGACCGGACCGGGCGAGTGGGCGGTATACCCGATGGGCGTGTACGACTCGGCCCAGATCCTTGGCCTGATGGAGGTCAAGCCCGGCGACGTCTACAGCGTGGACAAGCTCCGCAAGTCGATGGAGCGGATCCGCGACGCCTTCGGCAAGCTCGGGTACAGCGACGTGCAGATCAGCCGCCGCGAGCTGCGCAGCCCCGATGAGCCACGCGTGGACATCCTGATCATGATCACGCAGAAACAGAAGTCTCGCATCGGCGAGGTCATCATCCACGGCAACGAGCTGACCCGCGACGAGGTCGTGCGTCGCCAGATCCGGCTCTACCCCGAGCGCCCCGCCGACACCACGGCCGTGACCGAGACGCGCGACCGCCTCAACGCCATCAACCTCTTTGATCGCGGCGGGCCCAACGGGCACAGCCCGCCCAAGGTCACGCTCCAGGACCCCGACCCGCTTAACCCGGGGTACCGCGACGTCTTGATCGAAGTCGAAGAAACCAACACCGGGGGCATCTCCTTTGGCGCGTCGCTCAGCTCGGACTCAGGCGTCATCGGCACGCTCGAGCTCAAGCAACGCAATTTCGATATCCGCGACACGCCCGACTCGGCCAGCGAGTTCTTCAGCGGGCGAGCCTTCCGCGGCGCGGGGCAGAGCTTCGTCGCCCAGGCCTCGCCCGGAACAGTCACCTCCAATTACTCGCTCTCGCTTGGCGAACCCTCGCTGTGGGACACCGACTACAGCGGCAGCGCGGGCGTGTTCCTGCGCTCGCGCGAGTACGACCAGTACAACGAGGACCGAGCTGGCACGCGGTTCAACATCGGCCGCCGCTTCGGATCACGCTGGAACGCCACCGTCCCCTTCCGCATCGAACGCGTGAATCTGCGCGGGATCGACGCCGACGCGCCGGTCGATTACTTCGACGCCCGCGGTGCAAACGTGCTCACCGGCGTCGGGCTCAACCTCGACCGCAGCTCGCTCAACGACCCCTTCCGCCCCAGCAAGGGCTCGCGCATCAGCCTGGGTTTCGAGCAGGTCGGCGCGCTGGGCGGAGATTACACCTTCACAGTGCTCAAGGCCGAGCACTCGGTGTTCATGAAACTGGCCGAGGACATCCTCGGCACGAAAACCATCCTCTCGCTCCACACCCGCGCCTCGTACATCCCGCAGGACCCCAAGAACGTGCCCATCTACGAGCGGTTCTACCTGGGCGGCCAGCAGTTCCGCGGCTTCAACTACCGCGGCGTTTCGCCGCTGGGCATCCGCAAAATCGACGGCCTGCGCGGCGACGATGCCGTGGGCGGAACGTGGAGCTTCTTCTGGGGCGCCGAGATCAACCAGCCTGTGTTCAGAGACATCATCTCTGTCGTCGGCTTCCTCGACACCGGCACCGTGACCGACGATGTTGGCTTCAACCAATACCGAGTCTCGGCTGGCTTCGGCGTCCGCCTCTACGTCCCGGCTCTCAGCCAAATCCCGCTGGCCTTCGACTTCGGTTTCCCGCTGGTTAAAGAAGAAGGCGATCGCGAACGCGTATTCACGTTCAGCCTCGATCTGCCGTTCTGAAAATCTTGATCTGAAACCGCCCTGGTCCGAATCTTTGGTCAAAATCTATGTTTGCCAGTGGCGCAGGTTTTTAACCTGTATCTTCCTGATCTACTCCTTCATCATGTTCCTCTCAACAAACATCGTGCCGCACCAGCGCGAGATAGAAACCTCAGATCTTCAACGAGTATCCAGACCTGATTAAACCGGCAGATCCTTCGCCGTGCGATCGAGCGCACCACCGCACTCGGGGCACATCAGATTTTTCAGCCCCACCACCGAGTATCGGCATTGCGGGCACTGGCCGCGAGCCAGCCGCCGGGCACGACGGGTCGTTGCAAGATACGCCGGGGCGCGAGGAACCCATGACAGCGATCGCAAAAACACGACCACTAACACAAACGACACTACGTTATAAACGTATCCCCACCAAAGCGGTTCGGTGTCCGTGAACTCGCCCGCCGCCGCGAGCGTCTGAACACGCTCTTTCGGAAAACCCAACGACTTCAGCCAATCGGAAACGCGAACCTTGCAGCCTTCGATTTCCATGACAGTAAATGACGATCCACCGCCCGGTCCAAACCCGCTCATCCAAAGTCTGGCGTGCGTGTACCGCTCGACCGCCGCCCAAGGCCCTTGCATAAGGGGGCGACAAAAATAGACCGTGAATCGAACCACGTCTCGGGGCCGACGATTGAGAACCGAAGAGACCTCGCCGAGGCTATCGCTCGCCTCGTCGATCATCAGGATCGATCCATCGTCCGCTCGATGAAACCAGAGCGCTTCGGTTCGAAACTCGCCGCGATTGCCAGTACTCGTCGGACGCCGGATGGCACCCCAAGGTGCATAGGGGTCTCCCGTCGGCGCGAGGTGTTGAACCGCGATATTGACTATCAACAGCGCCAACAACACCCCCGTCGCCGCCGGGTGCTTCAACCATTTCCAAACTCTCGCCATGAATCTCTTCACGCTCACCACCAACGATAGCGGCCACGCTTCCAAGCTCCTTCTCTTCTCCGCTCCCGCCACACTCCGATTCCACGCATAAACTGCCCTATGCACCCCGACGAGCCGAAAACTCAGCCCAACACTCAAACCCTCTCCGCTCACACCGTCCGCAAGGTCGCTGCTCTCGCGCGGCTCGCGCTCACCGACGCTCAGGTCGAGCAGTACCGCGACGAACTCTCCAAAGTCCTCGAATACGCCGATCGCCTTCGCGGCCTCGACCTCACCGGCGTCGAACCTCTCGCCAACGTCGGCGAAACGACCAACCGTTTCCGCAACGACGTACCCGGGCCCACGCTCGACAACGCCGTCCTGATGAGCATGGCCCCGGCCTCGATGCCGCCGTTCGTGAAAGTCCCCAAGGTCCTTGGCGACGGCGGGGGCGCGTAAGCAATGAGCACCGACCGCACGTTCACCGCCACGCACACGCGCAACGAGATCGCCGCACGCCGCGTCTCCGCGCTCGAAACAGTCTCGGCCGCCCTCGCCCGCGCAGACGCGCTCGAACCAAAGCTCCACGCCTTCACCCAACTCTTTCACGAGCACGCCACCGCCCAAGCTCGCGCGATCGACGCCCGCCTCGCGCGCGGCGAAGCCGTCGGCCCGCTCGCAGGCGTCCCCGTCGCGCTCAAGGACAACCTCTGCCTGTCGCACGGCCAGACCACCTGCGCGAGCAAGATGCTCGAAAACTATCGCTCGCCCTTCGACGCCACCGCCGCGCTGAAACTCAGCAACGCCGGTGCGATCATCATCGGCAAGACCAACCTCGACGAGTTCGCGATGGGCTCTTCTACCGAGCACTCGTTCTTCGGCCCCACCAGCAACCCGTGGGACCTGTCGCGCGTACCCGGCGGGTCCAGCGGCGGGTCGGCCGCCGCTGTCGCGGCACGCGTCACACCTATCGCTCTCGGCTCCGACACCGGCGGCTCGATCCGCCAACCGGCGGGCTTTTGCAACATCGTCGGCGTCAAACCGACCTACGGCCGAGTCTCGCGCTATGGGCTCGTCGCCTTCGCTTCCAGCCTCGACCAGATCGGCCCCTTCGCAACCACCGTCGCGGACGCCGCGCTCACGCTCGACGTGATCTGCGGGCACGACCCGTGCGACTCCACGTCGTCGGATCTCCCGGCAACGACGTTCTTCACTGAAGTCGAAACCCTCGTCGAAGACGCCACCATCGGCGTCTCGCGCGAGGCCTTCAGCTCGGCGAACCACCCCGCCGTCACCAAAGCTCTCCACGACGCGATCAACGTCTACACGAAGCTCGGCGTGCGGATCATCGAGATCGATCTTCCGATGACCGATTACGGCATAGCCGCGTACTACATCGTCGCCACCGCCGAGGCCGCGTCCAACCTCGCACGCTTCGACGGCGTGCGTTACGGCCACCGCGCCGCGCTGGCGCCGAACGAAACGCTCCATGACCTCTACTGCCGCTCGCGAGCCGAGGGCTTCGGCCCCGAGGTTCAGCGCCGCATCATGCTGGGCACGCACGTTCTTTCCAGCGGGTACTTCGACGCGTACTACAACACCGCGCTCAAGGTCCGCCGCAAGATCAAGGGCGACTACGATGCCGCGTTCAGACAAGGCTGCCACGCGGTGCTGATGCCGTCCAGCCCCAGCCCGGCCTTCAAACGCGGCGGGCACTCGGGCGACCCGCTCGCGATGTACCTCGAAGACGTGTACACCGTGGCCGTAAATCTCGCGGGGCTTCCCGCGGTCACGTTCCCCGGCGGGTTCACGGAAGATCCCGAGGCCACGCTCCCCGTGGGCGTCCAACTCGTCGGCCAACCGTTCGAAGAATCTTGGATGCTCCGCCTCGCTCGCATGTTCGAGCGCGAAACGCAATTCGGAACTCGCGCACCCAAAGTCTGAATCGCGCCGCATCAGTTCAAAGGCCAAACCGGCAGCGTCAACCAAGGCCAAGCACAATGAAAACATCCGTTGCGTCAACATTCGTTCTCGGCGTTCTTGCGATGATGGTCGCGATGCCGCCGATCTGTCAAGCACAATCGCCCGCGCCCGCACCCGGGCTCGTCGCCGCAACGCCAACTCTCTCCGCGCAGATCCCCGTAACCGCCGAAGAAGCCTTCGCCCTGCTCGATCTCGAAAAGCCGGTTACCCCTGAACAACTCGAAGCCTGCCGCGCGCTGCTCGACGAGGCCTGCAAGGCCGACCCGAAGTCCGCGAAGTTCACGCTAGGCCGAATGTACGTCAGCCGCGCCAAGCGCGAGCGCCCGCAAGCCAAGCAGCTCGCCCAGCTCGCGTCCAAGCTCGATCCAACCATGGCCGACGCCTGGTATTGGAAGGGCGCGACGATCTTCGAGAACATCTTTGAGGCCTCGATGCTCGACCAGGTTGGCATGGCTGGCGACGCGCGCGACGCGCTTCTTAAGGCCATCGAGCTCGACCCCAACCACCTCGACGCGCGGACCGCGGTCGCGCAGTTCTACATCGAAGCCCCCGGAATCGCTGGCGGCAGTCTGCGCAAGGCCCGGGAGCAGGGCAACGCCATGCTCAAAATCAAGGGCGGCAAATCGCGCGGGCATCTGGTCCTGGCCGGGGTCGCCGCGGAGGATGACGAATGGAAGGACGCCGCCGCCGACTTCGAGCTGGCCAGCGCGGCCGCGACCACCGACGACGAACGCTGGGACGTCACGGCCCAGCACGCCGGATTACTGATGAACAAGAAGGAGGACCCGGGCGCGGTGATCGCGATGCTCACCCCGTACGTCGCGGCAATCTCCGCCTCCCAGCCCCCGGCCATCAGCAATGACCGCGAAACGTTCCTGCGCTTCCTGCTGGCCGAGGCGCTCCGAAAAGAAAAACGCTGGTCTGACGCGCAGGCGCAGTACGAGCTCGTGGTCGCGATCAATCCCCAGGCCAAGACCTCACGCTTCGCGCTGGGCGAGTGCTTCGAGAAACAGAAGAAGTACGCTCAGGCCGCCACGTGGTACACCCAGTTTGCTGAAAAGTTCCCGGACGATGCACGAGCCTCGGACGCGAAGGATCGCGCGAAGTCCTGCCTAGCAAAGATCCCCTAAATCCAATGATTGCCGTGCTCTGGTCAGAAAAACTGATAGCAAGCGCAAATGCTTGACGCACGCGCCTTCGGGCGAGCGCGCCCGCGCAGACCAGCGATCACCGCCGCGACCCGAGCCTCTTGCTCATCGGAGTAATCCCGTGTTCAATCGATCCAAGAACCTCCCGAAGACCGCCCCCTCGTCTGTGATCGACACGCTCGAGCCCCGCGTGATGCTCAGCGGCGACTACTACGCCGTGGGCCTTTCCGACGACCGAATCACCAATGGCGTCTCCGTCTTCATCGAAGACGGACGACTGGACAACAACGGGAACATCACCGGCACGCGCCGGCACGATGACACGCTCGGCCAATCGCTCGACGGCAAAGTCACCGACTGGGCCTCGGCCGTCTTCGACGACAAGGGTGGCCTGCGACCGGGCCACCGCGACGCCTCCCACACCCAGTCTCACGAAACCGGCTCGCAGTTTCTCTCGCGACGCGGCTTCCCCGCAGGTTGGGCACTGGGTATCGGCAACCGCGCGCGCCTGGGGCAGTTCTCGTACCTCATCGAAAAGCCCGCCGACGCGACGATCGAGGACCTCTCGGGCCGCTGGGCTTTCAATGGGCTGCAGATCGAACGCTCCGTGCGCAAGAGCGAGGACATCGACGCGGTTTTCGGCACGAGCACCGTCACCGGCAGCACGTTCTCCGGCTCGTGGACCCAGAGCCGCCGCGGGACGCTCGAAGAGACCGCGTTCACCGGCGCCATCGGCTCAATCACGCCCAGCGGCGTCATCACCATCGCCACCAACACCTCTGATGACGACGTCTCCGGCTCTCGCGCCTACCTCAGCCGCGACAAATCCGTCGTCCTCTGGGGCAACTACGCCTCGCACGACGACGAACTCTCGTTCGGCGTTGGCGTGAAGCGTGGTTCGACCTTCCTGGCGTCCACGGCCGCGGGCTCGTACCGCGTCGCGCTGGTGCTCGCCGACGAGGTCAACGACATCCACTTCGCCAACAGCGTGGTAGTCATCGACCTTCGCATCGATCTCAAGCTCGACGGGACGTACTCCGCCTACGACCTCCGCTTCTCAGACTCTGGCTCGAACGTCGTGAAGTTCACCGGCTCGTGGGCCATCACCAACGGCGACCAGATCACCACCACCGGCCTGCTCGGCTCGCTGTCCTGGGTTCTCTCCAGCAACGGCTCGTCGCTCCTTCCCATGAAGCTCGTGGACCTCGAAGGCAAGACCCGCCCCGTCTCCGGGCTGGGAACCAAGTTCGTGGCTCAAAGCCCGATCACCGTCACGCCCACGACCGCCACGGTCTCCAACGACGAGCGCGGGCACGCCGTGGTCTACGAGCGCGGCCGCGACGACATCTGGCGCAAGGCCGACCTCGCCGCTGCCGCAAGTTCCCCCGCCGTCTCTGGCAAGGTCTCATCGTGGATCGACCGCCGCGACAACCTGCTCTACGCCGCAGGCCGCGCCGACACCGGCGTGCTGCTCTTTAAGCGCGCCGCCGACGCGACTTGGACCTTCCGCAACCTCACGACCGAGATCGCGGGTTCGTCCGCCATCACGTCCAACGTCACCGCCTTCACCAGCCTGTCGGGCCTGGTCACCCTCGCGGGAATCAATTCGTCGGGCGAATTGGTCGTCTATCAAGACAGCACCGCCCTGAACTCCAGCGGCCAGCGCGTCTGGAGTTTCACCAACCTCACCACCACGCACATCACCTCCGCTGGCCAGACCATGCCGCGGCTCGCCGGCGATGTCATCAGCTACGTTACCTCGTGGGACGGCCTGAATATCGCCGCGCTCGACGACCAAGGCCACATCCAAGCCATCTGGACCTCGCCCGCGCTCGCCGGAACCTGGATCCTTTCGGACCTCACCGTCGCCAAGGGCTCCTCGCCCATCCAAGGCGGGCTCACCGCCTACATCACGCCGTGGGGCGGCATCAATCTCTCGGGGCTCGACGACACCGGCCGCGTCCGCGTGACCTGGTGGACACCAGGCCTGGACAACTGGCGTGACGACGACCTCACCTCAAACTCAGGCGGCTCAACCCTCGTCGGCTCCAGCGTCACCAGCTACGTCAACCCCTGGGGCGGGCTTAACATCGCTGGCGTAGACGACTCGGGACACGTCCACATCTACTGGTGGGCGCCCGGGCTTGATCGCTGGAACGAATCGCAGATGACCGACGACAGCACCCCCGAGCACCTGCGCCCACGCACCCACCTCAACGCCGTCACCGCCCTCGACGGTCGCTCCACCATCACCGGCCTCAACAGCGCCGGCCAGACCGTGGCCCTGACCTTCGAACTCTCCGCCAACACCTGGACCAACACCAACCTCAGCGAAACCGCCAGCGACTACTAGCCCTAGGAAGATCGGCTCTCCGAACCTTGTCTCCTTCCAGATAGGTCGGCTCTCCGCGCCGACTCTTCCTCAGGCTAGCTCCCCACTGCAAACCTTCTCTCCCTCCAGATAGATCAGCTCTCCGAGCCAACTCTTCCTCAGATCCTCCCGACCGAGCTTCACGCACAAGCGTGAGACAAAACCCCCAAAGCTCTCTCCCCCCCAAGCCTTCAGACCCAAAAAAGCACAAGAAGTCAT
>CAZIMT010000029.1:15949-25447 GCA_964540295.1 uncultured Phycisphaeraceae bacterium
CCCCAAAGCTCTCTCCCCCCCAAGCCTTCAGACCCAAAAAAGCACAAGAAGTCATGCCGCAAAGCATGACTTCTCGTGTTTATCTTCTAAGTTTGATGCTGTTCGATCAGGCCGCGCGACGAGCCGCGGTCCGACCCGTTCGCCGAGCCGTGGAAGTGCGACGAGCGGTGCTCGTGCCAGTTCCAGTGCCGACAAGCCGAAGCCCGCGAACGGTGCGACGCCGGGCTGCGGTGCGCTTCGCGGTCGCGCGGGTCCCGGTGGTGGTGGAGGTGCGGGCGGTCGAACGCCCCGTCGAACGCGCAGTTATGCGCCCAGTTGTGCGCGTGGCCTTGCGCGCCGTGGTCCGGCGCGCCGTGCGGACCGCGGTCTTCCCAGCCGTCGCGCGACGAGCCGTGCGCCGCGTTGTGGTCTTGGCCCGGCGCCCCGCCGTGGTCGTACGCCGAGTCCCGCGCGCCGTCGTCCGACGCGTCCTACCAGTTCTGCTCGTAGCCATGCTGATCTCCAAAAAGGCCGGCGGGGCGAACACACGCCGCCTCATCGATCTCGCACCCCGACCACGCCCCACCGCCTAAACAAAGAGGCCGCAGACCGTTTCGGGGTAACACCGGCGAGCCCGACCATCGTCCAGCAAACGCCCTTCCATGAGCCGCAACGCGAACATTCCGCCCAGCCATGCAACAATCAAACCGATTAGACTCGAAAACACGAAGATTCCCCGGGCATTCCCGCCCACTCCCCGACAAGAGCAATGAACCACACGCCCCAAGACCCGCCTCACCAAGACCCGCCCCGGCCCGCCGCCAGCACCGACCGCTGGACCCCCGATTCCTGGTCGAACTACCCGCAATCGCAGGAGGTCGCCTACCCCAACCGGGCCGCCGTCGCCTCCTGCGCCGCGACCCTGCGCGAGCTGCCGCCGCTGGTCACCAGTTGGGAGATCGAGCGTCTGAAATCGTTCATCGCCGAGGCTCAGGACGGGAAACGCTTCCTGCTTCAAGGCGGCGACTGCGCCGAATCGCTCGACGATTGCAAGGCCGAGTCCATCACCAGCAAACTCAAGATCCTGCTGCAAATGTCGCTCGTCCTCGTCCACGCCATCAAAAAGCCCGTCATCCGCGTGGGCCGATTCGCCGGCCAATACGCCAAGCCTCGCTCCAGCCCCACCGAGACCCGCACCGTCAATGGCCAACCGCTGACCCTTCCGAGCTACTTCGGCGACCTCATCAACCGCCCCGAGTTCGACGCCGCCAGCCGAGCGCCCGACCCCTACCTCATGGTCCGCGCGTACAAACACTCGGCCATGACGCTCAACTTCATCCGCGCCCTCGTCGACGGCGGCTTCGCGGACCTGCACCACCCCGAGTATTGGAACCTCAGCTTTTTCAGCCACGCCAGCCTGCCACCTCACCGAAGGGCCGAGTACGAGCTGATGACCCGCACGCTCGCCGACGGGCTGCGCTTCATGGAAGCTCTCGGCGAGCGCACCGTGGACGATCTCACCCGCGTCGAGTTCTTCACCAGCCACGAGGGCCTGAACTTAGTCTACGAATCGTCACAAACTCGCAAGGTCCCGCGCCGCGACGGGTATTACAACCTCACCACCCACATGCCTTGGATCGGCGAGCGCACGCGCGCGCTGACCGGAGCGCACGTCGAGTACTTCCGCGGCATCCAGAACCCCGTCGGCATCAAGCTCGGCCACAGCGCCAATCCCGCCGATGTCGCGGCGCTGGTGCAACGCCTCAACCCAACCAGCGAACCCGGCAAAATCGTGCTCATCACCAGAATGGGCGCGGGAAAGTCGGCCGCTCTCCCGCCGCTCATCGACGCCGTTCGCTCTGCCAACCAGCGCGTCCTCTGGATCAGCGACCCTATGCACGGCAACGGCTCCACCACCGCCAACGGCACCAAAACCCGTACTTTCGACGCCATCGTCCAGGAACTCGAAGAAACCTTCGACGCTCACGCCAGCGCCAGCTCGACCCTCGGCGGCGTCCACTTCGAACTCACCGGCGAGGACGTCACCGAATGCGTCGGCGGCGCGTCCGGAGTTACCGAACAATCTCTGCATCTCAATTACGCCTCACGCTGCGACCCAAGACTTAATTACCAGCAGTCATTAGAACTAGCATTCATTCTCGCGCGAAGAATGAAGCGGTAATATCTACTCAACACCAAGACGCCTCGGTGCCTTCTCTCTCACCTCTCCAGCATCTTCACCACCACCACCGTCTGGTCATCAGGCCTCTTCGTCAGCCCCGAGAACTGCCGCAGCTCCCAGAAGATCATCTCCAAAATCCGGGCCGCCCCCGCCTCCGGCTCGGCCCCGATCGCTTTCAATATCGCCGCCCGCAGCCCCTTCTTCCCCCACTTTTTCCCGTCAAAGTTCGTCGCGTCGTTCATCCCGTCCGTGTACGCCACCAGAACGTCCCGCGGCTGCAGGTCGTAAATCCCGCGCTGATACCGCTGCGAACGGTCCACGCCCACCACCATCCCGCCCACACCCAACTCATCAATGTCCGCGTTGGTCGGCGCTCGGTGCTTGGGGTTACGAACCACGATCGTCGGCTCGTGCCCGGCCGAGCAATACGTCAACCGCAGCGTCGCCGGATCAATCACGCCATACCAAAGCGTCGCAAACTCCATATCTAACGTATCACGACACAAGGCCGTGTTGACGCGCGAGATCACCTCGTCCAGGTCGTACACGCCCTGCGCGTGCGCCCGCAACGACGCCCGCACGGCGCTCATCAAAAGCGCCGCCGCGATCCCCTTCCCCACCACGTCCCCGATCGCCACTCCCAGGCTGTTCCCCAGCTCGATAAAGTCATAAAAATCTCCGCCCAGCTCGAAGCTCGGAAGGTATTTCGAAGCGATATCGAGCCCCTTGAAATTCGGCTGATTGCGCGGCAGCATCCGTCGCTGCACGTCGGCCGCGAGCTGAACCTGCCGCTGGATCCCCTTCTCTTCTTCCCGATGCCTCATCATCCGCGTCTGCTGCACCGCGACCGCCGACTGCTGCGCGATCGAACGTAACAACCGCCGGTCCGACTCCGTGAACGCCCGCGGCCGCCGCGCGTACAACCGAATAATCCCGATCGGTCTCCCCTGAAACACAAGCCCCGCATTAATAAAACTAATAACACCTTCCGAGATAACCAAATCCGGGATCTGCACGCGATCGTCGCCCCGAAGATCCTCGGCCGTCACGATCTCGCCCGCCAGCGCCATCGTGTCGAACAACCGCTCTTTGCTCAACGCTTGCGGGTGCTGCAGCCATTCCTTGCTCAGACTCCGCGACGCCATCAGCGTGAGGTCTTCCTCGCTCGAACTCGTGATCCCGTCCGCGTCCTCACGCAAAAGCACCAGCGATCCAGCGTCCATTTCGAGCACGTCCAAGGCCGACTCCAGCGCCACCTCGAGCACGCGATCAACGCCCGCCGCACGAACCAGCAGCGAGCTCAACCTATACAACGCACCAACTTCCTTCACCCGATGCCGCAGTTCAAGCTCATCGCGGCACAGCTCCGCCGCCGCGAGCGCGAGAAAATTTAGCGCTCGCTCAAGTGTCTCTCGCCCTCCCGCGCCCAGCGACGGCTCGCCCGCTCCCAGCACGATCGAGCCGATCGTCTCGCTCCCGATACGTAACGCGAACGACGTGCCCACCGCTGGCGCAGCAGCCTGCACGTCCCACGCTCGTGCCCCCTCGCTGGGCACCACGCGCCGACCGTCCGTATCACGCAGCTCCACCATCAGCCCGGTGAACTTCGTCAGCTCCGCGCACAGCCGCGCTAGCGACCCATCGGTGAGAAACTCTGTGATCGAGCGCGGCGAGAGCGACGGCGGCGGCGTGCCAGCCGACGGGGGTGTGTTCGCAATCAGGTTCGGCGCAGACATCGTGTTCCATTCAAAGTGAGTGATTCGAAGTATTCGAACATTCAATTCGTCTTACTTCCCCGTGTCGGCCTCCACCAGACTCGCCAGCAACCTGACCCCCCAACCCGTCGGCCCGTCCACCCAGCACCCCGCGTTCTTCTCCGACACATGAACGCCCGCAATATCAATATGAGCCCACGGCATCTTGGGCGTCACGAACGCTGAAAGGAACGCCGCGCCCTGGATCGGGGATGCCTTGCGGTTGGGGTTCGAGTTTACCAGGTCCGCGACCGGCGACTTCATCATTTCCACATACTCCGCGTGCATCGGCAGCCGCCACACACGCTCACCCGACGCGACGCTCGCCGCCTCCACCTTCTCACGCAGCCTCGCGTCCTCGCAGAAATAACCCGCAAACACCGACCCCAGCGCCACGACCACCCCGCCCGTGAGCGTCGCGAGGTCCACGATGTACGCCGGGTTCTCCTTCTCGCACGCCCAGCACAGCGCGTCGGCCAGCACCAGCCGCCCCTCCGCGTCGGTGTTGGTCACCTCGACCGTCACGCCGTTACGATACGTAATCACGTCATCAGGCCGGTACGCCTCGTCGCTGATCGAGTTTTCAGCAATGCTCAGCAGCGCGACCACGCGGCGGCGCGGCTTAATAACAGTTGCGATCGCGTGCATGGCCCCGAGCACCGCGCACCCGCCGTCCTTGTCTCGCTTCATCCCCACCATGCCGTTGTTAATCTTGAGCGAGAGCCCGCCGGTGTCGTACGTCATGGTCTTGCCGACCAGCACAATCGGCTTCTTGGCACCCGCACCGCTCCCCTTGGGCACATACTCCAGCCGGACCATGCACGGCTTGTTCTCGCTAGCCTTGCCAACATTAATCAACCCCTGCAGCCGCTCGCGCACGAGGTCCTGCCCTTCCAGCACCGTTACCTTCAATCCGACCTTGCGCGCGAGCTTCCTAGCCTGCTCGGCCATGTACCCGGTCGTGGCAATGTTCGGCGGGGTCTGGCTCAAGGTGCGCGTAAAGTTCGTTGATTCCGCGAGCGCCAGCCCGCGCGTCATCCCCGCTGAGAAATCGCTGTCCGAAGAGCTCAGCACCAGACGCGAGCGCTTTGTTACTTTCAGCCGCGAACCCTTAAACTCTTCGCACACCCAGCCGAGCAACCCGAGGCCCTCGCCAAACGCCTGACCGCTCTCCGACGCCTCGAGTTCCTCGCCGCCGCCCCCGATCGCCAACCCGATCGCCAACCCGATCTCCACGCGCACCAAACCGGCCTTGCTCGCCGCGAGCGATCGACCGACGCTCCCAGCGATCCCGCGCAGCGCGCCGACCGTGAACACTCCCTTCTCGCCGAGCCCGATCAGAACGATTCTCTTGACCGCAGACTTCGCCGAGGGAAACGCTTCGACCACCGAGCCCGCTTCCCCCGTCGCCTCTGGGCGCGCCAGTGCCGCGGCCGCAACACCCTCGATATCCAGCCGCTTGCTCTTGGCGTCCAAAGGCTGCCCATTGAAATATCCGAGCACCAGCACATCGACCGAACCGGACAGCTTCGACGACACCGCGAGCGACTGAAACATGAAAACTCCTTACATGAAACCCTGATCTACCGCGATCTGAAAACCACCCTGACGCATAATCTTTAATATTGTTCATCTTCAATCTATACTGTCGAGTGGCACAGGCTTCCAGCCCGCATCCCGCCCTGCCTACCTCTTTTTTTTAGCTTTACTTTCCTCAGTCGTATTCCTCACTCGCTCTCCCGCATCACCTCGTGCTGCCGTGCTCCCTGTACCACTCGATCGTCCTCATCAACCCTTCCTCGAATCTCATCTTCGCCTCCCACCCCAATAACTTTTTCGCCCGCGTGGTATCTAAGCACCGCCGCGGCTGACCGTCTGGCTTGGCCGGGTCCCACACGACCTCCCCCTTGAACCCTGAAAGTCTCACGATCAAACCCACCAGATCGCGGATCGTGATCTCGAACGACGCGCCAAGATTGATCGGTGTCGGCTCGTCCATCACCTCGGCCGCCCGCAGCACGCCCTCGGCCGCGTCATCCACATACAAGAACTCCCGGCTCGCCAGCCCCGTCCCCCAGCACACGATCCGCGACTCGCCCAGCCGCGTCGCTTCAACGCACTTGCGCACCAGCGCCGGGATCACGTGCGAACTTTTGAGGTCGAAGTTGTCCCAAGGCCCGTACAGATTCACCGGCAGCACGTACGCGCTCTTCATGTTATATTGCAATTTATACGCGTCGAGCATCTGCCACGCCGCCTTCTTGGCCACGCCGTACGGCGCGTTCGTCTCCTCGGGGTAGCCGTTCCACAGCTCTTCTTCGCGGAAGGGCACCGGCGTGTGTTTCGGGTAGGCACAGATCGTCCCGACCTGCACAAACTTCCCGCCGCGCTCGACCAGCCCGTCGAGCCGCGCACGTTCGATGAGGTGCATCGCCATCGCCATGTTCGCGTAAAAATACCGACCCGGGTTCGCGAGGTTGGCCCCGATCCCGCCGACCTCGGCCGCCATGTGCAGCACTACGTCCGCCTTGTTCCCCGCGAACGCCTCGGCGTACAGCCTTGAAGCCCCCGACTCGGTCGTCAGGTCATATTCGCGCCGCCGCGGCACAAAGATGTTGACCGCAGGCACGCCACGGGCCGCCAGCCGCTCCATGACGCAACGCCCCAGGAACCCCGCGCCCCCAGTCACGATAATCCGCCGATCTTTCAGGTTCGTGCTCACACCTCAGTGTAACCCGCAAGAGATCCCCGAGGCCGCCGTCTCATCGATCTCGCCTCGCCGCCGCCGCAGTCGCCGCCGTCGATACCGCCGATACCGTCGATACCCTTTTCACCGCCGTGATCCTCCACACCACCGATCCAGCCGCCTCCGCCACTTATGAACCGGCGCCGCGCCCGTGGCGATTCCTGATCGCGCTCTCCGGGTTCCTCGCCGAGCTTTTCTCCGCCTGCGCCTGGCTCGGAATGTTCGGGTGGGCTTTGGGGGAGGTCGTCAGCGATCGCTACGCCTGGTCGCAATGGCTCGAATGGATCCCCACGATCTTCACGCTGATCGGGGCTCTGGTCTGCCTGGCCGCCGCATCTGGCGCCGCGGCGCTCCGCAGCGGCTTGCAGAGCGCCACGATCACCGGATCGACCGACTCTCTGCTTCAATCTCTCGGGAGCATCGCCAAGCCCACAAGCAGCGAGCAACTTGCCGAGAACGTGGGAAACACCACGCTCAAGCAGCGGCCCCGCAGGTTGCGTTTCTTCCACCGCGCGAGATGGTTCGCGTGGTCCATCGTGCTGGTGTACTTCGTCATCTCAGAGACCCCGTTCTATAAACCGACTCCCGAGCCGCCCGCGTTCAACCAAGACTCCTTCCGGCTCGTCTATTGGAACTCCGGCGGCGAAGAACAACCAGGCTGGGACCGCGCGATCGGTGCGCTCAATCCGGACATCCTCATCCTCAACGGCCTTCATTCCTCCGCTGGCACTCCCGGCCTTCAGGCGCTGCTCGATTCCAATGCCTCCGTCATCGTTAACGAACGCTTCGTCGTCATCTCCAAACGCCCCATCGTTCGTTGGGGAGCAACCACACTCGCCCTACCCAAGGGAGAGGGATTGGACCCTCGTCAGACCGGCGGTCATCGTCCCTGGATCGATCGCGGAAGAGCCCTGTTCTTTCAATTCCTCTGCCCCACGACAGATCTCAACGGCCTGGCCAGCCCTCCGCCAACACTCCGCACCGCTTGGATCATCGACCTCCCTAGCGACCTCAGCCTGTCTCGCGCGCAGGTCACCGCTCGCGCCAACGAGATCATCACGAACTTCCCCAGCAAGGCCTATATCAAAGATTCACGCGGGGCCTGGATCCCCGAAGAAATCAGAACGGCCATGCTCGGCTTCCCCCGCCCCGACATCATCACCGGAGATTTCAACATCCCACGCGGCTCGTGGTCGCTCGATCGCTTGGTTGCCCATCTTGACAGCCAGTCCGGCGCGCATACCAGCTCACGCTCGTTGAACGCCTACCACCAAGCGGCCCGACGCTTCTCCGCAACTTGGCCTCGCCCTCGTCCGTTCCTCCATCTCGACCAGACGTTCCTAGCGCCTGCTCTGAGAGCCTGGTCGTACAACCTCAAGGATCCGGGCTCGGCCGAACACCTCGCGCAGGCGGTGGATATCACCGTCCGCTAATTTCTTGTTGGGAAATCTCATCCCGACTCAACATGTCCGTTTCTGTCTGCTTGATTTCGCATAAAACAAACGCATCCAGACTCACTTCGGTGCGTATCCGAAAGGTGGACTCGGTCGATCAAGGCCTCCCAGACTACCGCCGACTTCACATCCACCACAGCACCTCATCTCAACGTCCCTCTTCGAAATATTCTGAAACTTTCGGCCCCGCTTGTGGTAGGCTCAAGCTCCCTCCTTGAGTCTCAACTCGTGCCCAATCTGTTTGCTATCGCTTGGACCATCAGGAACTTGCGATCGTCCGTTCCTCTCACGCATCGTGGTCTCTGCATCTCGTTCGCCGCTCGCCAGTCACCCCCACAGCCCGGAGCAGTTCATGAAGAACCCAGCGTCATCTCGATTCACCTCCTTGGCACGCACCCTCAGCGGCGCGGCCCTCATCGCCCTCGCGGGCAGCGCCAGCGCCGCCGTCGCACCCGAGGCGGCTTCCAAAGCTCAACTCGCGTTCCAAGCCAAGAACCCCGAGGCCTCGTTCTACCGCACCGGCAACCAGATCACCACCATCTCCGGCAAGGCCTTCTCCTTCGGACAGTCGGCCCAGGCGAGCGCTGACAGCTTCCTCGCCCAGCATCTCTCGGTCTTCGGCATCGGTGCGGACGAGATCACGCCCGGCTCGCTGGCCGGAGACGGCCTAGCGATGCGCGAGTTCATGCCTCGCGAAGACGGCACGATGAAGTTCACGCTGGTGTCCTACCTCCAGGTCCGCGACGGCGTGCCGGTGTTCCGCGGCGATCTTCGCCTGATGGTCCGCAACGAGGCCGACGCACCGATGGTGCTGGCCCGCTCTGGGGTGCGTGAACTAGGCAACTTCGCGGTGGACGCCGCGGTCGCGGCCGCGCCCAACGTGGGCGATGCCTTCGCCGACGCTCAGCTTCGTATCCCCGGAATCGGCAACTTCTCGCCGCCCGAGGTCGTGATTTGGGCTGGCACCGAATCCAATCCCCTGGCACCGACGCTCGCGGTTCGTTTCTACGGCACCGCTGGCGAGCAGGGCACGCTCAACTACGGCCGGTGGTTGATCCTCGCCGATGCGAAAACCGGCAAGACCGTGTGGACCGAGAGTCAGATCTTCCACACCGACGTCGCGGGCAGCGTCAAGGCACTGGTCACGCCCGGCAAGAAGGCGGACATCTGCGAGACCGAAGTCCTCGCCTCGCTGCCCTACGCCCGGGTCGCCATCGGCGCGACCACGGCGTTCTCGGATGTGAACGGCAACTTCACGATCCCCAACGCAGGTACCGCCGCGGTCACCGTCCAGTCTGGCATGCGCGGCCGATTCTTCCGCGTGTTCACGCCCAGCGTGGACTCCACCCCGCTCACCCTGAACGTGACCCCGCCCGGCCCCGC
>CAZIMT010000030.1:0-21599 GCA_964540295.1 uncultured Phycisphaeraceae bacterium
GGGCGGGACCAACCTGTTGCCAGCACGGATTGATCCGGCGGACGCGATCTGGCGCACGGCCTCGGGCGCGACGATGCTGTTCGACGACGCGGTGAAGGCTGGTTTCTTTGACCGGGTGGCTGATTCGGCCGATGGGCTGATCGCAACGGCGTTGGCCGTGCTGGTGGAAATGCGGGCGGTGCCGCTCAAGCGTGACGGCATGCCGCGGAGATGGATCGGTCGTCCGGCGTGCGTGGTGGGGGTGTTGAAGAGGTTTGACTCCGTTCGGGCCGAGCTGCCGAACACGGAAGCGGCGGCGGCGGTTGCTCGGGCGGTTGACGCGGGCCTGACGCGCGGGTGGGCCGCGGCGCTGGAGTTCGAGCGTCAGGAACTGGTTCGGTTGCGTCACACGGGCCCGGCCAAGGCGGCGCTGGAGGCGTTCTTCGCCAAGGGCAAGAAGTGAGAGATCGAGGAAGAGATCATGTTTTTCCTCATAGATTTTTTAGTAGTCATTAAAGCAGCGGCTCGTGCATCACAGCATGTGCATCACAGCCAGTGCAGCACAGCGTTTAGATCTTCTCCCGGACCACGACGTCCAACTTATCTTTCAATCCGTTCGCACGACATTGACGGCACGAAGCCGGACACGCCTTGAGGAGTTTGCGCCATGGCCGACCTGAAATCGCTGAAGAATGTTTCCGACCGCGACCGCCAGCTGATCGAGGACGCCGAGGCGTTGCTGGGGCCTGAGCCGTCGTCGATGGGGTTCGTGAAGAATCTCTTCTGGGGCAACCTGCGTGAAGAGCTGGTGTTCCCGTACCCCGAGCAGGACGCCGCCGAGACAGCCGTGTGCGACCAGTTGCTGGCGCGGTTGGACGAATACCTCAAGAACGAGCACCCCTCGGTGGCGATCGATCAGGACCAAGAGATCCCGCGCTGGGTGATCGACCGGCTCTTCAAGCTGGGCGTGCTGGGGATGACGATCCCCAAGGAATATGGCGGGCTGGGGCTGGGGATCACGAGCTACAACCGCGTGCTGGAGCGGCTGGGCGCGTCGTGCGGATCGACAGCGGTGCTGGTGTCCGCCCACCAGTCGATCGGGTGCAAGGCGCTCATGCTGTTCGGGACTGAGGAGCAGAAGAAGCGTTGGCTGCCGCGCCTTGCGAACGATTGGGTGAGCGCGTTCTGTTTGAGCGAGCCGAACGTGGGGTGCGACGCGGGCGGGCAGGAGACACGCTGCGAGAAGACGGCCGACGGTGAGTTTTATATGATCAACGGCGAGAAAAAATGGGCGACTTCGGGCGCGATCTCGGGGCTGTTCACGGTGATGGCCAAGCAGCGGATCGTGAACCCCAAGACGGGCAAGGAAGAGGAGAAGGTCACGGCCCTGGTGTGTACGCCAGACATGGAGGGCGTGGATATTTTCTCGAAGAACCGCAGCAAGTGCGGCATTCGCGGGACGTGGCAGGCGCGGATCCGTTTCAAGGACGTGCGTGTTCCGAAGACGAACTTGCTGAGCGCCGAAGGACGCGGGCTCAACGTCGCGTTGACGTGCTTGAACTACGGGCGGTGCACTCTTTCGGCGGGGATGCTGGGCGGGGCGCGGCGAGTGCGTGACCAGGCGACGAAGTGGGCGCGCACGCGGTACCAGTTCCAGAGACCGCTGAGCGATTTCGAGCTGATGAGGAAGCGGATCGCGCACATGTCGGCGTTGGATTACGCGATGGACGCCGTGCTGTACCTGACGACCGGGATGCTGGATCGGCATGACGAGGACATCATGGTCGAGACGGCGGTGTGCAAGGTGTTCTGTTCGGAGATGGGCTGGCGGGTGGTGAACGACGGCATGCAGATCATGGGCGGCGAGTCGTACATGACCGAGAACGAGGTCGAGCGTGTCTTCCGCGATAGCCGGATCAATCTCATTGTCGAGGGCGCCAATGAGGTCATGCAATCGTTCATCTTCGCGTACGGCGGCAAGCAACTGGCGGAGAAGATGCTGGGCGTGAAGCAGGCGGCCGAGTGGGACAAGCAGCGCGGCTTCATCGGGAACATCGGGCACTTCCTCAAGCTCGGGCTCAACGGCACGTTTATGCGTGCGGCCGTGCCGCTGGGGATGGAGATCTTCCTGGGCATTCGGCGTGCGGCACCGGTAATCCGGAACCTCAAGAGCCCCTCGCTGATCCCGCAAGGTGAGCGGCTGTGCGCGATGGTGCGCGAGCACGCCCACCAGTTTAAGCAGGCGAGCAAGCGGTATGAAGACGCGATCGTGCACCGTCAGGCGGTGCAGGCGCGGCTGGCCGACAACGCGATGTGGCTGCACGCCTGGGCCTGCACGCTCAGCAAGCTCGACCATGATATGAAGCTCTCGAACGGGCACGCGGACACGAGCCTGGAGTTCCAGCGTGACAAGACGGCGGCCCTTCACTTCTTTGATCTGGCTGAGAACGCGATCCACCACAACTTCCGCGAGCTTTACGAGAACACCGACGACTCAATGTTGTTGGCGGCCGAGGCGGCGATCAAGCACAACGACACGCTGCCCAACTCGGAATTCTCGATCCCCGAGAAATCGCCGACGGCCAAGGGTACGGGGCGGACCTTGCGGCAGGACGGGATCAAGCAGTTCCCGGGCGAGAAGCACGCCCATGCCCGATAGTACACAACGCGAGATGACGACGTAATTTAACGCGTTCCTAGCGGCATCTCTACCACCAAGTGTTCGTTCTACGGCCGAGGTATAGCCCGGCCGTTTTTATTCCTGTTCATAACTTGGGTAGTTTCAGATCTCTAATGCTTTTTAAGTTCATCTGTTGGTTCGTGGCGCACGGGCCTTGAGGTATACTGGCCGATATCAATTGCACAGGGGTCTCGAAAACCCTGACAGGGAGTTTGCTGGCGGTCACGCGCCTGCTTCATCGGTCAAATGCTCAACCGAACGGTCTCTATCGTGGTGCCGTGCTACAACGCGAAGCGTTTCTTAGGAGAGTCACTGCGCAGCGCTCTCGACCAGACTCGCGCGGCGATCGAAGTGATGGTTGTGGATGATGGTTCGACTGATGAGAGCATCGAGGCCCTGTCTGGCTTCCCGGGAGTCCGTTGCGTGCGGCAGGAGAATCAGGGCGTGAGCGTCGCCCGGAACCGCGGGCTCAGCGAGACGCAGGGCGAGTACGTCATTTTTCAGGACGCCGACGATCGACTCCTGCCGGACGCGGCCGAGGTTGGGGCTCGTGCGCTCGGGGATCATCCGGAGTGCGCGTTCGTGTACGGCTTCTCGCGGATGATCGACGCCCAAGGGCGAGTTCGCGAGGGCGTGGTCCACGGCCAACCCGCGGACGGGTTGCACCGCGTTGACAACGCCAGCTACGCGACCTTGCTCGCGGGGAACGGTGTTGTTCCTTCGGGCGCGGCCATGTTCCGCCGCTCGGCGCTCGAGGCTGTCGGCGGGTACCAGACCGGGCTCCGCCGTGCGCAGGACCACGAGCTTTATCTGCGTCTTGCGCGACGGTTCCCGATCTTCTGTCACAATCAGATCGTGGTTGAATACCGCAACCATGAGGGAAACACGACCCACAGCAGCGTGGCGGCCATGCTCAAGTCGGTCTATGAGATTGTTGATGCACAAGGAGACTGGGTTGGGGGCAAGCCGGACCTTGAAGCGGCCGCGCGGGCGGGGAAGGCGCACTGGGCAAGGATTCTTGGCCCGTCGCTCGCGGGTGAGATGGTCGGGAGCGCCAAGCGTGGGAAACTCCGGCAGTCGCTGCTGGCGGCGCGGATGCTCGCGGCTTATTACCCGGTGGGGATGCTGCAATGGCTGGTTTCGCATCTGTGGGACTCGCCCAGCGTGGGAGGTTTGTCCGATGAATCGGTGGCGCGCCTGACGACGCGGAGAGGTTGAAAGGCGGATCGAGATCCAGATGAAGGGTGTTCACGCGTAACGGCAAGAACGGTTTCCATTATCGTTCCGTGTTACAACACCGAGCGGTTCCTTGGGGAAGCGTTGCAGACTTCGCTCGATCAGACTCACGCGCCGCTGGAGGTCATCGTGGTGGTCGACGGATCGACCGACGGCAGCGCAAAGGTGGCGGCCCAGTTTCCCAGCGTTCGCTTCATCTCGCAGCGAAATCAAGGTGTGAGCGCCGCGCGCAACACCGGCTTCGCCGCGAGCCGCAGCGAGTTTGTGATCTTCCACGACGCGGACGATCGCCTCGATCCGCGAGCCCTGGAGATCGGGCTCGCGGTGCACGAGGAGAGGCTGGCTGCGGGTTTGTGTACGGCTTCTCGCAGACGATCGACCCGCAGGGCCGCAAGCAAGAGGGGCAGATCCACGGCAGGCTGATCGGCGGCGTGGAGCGGATGGAGAACGCGGGGTACGCGTCGCAGCTGGCGGGGAACGAGATGGTGCCTCCGGCGGTGGCGATGTTCAGTCGCGCCGTGCTGGAGAAGGTCGGCGCGTTCAACCCGAAGCTGCGTCTGGCCGAGGATCACGACCTTTATCTGCGGGTGGCGCGCGAGTACTCGATCTATTGCCACAACACGATCGTGCTGGAGTACCCGCACCACGACAACAACACGAGCCGGAAGAACACGGCCGCGATGCTCAAGGCGATGGTGAGGGTGCTCGACTACCAGAACGCGTGGGTCCACGGCGATGCGCGGCTGGAGCGAGCGGCCCAAAGCGGAAGAAATTGCTGGGCGGCGGCCCTGGGCCCGGCGCTGGCGGGCGAGATGGTGAGATGCGCCAAGTATGGGCGATTCAGGCAGTCGGTTCTCGCGGCTCAGATGTTGCTGGCGCACTATCCGCAGGGTGCCATGGAGTGGCTTTCAATGCACATCTAAGACTCGCTCGGGTGAGATGCGAGCGCCAGTGACGGAAGAACCTAAAGCACGATCTTCCGCGCGTAGAAACCTTCGGCGTAGCCGCTGGGCGAGCAGCATTCGAGCCCGCGGATCCGCATCAGGCCCTTGAACACCTCGGGGTCGAACCAGTGCTTACCGCGCTGGGTCGCGAAGTGTTTCATGAGGAGAGAGACCTTGGCCTCGCACTGGTCTTTGGTGAGCGCGACGAACACGCCCGGCGAGCGAAGGTCTGCGTCATATTTGGGAACCTCGTACTCAAGGATCAGGTGATTGCGGAACGTGTTCCACGTCAGCTCGCTGATCACTCGGTGGTCCTGGTGGTGGTCGTGCCCGCAGTGCGTGAAGATCAGATCGGGTTGAAAGTCCTTGAGCGGCTCGAAGCAGCGTTTCATGTCGGCAGCGCGCGAAGGAAAGAACGCGTCCGGAAAATCGTGCGTAACAATCTCTGATCGCGGTGTGTTGCGAAGGAACTCCTGAGCGCTCTGGCGTGCTTCGATCGCGCGTGTGGGATTACAGCCCAGAACGACCCAGCGAACCTCGGCGTTCGGGTGTTCGCTCAGGAGCCGCAGCGCCGCGCCGCCGCAGCCGATCTCGATGTCATCGCTGTGAGCGCCCAGGAAAAGAATCCGCGGGACGCGATCGGCCGGGAATGAAGGTTTGAGGTTGAGCATGGTTTGGGTATTGTGACGAATCAGGTCCAGACTTGCCAACTCGCCTTTCCTTCGGCGTGCATGGCCTCGAGCGTTTGTTTTTCCTTGAACGTGTCCATGCTGGCCCAGAAGCCCTCGAAGCGGTGGGCGATGAGCTTGCGTTGCTGGATGAGGCGTTCGAAGGGCTCGTTGACGAGCTCCTCACCGGGCTTCATGTGGTCGAAGATCGAGTTTCTCAGCACGAAATACCCGGCGTTGATCCAGATGTCGGCGTTGCTCATCACCTCGATGGAATCGACGAGGCCGTCGGGAGCCGCACGAACGACGTGAAAACTCTGCCGAGGGCGGACGCTTAGGAACCCGGCGGTGGCGTCGGACTTTCTGACTTGATCGATCATGGTCGGCAGGTGCAAGTTGCTCAGCCCGTCGGCGTAGTTGGCGAGGAACATCTCCTCGCCCGCGAGATAGTTGCGCACCGCGTAGAGACGCTGCCCGATCGAGGCGTTGAGCCCGGTGTCCACGAACGTGATGCGCCAGTCCTGGATGTCCTTGCGGACCAGGTCGACGCGCTCGCCGCCCTCGGTGATGGTGAAGTCGTTAGAGACGCACTCGTCGTACTCGAGGAAGAATTTCTTAATGAGGTGGGCCTTGTATCCGAGGCAGAGCACGAAGTCCTTGTGCCCGTAGTGCGCGTAGTACTTCATGATGTGCCAGAGGATTGGCCGCTGCCCGATGCGCACGAGCGGCTTGGGAAGGTCCGAGGCGTCGCGTCGGATCCGAACACCCTTGCCGCCGCAGAAGAGAACTACTTTCATGTCGCACACCTTTCCATGGTCCGAGCTCGTTACCGCGGCGATCGATCTTCGCCTGAACCTTGCCCTGCTGTTTCGTGCATGGTTATTTTTTCGCCGACTCCGCGACGCGAACGCCCGCGTTCTCGCCGCTGATGAACGCCTCGTCCGTCCACAAGTATCCCCAGTCGCCGTAGCGACCGCACCACTGAATCTCAACGCTTCGGAGGTAGTCGTGCACCGTCGCGACCGCGGCCGCGCGATCGAGATCGAAGATGATGTTGGCGTACGGGATCAGCAGCGTGTTCTTGAACACGATCTCGTCGGAATCGCGCAGCAGCCCGGTCGCCCGCATGCTCTCGATCGTCGGCTCGATACAGCCGTCGGGGTGGTGGGGGAGCGGGCGGTACTTTTTCGAGTAGTAGCACTCGGCCTGAAGACAGCCGCAGCCGTCGGGCGCGTTGTGGGGCGAGAGCATGTGCGGCGTGCTGAGGCGCGTGAAGAAGACTTCCTTGTCGTAGAAGTACGACCAGTGCGCATCGACCATGTCGCGCCGCCTGACGCCCACGTTCACGAGCACAAGCTGCGTGCACGCGAGCTTCTCGACCGCGTCGAGCACGTCACGCGGCGTGCTCTGGATGCGTGGGACCAGTTCGGTCAAAGGCACCGACGAGATAAGGTGGTCATACTCAGACTCAGTGCCGTTGCCAAACCGCACGCTCTTGCGGCGCGGGTTGATCGAGATCATCTCGTGCCCGAGTTTCAGGTTTGATTTATCGGCGAACGCCTTCAGATAGGCCGTGAACCCGCCTCGAGAGGGATAGCGGAACTCATCGACGTAGTGTACGTCCGCGCTGTTGGGTGACAGCGCCCCGCGCAGCACTTCTTCCATGCTCGGCTTGTACAACCGCGGCCCGAGCCAGTCGGTGCTCATGTTGTCGGCCGTGGTCGTGTGGTACTTGTGCGCGTAAGCCATCGGGAAATTCTCGGCGAAGGTCTTGCCGAACGCGGCGTAGAGCCAGTCGCGATAGTTCCTGATCTCGCCCGGCGGCGCGTGGTTGGCGGCCGCAAAGTCTTTGATGATCTCGACGATCAAGTCGGTCGGCAGCCCGTGCAGGTTCACCTGCGCAGGATGCTTGATCCAGTGACCCTTCCAGAGATTGTTGACCTTGGCGCGGATGATCTCGTACTTCTGATCGATGTTGTTCGCGAGCAGTTCCTTGATGCGTTCTTCCTTGGTGAACGAGACGTGCGGGCCCTCGTCGACGGTGAAGCCGTGGAAGTTGAACGAGGCTGTGTGCCCGCCGTAGTACGGGTGTTTCTCGAACATGATCGGCGCGTGCCCAAGCTCGTGGAGCTTATGGGCGGCCCCGAAGGCCGCCATGCCGGAGCCGAGGATCGCGATGCGGGTCATGAGCGAGAGTTCCCTACGAAGTAAAGCACGGGCAGAATATCAGAGCGGTTCGTGGCGTGATCGAGACCATTCCACTGTTTTCGCGAGCCCTTCACGGAGAGACACACGCGGCGACCATCCGATGATGGACCGCGTTTCTTCGACCTTCGCAGCGCCGACCTGCTCGTCGGGTCTGGTCGGCACGGCCCCGAAGATCGGCGGCGGCCCGCCGGGGATGATCTCGGCAAGCGTCTCGACGACGCTGCGCACGGTGGTGAGCACGCCGGTGCCGATATCGATAGTGCGTCCATCAACACCCGAGCAAGCCGCGATCGCAAGGATCCCGTCCACCACGTCGTCAACGAAGATCCAATCGACGAGGCGTGTGCCCGACGAGATCTTGGGCGCTCGACCGGCGCGGAGTGAGGCGATGGTGCTGGGGATGAGTTTCTTCGCATCGTGCTGCCCAGGGCCGTAGACCATGAAGAGGCGGGCGACGGCGACGGGGAGTTGGAAGAGCGAGTGGAACATATGGCCGTAGGCTGCCGCGGCCCACTTGCTCAGCGCGTACGGCGACGACACGATGTTGGCCGCGCTGTTTGAAGCAGAGCTCGGATCGGGGACCTCGAGCGATCCGGCGAGGACGACCTTGGCTCGCGTGGTTTCCGCTATGCACGTAAGAAGGTTCACGGTGCTTGCGAGGTTGTTCTGGAAGGTGGGGATCACACGCGAGAGATCGCGGGCCGCGAAGGGATGACCGGCGAGGTGGATCACGAACTCGGGGCGCAGCGTTTCGATGAGCGAGCGGCATTGGTCGATCGATGCGAGATCGCAGGCGTTGATCGCGAACATTTCGGGGCTGGATGCGTTGGACAGGCGGCGGCTCGTTCCGTGGACGACCGCGTCGAAGCCAACCAGCTTTGACGCGACCGCGCGGCCGATGAAGCCTGTCGCGCCGGTGACGAGCACCCGGCGGGCTGACCACGAATTGTCCGGGCCATCTCTCACGCACAAGTCCTCTGAGCGAGTTCGTCTCGCCCGGCGCCGGGTTTCACACGAACACATCTCGCCCGACGATGTTATCGGCGTATACCACGATCACCTGAACGCACGCCGAGGAAATCAACCGAGACCGACGCCGAGGTATGGGGTGTAGGATGATTTGTCGAGCATGCGCCGTGTGTCCATGAGCAAAGGCCTGGGGTTCATCGCCCTGAGAAGTCTCGGGAGCACGCGGAACTCGGGCCAGCGCGTGACGACGATGACCGCGTTGGCGTTTTCGAGAGCCGACTGAAGAGAGTCACAAATCTGGACCTTGCGCGCGCCCATGACGGCGCTGGCCGCGCGGTTGGCGATGGGGTCGAAGGCGCGGATGATCGCGCCGCGAGCGAGAAGCTGGTCGATGATCGGGAACGCGGGCGACTCGCGGACATCGTCGGTGCCGGGCTTGAAAGCGAGGCCGAGCACGGCCACGTTCTTTCCTTGAAGTGAGCCGAGCGTGGATTCGACCTTCGCGATCACACGGCCCGGTTGCTCAGCGTTGACGCGGAGCACGGCGTTCAGCAGGCTTGTTTCCTGCCCGGTCTGATTGCCCCACGACGAGAGCGCTTTGACGTCCTTGGGGAAGCAACTTCCGCCGAAGCCGCACCCCGGGGAGAGAAAGCTTGAGATCCCGGCGGTGGAGCGTTTGCCGTGAGGATCGACAAAGGTGAACTCGCGCGCCAGGTGCAGGCCTCGCATGACTTCCATCGCGTCCACGCCGGGCACTGTCGCGCAAAGGTTGGCGATCTCGTTGGCGAACGAGATCATGGTGGCAAGCAGCGAGTTGGACGTGTACTTGATGAACTCGGCCGTGGCGTTGCCGGTGTGAAGGCGCGGGCAGTCTTTGAACGAGCTGTAGAGCTCGTCGGTGGCGGCGATGGTGCGGGCGTCGATGCCGCCGCAGACGATGCGGTCGGGGAACATGAAATCGTCGATGGCTTGGCCTTCGGAGAGAAACTCTGGGTTCATGCCGACGCCGAAGTCTGTTCCAGCCTTCTTCTTCGAGTATTCTTCGAGGATCGGCAGCACGACGCGGTCAGTGGTGCCTGGAACGACAGTGCTTTTCACGACGACGACGTGGTACGAACGCTTTTTCTTGAGCGCGGCCCCGATCTGACGCGTGGCTTGTTTCACGGCCGTGAGGTCGATGGTCTTGCCGTCGAACGGTGTGCCGGTGGCGATCAGCGTGAGTTCGGAATCGAGCACGGCCTCTTCAAGGTTGGTTGTCGCGTGCAGTGATTTGCCCGAGTGCTTGGTGAGCAGCGCATCAAGCCCCGGCTCGTGAAAGGGCGAGACGGCTCGCGTGATCGACTCGACCTTGCTCGCGTCCGAATCTACGCACACGACATGGTGCCCGCGATCAGCCAGGCACGCGCCGGTGACCAGCCCGACATAGCCGGTGCCGATGATCGAGACTCTCATGTGCCCAGCGCCCCGGTGCGGGTCGGCGTGGTCGAGGCCCACGGCTCGGGCGTTGCGTCTTGATTGCCATGGTACCACAGCAGAGAGCGCACCAGCCCGTCGTCGAACGTGACGGCCGGGTTGTACCCGACGTGCTCGCGAGCCTTCTTGATGATCGGGCAGCGGCGGTTGGGGTTGTCGACCATGTACTCGCGATCTTGGCTGGGCTGATAGACGACCTTGCCCTTGTAACCGAAGAGCTTCTTGGCCTGCTCCGCGACCATGCCAGCGAGTTGCTTGACGGAGATCTCGGGCGTTTCGGTGCCGATGTTGTACGCCTCGCCGTTCTGCCCGCGGGTCATGACCTTGTAGTACCCGATGACAGCGTCTGAGACATAGCAGAACGTGCGGGTCGCGGAGCCGTCGGAGAGCATGACCAGGTCGTGCCCGGCGAGGACGTCGCGCGCGAAGTCTGGGAGCACGCGGCCGTCGTTGATTTTGAGGCCCGGGCCGTAGTTGTTGAAGGGGCGAGCGATGCGGGCGGGCACGCCGTGCTGTCGGGCGTAGACCGCGCAGAACGTCTCACCGAAGCGTTTGGCCTCGTCATAGCACGCACGCGGGCCGGTGCAGGAGACGAGCCCGCGGTAGGTTTCGGCGGTGGGGATGTTGGCCGGGTCGGGGTCGCCGTAGATCTCGCTGCTGGAAAGAAAGAGCAGCCCGCGTACGGCGTGGGGCTTGCCAGCCCTGTCGCGAGCGTAGTCCAAAAGGTTTCGAAGGCCGTTGATGTTGGCGTCCATCGTCTCGACGGGGTGGGCGCGGTAGTACGTGGGCGACGCGATCGACGCGGCGTGGATGATGTATTCGAAGGGCGCGAAGTTGGCTGGGAGCGGGGCACGCATGTCGTGCTTGATGAGCTTGAGGTCGTTGCCCTGGCTGAGCGTGCTGAGCCATTCCGGCGTGCCGCGTGCGAAGTTGTCGTAGACGGTGAGCTCGATGCGGTCGGCCTTGGCGGCGTTGCGGTTGTAGTGGGTGACGCCCTGCGTGAAGTAGTAGCCCAAGAAGCCCGCGCCGCCGGTGACGAGCAGGTGGCGGCCAGCCATCTCACGCCACTCGGTGGTGAGCGAGGAGACGATGAAATCAAGGTCGGCTTTGACAACGTCGGCGGCGTTTTTCATTTCGAAGTTCCTAACGGCGTTCTCACAGACGTTTTCTGGTCGGTCTACTGAGAGTGTATTTCAGAATGAAAGATGGAGTGAGGGAAGGAGAGAGAGAAGAGGAAGGTTGAAAACCTGCCACACTAGATTGGTAGTTCAGAGAAATCCTTCGCAGCGAGCCGTCACGAGATGACCATGACTTCGGGGATCGGCACGACGAACTGGCCTCCCCATTCGCGGATGAAATGGTTCTGTCTGATGATCTCGTCCTTGAGATTCCACGGGAGAATAAGCAGATAATCAGGCTTGGTCTGGCGGATGACCTCGGGGTCGCGGATCGGGATGCGCGTGCCGGGGAGGTAGTTGCCTTTTTTCTTGGGGTTGCGGTCGACGGTGTAGTCGAGGAAATCGGTACGGATGCCGCAGTAGTTGAGCAGGGTGTTGCCCTTGCCGGGCGCTCCATAGCCGGCGACAGACTTGCCGCGGCTCTTGGCGTCGATGAGGAAGCTGAGGAGCTTGCGTTTGGTGTCGTGGACTTTGGGGGCGAAGGCAAGGTACGGGGCCAGCGTGTCAAAGCCGCGGGCACGCTCGCGCTGTGCGAAGTCATGGACGCGCTGCGAGACAGGCACCGCGGAGTTGGCCTGCTGGCGAGCGTAGATGCGGAGCGAGCCGCCGTGGGTGTCGACGTCTTCGACATCGAAGACGGTGAGGCCTTGCGCGGCGAAGATCTTCTGGACGGTGAGGAACCCCAGGTACGAGAAGTGCTCGTGATAGATGGTGTCGAAGAGGTTCTGGTCGATGAGGCTCATCACGTGAGGGAACTCCATCGTGACGATGCCGGTTGGTTTGAGGAGGACGCGCACGCCGCCGACGAAGTCGTTGATGTCGGGGACGTGCGCGAGGACGTTGTTGGCGACCATGAGGTCGGCCTGCTCGTGAGACTTGAGCAGTTTGTTGGCGAGTGCCACGCCGAAGAACTCTGAGATCGTGGGAACGCCCTTGGCGATCGCGGCCTGCGCAACGTTTGCCGCGGGTTCGACGCCGAGGACGGGGACGCCGAGCTTCTGGAAGTACTGAAGCAGGTACCCGTCGTTGCTGGCGAGCTCGACGGCCAGGCTGGTCGGGCCGAGGTTGAACCGGTCTTTCATCGCGGCGCAGTACGCCTTGGCGTGGGCGAGCATGGTGTCGGAGAAGCTGGAAAAATAGGCATAGTCATTAAAGATCTCGGCCGGGCTGACGTACTCGTCGAGCTGGACCAGGAAGCACTGGTCGCAGGTGCGGACGTGGAGCGGGTAGAAGGGCTCCATGTGGTTAAGCTCTTCGGGCGTGACGTGCCGCTGGCAGAGCGGGGACATTCCAAGGTCGACGAACGTGTGCGTGAGTGAGGCGGCGCAGAAGCGGCACTTGGGTGTTGAGCTTGCGTTCTGCGGCGTGGGCATTCGAAGTGGTCTCCGCTTAAACGCGCGGGCGTGTGCTGGTGACCGGGCCCGCGGCGGGGGCTGCGTTGGGGTTGGTCGCTGGGTTCGGGACGATCGCTGGGTTCGTGGCGACAACCCCGGTGGGGCCGATGTACCCGGCCGTGCCCGTGGGCATCGCGGCGCTCAGTTCGACTTCGGCGGCAAGCTCTTCGAGAGCGCGACGGCGCTGCTGCATCATGTCGGTCTCGGGCAGACCCACGGCCTTAAGCACCTCGGCCCAGCGATACACGTGGTCGTGCTTGCGGAGTGAGTTCACGATGTTCGCGCGGCGAATGCGTTCCACGCGCTGCGGGTCGGCGTCGAGCGCGTCGAGAATCGGCGCGATGTCCACCGAATCGAACGGCAGCGGGATCACCGCATCGGGCCAGCCGAAAAGAGTGTCGAAGGAGTTGGTGCGAGGGGCGTCGCCGATGAGCACCGTGCCCGCGGCCGCTCCTTCGAAATAGCGGTAGCCCAGCTCGCGCTGCCCTCTGGTCCGGCTCGGCTCGTTGCAGGTCGCGGTGTTGACGAGGAAGTATCGCGTGCGCTGGATGAGCCCGGCGAGGCGCTGGCGGTGCTCGCGGTGGTCGGTGAACCGGGCGTTCTCGAAGGTGTCGTAGTGATAGAACCAGTCATCTCTCTGAGCGCGGCGGAGGAGCGCGGCGTGCGTCTGAGGCGGGCGTCGGCCCATGGCGTAGAAATCGATCACGCGAGCCGGGGGACGCGGGAACGGGCAGAGAGCTAGCGCGTCCACGGACGGTGGGACGAAATAGCACGGGCGGCGCGTCGCGTGGGCGAGCGCTTCAACCGAGCCCTCGAAGGAGACGAAGATGACATCGAAGCGGCGGAGGAGGTCCATCGCGCCACTGTTCTTGGGGATCTCGTGAGTCCAGAGTTCGTCGATGTAGCAGGCGGAAACGTCCGCGGCCGAGTGCAACCGGGACCACGGCACTAGCGGGTAGAGATCAGGAAAGCTCTGCATCAAGTAGAACAGCAGCGAGTACCGGCGTTCGAGGGGCGGGGAGAAGAGGCGTGGGGCCCGGAGCGTACTGTCGAGCCGGTCGGCGATCCACCGCAGTGTGGGGTTGCGCACTTGCTCGTGGATCGGCGAGAGAATCTCGCAACGGTCGAGCTCGGCGATCTGGTCTTCAAACTCGAAACGAAGACAACGAGAAAGCACCGGGTTCATCATCCGGTTCGAAACGCACAAGACCCGCGGGCTCGGCGTGGTTCGGATTGGTCTCAGCCAGGTCACGGTTCTCCTCGCGCTCGTCGTCGCCTCATCATGCGACGGGCTGGCCCAAAGGCGGCCCGAGTCGCTCTATCGCCCAGACGGTGAGGGAGGCTTAGACCAAATCTGGGAGATGGAGCGAACCGTGCCGTCCCCTGTTCGTTCTGAAACGACGCCAGAGAAACCCTGTGGGGGGCTGGATCGCGCGTTGGAAGTTTGGCGTGAGTCATCATCGAGGAATCCGGACAATCGAGACGCGGCGATTCGAAGACGCGGTTGCGATGCCGACGTAGAAACGTCGGCGCGAGCGTTCAACTTTCCCTAGGGTTCAGGGGGCGCTCTCTCGCACACGAAGCGGCGGCCACCAAGAGAGAATGAGCGGACGGTCGCACACACCGCTCATGCTGAAAAAACAGCCCCGGGGCGACGATGGACGGCGAGTCTATCGAGAGTCCAGTGGTCCATCATCATACATCGCGGTACGAAGTCTGCACGGCACGCGAGCGGGGTGGTTCCCTCAATTGCAGCAGCGAGAACTGTGGCCGACTTGCCAGATTTACCAAGGCATACTTGGGAATTCTCGTGTCGCACACCGCAGCGGGCAAGAAAAAACCCTGCGAAGAGTCGCAGGGTTCGGAGGAATCTTCGTGAGGTCTTTCGTTCTGTAGGACCACGCCTGACCGCGGGTTCCAAGGTTCGGACAAATTTCGGACAATTTTCGGATCAGTTCGCAAAGTGAGCGAACGCGCGGTTGGCCTCGGCCATGCGGTGGGTCTGGTCGCGAGTCTGCATCGCCTTGCCCTCGCCCTTGGCGGCGTTATAGATTTCGTCGGCGAGCCGCTCGGCCATGGGGCGGCCCTTCTCGGCGCGGGTCGAGTCGATCACCCAGCGGAAGGCCAGCGACTGCTGACGCTTCTTGTTGACCTGCATCGGCACCTGGTAGTTCGCACCACCGATGCGCTTGCTGCGGACTTCGACGAATGGCTTGACCTTGTCGATCGCCAGTTCGAAAGCCTCCACCGCCGTCGCAGGCTTGTCAGGCGAGGTCTCTTTTTCGAGCTTCTTGGTGATGATATCGAGGCAATCGTACATCACGCGCTGCGCGACGGCCTTTTTGCCGTCGTACATAATGCAGTTGATGAAACGAGCGACAACGATGTTGCCGTGACGCGGGTCAGGGCGGAGCTGCGTGTTCGAACGAGTGATGCGACCGCCCATGATGAAACTCCTTTGGCTCGGCTCCCGGGTGTTGGCCCGACGGGGGCCGACCGAGGACTTCGTTCACCGCGTGGCCTGGGAAAGCCTGTCGCGGTTACTTGCCCGTGCAAATTGTGTGGAAAAACTCATAAAAACGGTGAAAAAGCCGTTGGCTTACGCGGACTTGCCGCGCTTGGCGCCGTACTTGGAACGACCCTGCTTGCGGCCTTCGACGCCGAGGCAGTCGAGCGAGCCGCGAACGACGTGGTAGCGCACGCCGGGCAAGTCGCGGACGCGGCCGCCGCGGACGAGGACGATCGAGTGCTCTTGCAGGTTGTGCCCTTCACCGCCGATGTACGCGGTAACTTCCTTGCCGTTCGAGAGCCGCACGCGGGCGATCTTACGAAGAGCCGAGTTGGGCTTCTTCGGGGTCGTGGTGCGGACGATCAAGCAGACGCCACGCTTCTGCGGGCAGGCTTCGAGGTCCTTGACCTTGTTGATCGCCTTCATGACAAGGCGGGGTTTGCGGACAAGCTGATTGATCGTCGGCATGTGGCGAAATTCCGTGGCAAACGCCCGTGCCCAAGTCCGGCCCGGATGGGTCGAGAATGGGTCTAGGGACAGGGAGGGGATAGTATCCTCCTCAAAGAGCGCGGCAAGTCGCCGGTTCAAGGGTTGTTCTGAGGTGGCAGCTTCTCAGGCGTCAGCCTCTCAGGTGGAAGCGGCTCTTCAGGTGGAAGCGGCTCTCCGAGCCGCTTTTTTACCCTCGTCAGCCGAAAGCTCTCGCCCGCAAGCTTGAGATCTAAAAGCATAGAACCTCACCGTAGCCGCCCAGAGGAAGCTCTTACGCCGCGGTGGCTCTTGATCTCGTGACTCTTTGGAGAGCGGCGGCCGACCAAGGGGCGATTACGCGTTGCCCTTTGTTTGACCATTGTTCGGCAGCGTCGAGCATCGGCCCGGGCGAGAGGGTGCCGATGACGAGAGTTTCGGCGTGATCAGGATGATCGAGCCGGACCTCGATTTCGTGCAAGGCGGCGCGCACGGCCCAGGAGTTTTTTCCTTCGCTGATGATCGCGGCCGACCTGAATGGGCGGGCTCGATGCTCGGCGTGGATCGCTTCGCGAGCGTGAGCCAGGCCGGTGAATCGGTCAAAGAGAGGTACTGGCATCGAGGTCCGTTGCTGGGCTCGGAGTGTCTGTCGCAGTTCTGAGATCCCGAGCGCGTACCCGATCGCGGCATGTTCTTTCGCGGCGATGGCGCGATAGCGGCGGCGTGTGCGGCGGAGTTCGGCGCGGCGTTGAGCTTCGGGCGTGTAGCGCTGCGTGACCCAGCCGTTGTTACGCACGAGGCGGGCGATGATGCGGTTGAGGTCGCGGTTGGTCGCGTCCTTGAAGTGCGCGACCTTGAAGCGTGGATCGAAGACCGTGCGTCGGCCCGACAGGATGATGCGGGCGGCGAGGTCGTACTCCTCGGCGTAGTAGTCGAAGCTCGGGTCATAGCCGCCGAGTTCGAGGAAGACCTCGCGGCGGACGGCGACACCGCAGCCGATGAAGACTTCGGGGAGCCCTCCGTCCTCACGGCGCTGCTGAAGCGGGAGCGAGATATCGGCGGAGACAGCCGCGACGTCGGCGGGCTGTTCGCGGAGAGCTTGGACGAAGCCGTCGTCGGTCGGGTGCGAGTCGTCGTCGAGCATGACGACCCAGCGCGACGCCGGGTCGCTCTCGCGCACGCCCAGGTTCCGGGCGGCCGCGCCGAGGTTGGTTCGGGAGCGGATGGTGCGGACGAGAGAGTTGTTGGCGAGAGTTGGGGGGGTTTGAGCTGGGAGTTCGGAGGCGTTGTCGATGACGATGACTTCGGTGGTGGTGGCGAGGGTGCCGAGTGCGGCGAGGGTTTGCGCGAGGCGGTGAGGGCGGTTGCGGGTTGGGAGGATGAAGGTGAGCATGAGTAGAAGAGTTTCAGCCTTAGGGACATTGACGTGGTCTAAAAGACAGGAAGTAGATTGAGAAGAGGCAGGTTGAAAACCTGCCTCACGAGAACGGGTAGAGGGAAGAAAGGTGGTGAGGGCAGGCGAGACGCCTGCCTCACACAAGGATCAGAGGGCGAGAGAGGTGGCTACGACGCGCGAAGAAGCGAACCGCGCGACGCGATGACTTCCGGAGCGGCGTAGGTGAGATGGGCACCGTGGACGCGGGTGAACATGCGGCGGAGGTCGGTCGCGGCGACCGGGATATTGCCGAGTCGCTCGACCTCGATACCTGCGGCGCAGGCGCCGAGGAAGGAGGCTTGTATCAGCGAAGCGCCGGACGCGAGCGCGACGGTGGCGGTAGAGAGCAGCGCATCGCCGCAGCCCAGCGGGTCGAGCGCCAGCGGGCACAGCGCGGGGACGTGCTCGCCTTTGAGCCTGGATTGCCAGCCGTCTTGGGTGGCGGTTGATTCGGGGAGTCGATCAAAGCCGATGAGGCCTTCGGCGCCCATGGTGATGATGGTGTTGCGAGTCTTGGTTTCCTGCATGAGGTTCCACGCGACAAGCGGGAGGCCCTCGCCGTAGAGCCGCATGGCGTCGCGGAGCTCGGACTCGCTGGGGCAGAGCAGGTCCATGCCGCGCATGGAGCGGAGGCTGGAGCGCCGGCCGCTGACGTCGCCGGTCATGATGTTGACGTGCTTGCGAAGCGTGCGGCAGAGCTTCGTGAGCAAAGTTGGTGTGAGCAGGCCGAGCCCAAAGTCGGCGATGATCGCGGCGTGGCACGCTTGCGTCGAGGTGCTGGCGCGGGCGGTTTCCTCGGCGAGTCTGAGCAGGCGTTCCTGATGCGCGGCGTCGAGCGGCACGCTCTCGACGAGGTCGATCTTCAAGACCTTCTGGCTGCCGACAAGAAAGCGCTGCTTTTCAGGAAGGTTTGCGGTCGCGGTGATCGAGCGGACCTCGATGCCCTGGGCGATGAGGCGATGACGGAGAGCCGTGCCCTCGTCGTTGTCAGGGAGCGCGGTGACGAGGACGGGGCGAGCGCCCAGCGCGGCGAGGTGGCGTGCGATGATGGCGGCCCCACCGTCGTACTGGCGGCGCTCGAGAGGTCGGAGCGTCATGATCGGGCTCTCGCCAGCGACCTCGGGGCGGTCGCACATGACGTAGGTGTCGAGGATCGTCTCGCCGACGACCAGAACGCGCTTGCCAGCGAAGGACGCGACGAGCTGGTTGAGCGCGAGGACTTGTAATTCAGTTTCGCGCGTGAGCTGGCTTAGGCGCTTGTGGAACGGATCGACGGAGTGGTCCATCGCGGCGATGAGCGCGGTGGAGCTGAAGACGACGTCGCCGGAGGAAAAGACGACGGCCCCGCCGTGCCGCTCGACGGTCTGTCGCTCGGCTTGGAAGCGCGGGTCGTTGTTCGTCTCATACTCTCGACCCTTGACGTAGAGGTCGGGGCGTGTGACCTCGAGAAGCTCGGCGGCGGTGGGGTGCTCGTCGATGACCACCCAGTCGACGAAATCTAGGGCGGCGAGGTTCTCGGCGCGAAGTTCTTGCGGGATGAGGGGGCGGCCCGAGCCCTTGGAGATCAGCGAATCGCCCGTGATCGTGACCAGCAGAAGGTCGCCCATGGCCTTGGCTTGGCGCAGGTGTCGGACGTGACCGGGGTGAACAATGTCAAAGCAGCCGTGGCACTGAACGAGCTTTTTCCCCGCGGCGCGAGCGGCGGCGCGGCGCGAGACGAGGTCGGCGAGGGCGAAGATTTTCTCGTCGCTTGTGTTGATGGCGCCGCGCGGGCCTGAGTGGCTCATGGGAGAGGTATCGGAGCGTGTGCGATCGGCGCGGGGAGCGGACGAGGAGATAACTCGATGCTGCCCCGTGAAAGGGCGGGGCTTTGGTTGCTCGGGCGATCGGTCTCTCCGGGTTTGTCCCGGCCCCAGTTCCGGTGGAGGTCCGTGGTCTGAGCAACAGTGTGAAGACTCGGTAAGGCCGTGCCGATAAGCAAACGTTACTTAAACCGCCGCGCCGGTGTTGACCTGCGCGTTCCGTGAGGTCTGATGTCTACGCCGATTGCCGATGCTCTTGTACTGGTCCTGCCTTCCGCGGTATCGCTGCGCGAGTGGGAAGCCACGGGCGTGCTCGGGCGCGAGATGGCTCTGTACGAACGCCTTCGGCCCCTGTATAACTCGATCGTGATCGTCTCGCACGGCGGGTCGAGCGAGGTGCAGGCGGCGGCGAGCGTCGCCCCTTGGGCTGCGGTGGTGTGCAACTCGGAGATCGAAAGGCCGCAGCAGTACGAAGAGTCGCTGCCCGGGCGGGTCGTGACCGCGCTGGCGTCGGCGCGTGAGATCGTGGTCAAGACAACCACGCTCACCGACGGTTCGATGGCGGTGCGCATTCTCGACGCGTTGCGGAGCGCGGAAGTGCCGGGGCGTCGGGTGGGGCTGCTGGCCTCGGGCGGGAGACTCTCGTCGCGGTTTACTGCCTTAGAGCATGGGCCCAACTCGCTCGCGGCGTGTGAGGCGGCGCGCCACGAGCGCGAGCTGGGCCGCTGGGCCGACGTGGTCGCAGGTACGACTCGTGACATGCTCGAAGACTTGGCGTGGCGATACGAGCTTGATCCGGCCGCCATGATGCTGGTCCCGAACTACGTCTTTGGTGGTGGTCGCGAGGGTGCGTCGCGCGGGTTGCGCTCGAGCGAAGAGTTGGCGGGTGCGGTTGCCGGATCCGGCTCGGGCGACGAACCCGAGCGGCAGCCCGGGCTGGTGCTCTCGGCTGGCCGGTTCACGCGACGCAAGCGGTTCGACACGCTGATCCGCGCCATCGCGGGGCTTCCCGATTCGCTTCGCGAGGGGGTGACGCTGAGGCTGATCGGCGACGGGCCCGAGGCCCCGCAGTTGTTCATGCTGGCCGAAGAGCTCGGTGTCGTGTGCGACTTTGTGCCGCCGCTGGGGCACTCGGAGATGCTGGCGCAGATGTCGATGTGTTGCGTGTATGCGCAGGCGTCGGAACTCGAAGGTCATCCGCGGGCGGTGCTCGGCGCGATGTCCACGGGCGCCGCGGTTGTGGTGGCCGACACTCCGGGGCTGGGCGATGCGATTCAGAGCGGGGTGACGGGCCTGCGGGTTGTGGGCGACGCGGCGAGCTTCACGCACGCGATCGGGGCCTTGTTGGCCGACGACGACTGGCGTGTGATCCTCGGGGCCGCGGCGTCGCGCATGGTTCGGGCGAGCTACTCGCTCGACGTCGTGGTCAAGCAGGAAATCGAAGCACATCGGCTGACCCTGGCGCGAGCCGCTTTGGCGGGGCGCGTTCGCAAGTCGTCGGTTCTCTGGGACCGTTCGCTGCTCAGCAACGGAACGGAGTCTGCGGCGGCGGAGTGGGAGCGGAGCCTCAAGGAGTTCGAATCGCTGCTCTCTCGGGAAGAGGCCGCGCGATTCCGCAGACGCCTGAGCCGGTCGGCACGCCTGAGGGACACCGACGCCGCGTGACGCGTCGTACGGCTTACGACTTAACGAGAAAAATCTGTGCTCGTCGCAACGCTCTGCCACTGGTCCACCTCGGCGGTCAGGGCCGAAAGTTTTTTTCTGGCCTTGGCAACGGCGTAACTACCGAGGAGGAGCCGGAGAGGCGGGCGGTCGGCGGCGACAACCTGAAGGATCGCCGCGGCCGCTTTATCGGGGTCGCCCGGCTGCTTCCCGTTGATCGTGCTAAGGAGTGTCCAGAACTTCCCGCTGGTCTGGTCGTACTCGGCGATGCGCTGCCCGGCGCGTTGGAGCGAGCGCCCGATGAAATCGGTCCGGAACGGCCCGGGCTGGACGATTGTAACTTTGACGCCCAGCGGGGCGAGTTCTGCGGCCAGCGATTCGGAGACGCCCTCCAGCGCAAGCTTGGCCGCGCCGTAGATCGAGAACCCGGCGTAATTGGAGATGGCGGCGGCGGCGGACATATTAATGAGGTGGCCGGACCGCTGGGCGCGGAAGGTCGGGAGGGCAGCCCGGATCATGTTGACGGGGCCGAAGAAGTTGGTCTCGAAGTTGTGACGCAGCTCCGAGTCGGAGGTTTCTTCGAGAGCGCCCAGAAGCCCGAACCCGGCGTTGTTCACGAGGACATCGAGCCTCCCGAACGCGGCGAGCGTCGCGCGGAGCGCATTCTCGCAGTCTTCAGGCTTTGTGATGTCAAGCGTGGCGGCGCGAGCGTGCTCGGGGTGGGCGTTGACGAGGTCGTCGAGTTGCTCAGGCTTTCGCGCGGTGACCATCACGCGATCGCCCGCGGCCAGCGCGGCCTTGGCGATGCTGCGGCCGAACCCGGTAGACGAGCCGGTGACGAGCCAGACGCGCGAGGGAGTATTCGTCATGAGTCGGGTGCTCTCTGCGAGGGCGGGGTTCCAAGGTTCCAAATGTCAACAAAAGAGGCCGAACCGCCGTGGTCCGGCCTCTCTTAGAGTTCGTTCGAGCGGTCGCGCTCAGATTCGCCGAATCAGAT
>CAZIMT010000030.1:21699-24979 GCA_964540295.1 uncultured Phycisphaeraceae bacterium
CACCAAGAAAATCACCAAGAAGAACGCGAAGAAGAAGGCTCGTCGCACGACAATGGACAGTTCAAAGGACAAGAAGCCTTACGCGATCGGGTCGCCCGACGGGCAGGTCAAGTACATCCAGACCTCCCAACAGGCTCACCCGACGGACATGAAGCAAGAGTCTCAGCCAGAGGCCACGGCCTGATCCGACCAAGGTCTCACCAGACTCAAACCAGGCTCTAACCAAGCTCAAACGACGTTCAAACCGCTCTCGGACTGCACCTCGGAGCGGTCGGTCTCGACGCGGATAGCTTGGTCTTGGTTGGTGATTTGCGTGGGAGAGGACTTGAGCGAATCAACTCTCGCGTCTTGGTTTAAGTTCGAAGACGCGGAGGCGTGCGAAGGCCTATCGGACGGTCGAACGTCAACGCTGGCGCAGGCATTCTTACGCTGGCGTTTGCACCGATGAGCAAAATGAGGTATACTCCTCTCTGTCCTCGTGCTGGCACGTGGGGAGTAGGCTGTGATCCTAATGAGATCAGCTCGATTTGTGGAGCGACTGAGGTCGTTCATAGCGAGCTTGACCGGCCGGTCCGCACGCCTGACGCGCCATTCGAGCTGGCGGATCCGCCGATTCGCGACCGCCATCGCGTCGAGCTTGCTGGTCGCTCTTGCGTGGTGCTCCCCGGGTTTGACCACGCTCGCCTTCTCGCGTGATGCACGGTCGCAAGTGCAGCGCCAATCGCCGCACCACCGCACCGAAAAAACCAAGATTGTCGTCGGCGTGAGTCAGATCTACAAGGCGCTGGCCTGGGTCGATGACGACGGGCAGCCCGAAGGGCTTGCGGCGGAGGTCTTTCGCGCGGCGGCTTCTGCGGTCGGGCTCGAAGTCGAGTTCCGAGTTGTGAAGTTCTCGGATCAGAAAGAAGCGCTGAACTCCGGGACCGTCGACGCGCTGGTGTGCCTGCCGGTCACCAACGAGTGGATCGCCGGGGCCGCGTACGCGCAGCCGATTCTGATCAGCGACGGCGTGGTCTACTCGAGGCGGAACTCACCCACCTTGAACTCTGCGGCCGCCCTCATCGGGCAGCGCGTGGGCGTGTCGCTCTACGGCCCGGAGCACTTCTGGTTGACTCAGCAGGGCGCAAGCGCGACGACCATGGCGCAGACCGTCAGTGAGCTGATGGTCGAACTGATCGAAGGACGGATCGACTACCTGCCCACCGCGCGATTTCGCGGGCGGCTCGCGCTCTCGACCTTGCCCAACGCTTCCTCGATCGTGGAGACCGAGATCGAGGGCGGCGGGTTCCGCAGCAGCTACGCGGCGGTGGTTCGTCAGGGCGACACGGCGCTGCTGGGCGACCTCAACGACGGGCTCTTGATCATCCGCGATCGCGGCGACTTTGATCGCATATACCAGAGCAGGATCGGGAACCTTCAGCCGCGCCCCGCGCCGCCGGGGACTGTGTCACGGCGCGTGGTGGAGTGGTCCGCGATCGGCGTGCTGGGCGTTCTGGTGTGGGTCGGCTTGTGGCAGTGGATGTTGCGATCTCAGCTTGCCAAGCGAACACGCGAGCTGCGAACCAGCGAGTCCAAGTACCGCGGGTTTTTCGAGAATTGCCAAGACGCGGTGATGATCGTGGACCCGGAGACGAGCGTGATCCTCGACGCCAACCGGGCCGCGGAAACCATCTACGGGTACGCGGACCAAGAACTCCGCGAGATGCTTATCAGCCGGGTCACCACGGACTTGGACGGCGCTCGCCGAGCTATGACACAAGTCATGGAGTCTGACGGCTTGATGGCCATACGCTGCCGGCATGTCCGCAAGAACGGTGATCGTTTCCCCGTCGAGATCAACGTCACGACGGTCGAATCCGACGGGCGGCGGCTCGTGGTCAGCTTCGTACGAGATATCTCCGAGCGAGTCCGGTCCGAGATGGCGATGTTTGTCGACCAGGAGAACTACCGGAACATTTTCAACGGTGCGGGGTCTGGCATCTTGGTGGTCAGTGATGAGACTGGCAAAGTCTTGGACGCCAACAGCGCGGCGTGCCGCATGTACGGGTTGGCGCACCGAGAGCTGGTTGGGTCGGGGCTTGCCGCGCTCGTTGGGACCGCGCTGGTTGAGGTCGGGTCGGGCGCTTTAGACTGGGAGGCCTTGACGGGCCGGCACCGGCACACACGCCTTGGTTCCACGAGCTTCGAGGCAGAAGTCCGAGTCTCATCCGTGGAGTTCATGAATCGACGAGCCAGGCTGCTGCTGGTGCAGGACATCACCGCGCGATTGCGAGCCGAGGACGAGCGGCGCGAGCTCGAAGCCCAGCTTCTTCAGGCCCAGAAACTCGAAGGGCTCGGCCTGCTGGCGGGTGGCATCGCGCACGATTTCAACAACCTCCTCGTTGGGATCATGGGCAACGCGGACATGGCGGCGTCTCAGGCCGCGCCCGGCAGCGAGGTCCGAGACCGGCTTGTTGAGATCGTCTCGGCAACCCGCTACGCCTCGGACCTCACGCATCAGCTGCTAGCCTATGCCGGGCGAGTGCAGTTCAGCCCGGGCGCGGTCGACCTGCGTTCGCTCTGCCGCGACAGCGTCCGGTTGCTGGGCGCGCGTCTCGGTGCCAACGTCAGGATCGAGTTCGATTTTCCGGAGCGGATGAGCCTCGTCAACGCCGACCCGACCCTGCTCCGGCAGGTGGTGACCAACCTGCTCGTGAACGCGTCGGACGCGCTGGGCGAGATGTCCGGGGTCGTGACCGTGTCGGTGAAGATCAAGCAGGTTGGCCTCGTTGAGCGAGACGCCCGGCCGGTCGAGCACGCACTTTCCCCAGGCCAGTACGCGTGCATCGAGGTGAGCGACACCGGGTGCGGCATCGAGGCCTCCAGGCTCGGCACGATCTTCGATCCGTTCGTTTCGTCAAAGGCCGCTGGGGGTGCTGGGCGGGGTGGTGTGGGGATTGGAGGTGGGCGTGGGCTCGGCTTGGCGGTCGCGATGAGCGTCGTGAAGCGTCACCGCGGCAGCATCGAAGTCCGCTCGCAGCCCGGCGAGGGCTCCACGTTCCGGGTTCTGATCCCCGTGGTGGGCGCCATGGTGAGCGTTGTTGCGGGCGCCGACGCGACAAGGGGTCCTGTGAACGAGCGTCCGGCCTCAGGCGGGGCTGTGGGTGGGGCCGTGGGGCGTGTGCTCTTGGCGGACGATGAGCCAAGGGTACTCGACGTGACGCGGCGGTTGCTCGAATCCAAAGGCTGGTCGGTCCGCGTGGTCCCTGACGGCCGGGCTCTTCTTGACGTCATCGTGGGG
>CAZIMT010000031.1:0-12755 GCA_964540295.1 uncultured Phycisphaeraceae bacterium
CCCCCAAACGCGGTTGCGCGAGGCACTGATCTCACGCCGCCTCACAGACGGATGCGTCCTGACGGACGTCGCTTTCGTACAGTGTGCTTCTCATCGAGCGTACGTGGTCGGCGAACGGTCGGCGTAGCTCAGGGATCGCGTGGTTTCTGCGAAGGGGTCGGGAATGCGGAATGGTTGTCGTTGGTCTATGTCGGCGGCATTGAGCGCGGTGGGTGCCGCGATGGTCGCGCTCGCGTGGGCGGCCGGGTGCGCCGGTGATGTGCCCAAACCTCTGCCCGCCACGATTGTGGTCCGTGAAATCCCCGCAGTATTTCGAGGGACGGTCGGTTCCGAGGTCGCCGTGAACGGCGCGCAGGCGACGCTGGTCTCGGGCTACGGGCTGGTGGTCGGGCTGCGCGGAACAGGCGGGCAGGTGCTGCCTGATCGCGTGGCGGCGTCTATGGAACGCGAGATGGGGCTCAAGGGCGTGAGCAAGACGACGGACCTTGGAAACTCGCCGTTCTCGAACAAGTCGCCGCGCGAGGTGCTGCGCGATCCAAACGTGGCGGTGGTGGTGGTGACGGCCGCGATCCCGTCGGGGCTGCCCGACGGCGCGCGATTCGACGTCTACGTGAAAGCGTTGAACGCGTCGAGCCTAGACGGCGGGCGGTTGTTCTCGACAGACCTGCGGATCGGGCCTGCGGCCGCGTTCGGCACGGTGACGTCGCGGCTGATCGGTTCGGCCCGGGGTCCGGTGTTCGTGAACCCGTTTTCTGAGCCCGGGAAAGAAGATTCCGGCGTGAACGAACAGGTGGGGCGGGTTCTCAACGGCGGGGTGGTGACCGAACCGCTGCTGATGGAGTTGGTGATGGACCAAGCTTCGCATCAGCGAGCGCGAGCGATCGTGAGCGCGATCAACAGCCGGTTCCCCGAGGGCCGCGGCGATCGCGGCGCGACAGCACGAGGCATGAGCGGCGGGAACTCAAACCTTGGAACAGGCGGCCGGATCGCGGTGCGCGTGCCCTCGGCCTACCGGAACGACCCGGGAACGTTCTTGGGTTTGATGCGAGGTGTGCAGATCGATCAAGCGTACCCCGAGGAGTACGCGCGGCAGTACATCGCGGGGATGCAGACCGAGCCCGCGCTGGCCGACGAGCTGTCCTACTGCCTTGAAGCGCTGGGGCCCAAGGCGATCCCGTTTGCGCGCGAGATGTACGACAGCGCGGAGTCGGTGCCGCAACTGGCGGCGCTGCGGGCGGGAGTAGGGCTCGGCGACGCGCGGGCGGCAAACTTCCTCAAGACCATGGCGGCCAAGGGACCCGACAACGTGCGGAGCACCGCGCTCAAGCTGCTCGGCACGGCCAAGGCCGGGCCTTCGATCGAGATCGCGCTACAGGAGTTGTTGAAGGAAGATCAGTTGACGGTGCGTGTCGCGGCGTACGAGGCGCTGGCCCGGCGGGCCGAGCGCGCCCAGTTCGCGCGTTTGCTGGAAACACAGCTGGCCGAGCAGGGGAGCCAGGGTCGCGGGGCGTCGCCGGTTGTGCTGGAAGATCTAGCGTCGGTCTCGCTGCCAGCGGGAACGATCCAGGGCGTGACGCGGATTGATTTCCGCGAGAAGTTCACGCTCGATCTGGTGCCGATCGGCGAGCCGCTGGTGTACATCACGCAGCAAGGGCGGCCTCGGATCGTCATCTTTGGCGATCGGCCCAAAGTCGAAAAGCCTGTGCTGGTCAGCACGTGGTCGGGGCGCTTCACGCTGGTGGCGAGATCCGAGAGCGAGCCGCTGCGGCTTCAGTACCGCGCACCGCAGAGCCCGCGCGCTGTCACCATGGAAATGCCCGAGGATCTCAAGGCCATGATCGAGATTCTAGCTCGCAAGACCACCCCCGAAGACCCCAGGCCGGGCCTCGACATGTCGTACTCGGAAGTCGTCGGCGTGCTGTACGCGATGCACAAAGAAGGCGCGAGCAACGCCGCGTTCGCGACCGAACGCGATCGGCTCCTGGCAGATCTGCTCAGCGCCGCCCAGTCGGATCAGGTCAAGGAACGCCCCGAGACCAGCAAGGACATCGAGGAGCTGGTCGTCTTTGACAAGCCTCAACCCACGGGGAAAGCCAAGGCCGACGACAGCGGAAAGAAGCCGCAGATCACGCCGATCGAGCAAGCCCCGAAGAAAAAGGACGGCGGCAAGAAGTAATCGTCCGTCGCCCAGGTCGGAATCCTGAACGCGCCCGCCTCGGAAAGACCGCGGGCGTGGCGTTCGCGCTGAAACTATCATCGCTTCATGTCCGACCTCTGGGCTCAATCTCGCGACCGCGCACGCCGCGCCGTCGAGCCGCTGGCTCTCCGCATGAGGCCTCGGACCCTCGACGAGTACATCGGGCAGTCGCACATCCTCGGGCCGGGCAAGCTGCTCAGGCGGATGCTGCAGGCCGACGCGATCACGTCGTTGATTCTGCACGGGCCGCCGGGGACCGGGAAGACCACGCTGGCCGAGATCATCGCGCGGACCACCAAGCGTCACTTCGAGCGCGAGAACGCGGCCTCGGTGGGCGTGAAGCGGATCCGCGAGATCATCGACGAGGCCTCAACGCGGCTCGAGCACGGGGGGAAACGCACGATCTTGTTTCTCGACGAGATCCACCGCTTCACCCGGGCCCAGCAGGACGTGATGCTCGGCGACGTCGAACGCGGGCTCATCACGCTCATCGGCGCAACCACCGAGAACCCGCTGTTTGCCGTCAATTCGGCGCTCGTCAGCCGCAGCAGCCTGTTCCGCCTGGAACCGCTCACCGTGGACGAGATCAAGCAGGTGCTGCGGCAGGCGGCCGGGGACAGGGAACGCGGGTACGGGTCGATCGGGCTGGAACTGACCGACCAAGCGCTAGAAGTGTGGGCCCGCAAGTGCGACGGCGACGCGCGACGGGCGCTCACGGCGCTCGAAGTCGCCGTGCTCTCCTCAACCCGGAACGTGCTCACGACGGCGGCCGCAGAGAACGACTCACAGGCGGCGACAGGCGCGGTTCGCATCGACCGCGCGGTGGCTGAGGACAGCATCCAGCAGAAGGCGGCCGTGTACGACCAGACGGGAGACCAGCATTACGACTCTATTTCCGCGATGATCAAGTCGGTGCGCGGCGGAGACCCCGACGCGGCGGTCTACTGGATCGCGCGCATGCTCGAGGGCGGCGAGGACCCGCGCTTCATCGCGCGGCGGCTGGCGATCCTGGCCAGCGAGGACATCGGCAACGCCGATCCGCGCGGGATCATGGTCGCGCACGCCGCGTGGGAATTAGTCGAGCGGGTTGGCATGCCCGAGGCACGGATCACGCTGGCGCAGGCGGCCACGTACCTGGCGCTCTGCCCCAAGAGCAACGCGGCGTACGTGGCCATCGACGAGGCGATCGCCGACGTGCGCGAGGGCCGAACGATCCCAGTCCCGCTGTACCTGCGCGATCCCAACACCTCGCCACAGGCCGAGGGGGCGCGAGCGGGGAAAGGGTACGTCTACAGCCACAATCAGCCGGGGAAAGTGGGAACTCAGGACTACCTCGGCGTTCTGAAGACCTACTACCGACCCACGGACCAAGGGCTGGAAAAGGCACTCGCTGAAAAGTTGGAGAGCTTCCGGAAGTTGAGGTCCGAGGCCCGGTCTGAAGGCCAGTCCGGCACCCATCCCGACCCCTACAAAGAACCGGGATCAAACTCTTGACGCAATCCCGACCCGCGACCCGATACAACAGCCCGGAGCATGAACACCTTGGCCGAAATCCCCGTGGGCCCCTTGGGCCAACCACCGTCACCGGAAGATCAACGCAAACGCGCGATGCGGCGTGAGCTTCGCGGCACGTTGGCGGCGCTGGCGGCGCCGGACGTGCGCACGCGGAGCGACGCGATCTGCAACAAGCTCATGAAGTCGGCGTACGTCGCGTGCGCGCGGTGCGTGATGCTGTACGCGCCGATGCCCGGCGAGGTGGACGTCGGGCCGGTCATCCGCCGCTGCTTGGACGCGAGGTTGAAAGTTTGCCTGCCGCGGACGGGCTGGGACTCGGGCGTGATGGACCCGGCGCTGGTGGCCGACTGGCCGACGGGCATGGTGGAGACGCGGCACGGGCTGATGCAGCCGCCGGACAACGCCTCGCTGATCGAGTTAGAGTCGATCGATCTGGTGGTCGTTCCAGGGTTGGCGTTTGACCGGCACGGGGCGCGGCTCGGGCGCGGCGGCGGGTTTTATGACCGGTTCCTGGCGCGGCGCGGGCTCACGGCTCTACGGGTCGGGGTCGCGTTCGACGCGCAGATCGTGGATTCGATCCCGGTGCGGCGTGAGGAGGCTATGTCGGGGACATTGCCCGGGCTCGAAATCGAGTATCTCGGACCGTACGTCCCAGATGCTCGCGTCCACGCCGTGTTTACCGATCGCCGGATCTTGCTGGGGACCGATCCTTACGCACCGGGCAATATCCGAACCACGGAAACCACTGGGTAACGCCCCTAAGCTCTGTTATCGCTGATTGCCGCGGCGATTGAGCCGAGTTCGACGCTGATTTCAGACTGATTGTTCTTTTGTGTCACCCTGTTCCGCACTTGTAGATTGAGGTCTTTGATGGCTCTCCCCTCGCAAACCGATCGCTCCCCCGCCGCTGGTCGCACGCACGTTCAGCACGCCGGACGTGGCCTATCGCGGCCGATTCTTTTCGCGGCCGCAACCGTGATCGTGCTGGGCGCGATCGGGACGTTCTGGGCGCTCTCACCCAAGGGCTCGACGCCGCCGGTCGCGGTTAAGACCGGGGAGTTGCCGATCGACGGCGGCGTGCCGCAGACCGCGGTGCCGCCAGGCGAATCGAAGGGCCCGCTGACCAAGGCCTTGAGCGACGTGCAACGGCCCAACCAATTCAGTCCGACATCCAGCCCGGCACCAAGCTCGGGAAAGCCGGGGCCGGTGGACCTGACCGCGCCATCGCGGAACAACACGGCGGCGATCAACCCCGGGACGAGCAACGGAAACGCAACCGCGCCCAGCACGCCTTCAGGGCGACTGACGCCCAGCGGCGCGAGCGAGGCCGAGCGGATCACCGTGGCGGGCGGCGATCAGAAGCTGGCGGCTGGCGACAAGCTCGGGGCTCGCACGCTCTTTAGCAAGGCTCTGGCTGACAGCCGGACGACCAAGGCCGACCAGGACTCGCTCCGCGCCAAGCTCACCCAGCTCAACGACGACCTGCTGTTTTCCAACAAGGTCACCAAGAGCGACCCATTTGTTGAGGAATACACGGTTGCGTCGGGTGACAACCCGACGCGGATCGCTCGCAAGCGTGACTTGGCCACGGAACCCTCGCTGATCTCGCGGATCAACAAGGTGACGGCGACGAGCCTGAAGGTGGGTCAGAAGTTGAAGCTGGTGCGCGGGCCGTTTCACGCGGTGGTACATAAGGCCGATTTCCGGCTAGACCTGTACGCTGGCTCGCCCGACGAGCAGTCGAGCTGGACATACATCCGATCGTTCAAGGTGGGGCTCGGCACTGATGACGGCACGCCGACGGGGACGTTCACGGTCAAGCAATCTTCCAAGCTCGTGAACCCGCCGTGGGTCAACCCGCGGACGGGCGAGAAGTTCGGGGCGGAAGACCCGAAGAACCCGATCGGCGAGCGCTGGGTCGGGATCGAGGGCGTCGGGGCCTCGGCGGTACACACCGGCTACGGGCTGCACGGCACGATCGAACTCGACAGCATCGGGCAGCAGAAGTCGATGGGGTGCGTGCGGATGGGCAGCGACGATATTGCGATGGTGTACGAGTTGCTGACCGAGAAGGTCAGCGTGATCAAGATCGAGCCGTGATCTCGGCGGCGACTTTCGCGCGAGGTCTTGCTCGCGCACGGTGCGACCACTACTCTCCTTGCCATGCTCAAGCTTGACTATGCAAACTGTCTTCAAGACCGCGTCGGATCGCACGGCCTCGACCCCGCCGTGCTCGGCGCGGGCGGGCCTTATGCCGAGGCTGTGATCGCGCACACGCGCGCGCTAGCCAAGACCCGCGGGACGGGGTGGGAGCGTTGGCGAGATCTGCCGTTCTCGCCGCTTAAGGACGAGCACGTCAAGGCCGTGCGCGCGGTGGTGGAGACGTGCAAGGGCAAGTTCGACACCATGGTGGTGCTGGGCATCGGCGGTTCGGCGCTGGGCAACATCGCGCTGCAGTCGGCCTTGAACCTCGCGACGTACAACCTGCTGCCCGATGGCACGCGGCCCGGGCCTCGGATGTTCGTTGTGGACAACGTGGACCCGGCCTACTTCGGTTCGGTGCTGGACTTCTGCCAGCAGCAGCCGGGCGGCATCTCGCGCACGCTGTTCAACGTGATCAGCAAGTCGGGCGAGACGGCCGAAACGGCGGCCCAGTTCATGATCGTGCGCGACCTGCTCAAGAAAGAACTCGGCGCAAAGTTCTCGGGCAATCTTGTTGCCATCACCGACCCCGCCAAGGGGACCATGCGGCAGATCTGCAACCGTGACGGGTACGCGACGCTGCCCGTGCCCGACGGCGTGGGCGGACGCTTCAGCGTGCTCTCGCCGGTGGGCCTGTTCTCGGCCGCAATGTGCGGGATCGATATCGAGAAGCTGCTGGCGGGAGCGGCCGAGATGGACGCGTTGTGCGTGCGCGAGGACCTGCTCAAGAACCCGGCGGCCTTGCTGGCGGTGATGATGCTCGAACTCGGGCAGTCCAAGGGCAAGTGCAACCATGTGATGATGCCCTACTCCAACAACCTGTACCTGCTGGCGGACTGGTTCCGGCAGTTGTGGGCCGAGTCGCTGGGCAAGCGGGTCAACAAGCACGGCGACACGGTGTTCGCGGGGTTCACGCCGATCAAGGCACTGGGGACGACCGACCAGCACTCGCAGGTGCAGCTCTACCGCGAGGGGCCCAACGACAAGGTCTTCGGGCTGATCCAGGTCGATCGATTCGCCCAGGACATCGTGATCCCTACGGGCCTGGGGACCGAGGCGATCCAGTATCTCGAGGGCAAGAGCATGACGGGGCTCTTGAACGCGGAGAAGCGGGCGACGGAGTACGCGCTGGTCGAGAGCCAGAGGCCCAACTTCACGATCACGTTCCCCACGCTCGATGCTCAGCACGTCGGACAGTTCATCCAGCTCTGGGAAGTGACGACGGCCTACGCGGGACTGCTGCTGGGGATCGACGCCTACGACCAGCCAGCCGTGGAACTCGGCAAGCAGGCCACGTTCGGGCTGATGGGACGCGCGGGGTACGAGAACTTCAACGAGGAAGTTTCACGGACGCTGGTGAACACGTCGCATGTGATCAACGGCTGATGCTTGAACAAGCCTCGCGCGCTAGCGTGGGGCGAACTGCGCGGCACGGTTTCAATCGCTCAAAACTAGTTTCGCACGATGAAACCTGCACGCTCGCTGGTGGGGCTCATTATCGGCGTGCGCCGGTCAGGAACGTCCCCGGCGAGAGCTTGCGGCCCGCGAGCGACGTGATGAACCCGTAGACGCTGACCGCGACGACGGACAAGGCCGCGAGGGCGGCGGTGGGCACCAGCCACACCGGCACGTTGAGCGCGACCGGGAAGCGCGAGAGCACCGCGGCCGAGGCGAAGGCGGTGACGAGCATGAGCAGCCCGAAGCGTGAGACGATCACGCCGCACGCGGCCCCCGCACCGAGCGCGAGCAGCACGTACAGAATGTTGCTCGCGTCGCCCACCTGCCAGACGACGATGGCGAGAAAGAGGATCGAGAGCAGCGTGATCTGGACCATGCGGCAGGCTAGCGGGTTGCGGATCACGCGGACCAAGATCGGCTCGATCATCGCGATCAGCAGCGGGTAGACCAGCGAGGAGAACGCGATGCTCAGCAGGACGCTGGTTGCACGGCGCAGGCCCGAGAGCGTTTCGAGGTCGATGGTCTGAGGCGAACCGTTGCCGAGCTTCATGGCGGCGCCGATGGTGCCCAAGGCCGCGATCAGCAGCGGCCAGAGAGCGCCGATGGCGCACCCGATCAGCAGGTCGCGCCCGACCAGCGGATCCTTCCATTGGCCCGAGAGCAGGCGGCTCCAGGAGACGATGGTGGTCGGACGCTCGCGGCGGATGATGGGCTCGATGGCCATGTAGCAGCCCCAGCCGAAGACGGCGGTGTGGAGCGCTTCGCCCAAAGTGGCCACGAAGCCGTCGTAGAGCGCGTCGGTGGTGAACGCGTAGTGTGCGCCGAGGACGCGCTGCACGACGACCGCGCCGAAGAGCACGAGAGCGAGCCGCATCGCGCCCTTGCGGTCGCCGCGGCCTTGACGCACGTTGTACCACGCCATACCCAGCGGGAGGGCGTACTTGCCCAGAAGTAGAACGAACGCGAGCGCGACCATGAGGTTGTCGGCCTCGGCGGGCGTGGATTGCTCGGGCGGGGCAGATTCGACTCGGAAATAGACGGGCTTCCCGTGGAGCGCGGCGGCCTCGATGCGGACCGTTTCGTCCGGGCGATCGAGGTACGCGGCGATCCAGGCGACGCGTTCGTCAGAGAACGTCGGGGGCACGGCCTTGGGCGCGACAGGTTGCGCGGTCTTGTCGAGCCCCGCGTGTTCCAACAACCCACGCCAGTCGGCCGTGGTGGCCCTGGGCTCTTCTTTCTCGGCCAGCTTCTGCGCAAACTGGTCGCCGCGTTTCTCCGCTGACTTCTCATTGGCTGGATCAGCGGCCCGCACGGCCGACCCGGCCAGCGCTGGTTGCGTGGGCAGCGCGCGAAGTTCGATGAGTCGGCCTTGCGAGTCGAGGATCACGCGGCCCATGCCGGGCACGGTCATGGCGGGGTCGTCGTACTGCAGGCCCGGCATCGAGCCGCCCGCGACCATGGGCACCGGGCTCTCGCGGTACCAGAAGGCGAGGGCGGCGGGGTTGAGCATGAGGGAGTGCGCCGCGGTTGCTGGCACGGTCGATAATTTTTCTGCGGCGGTGCCCCGAGGTTGATCCCCGGGTTGACTCGCCGCGGGCGCTTCAGTTGCGGTCGAATCGACGCCGAGCTTGAGCACGCCGCGGTTTTCGATGAACCCGGTAGCGCGGTCGGTTGGCTCGCCGCCGTCGCGAGCCTTGTCCATGATCTGGCGAGCGGTGAACGAGAGCTCGTCGCGCGACTTGTCGAGCGAGACGCGGGCGAAGAGTTTGGTGCCCGAGTTCAAGCCAGCGATGACCATGAGTCCCACCACGACCGACACGAGCAGTCCCAGGGCAATAAGGGGCTTCAAACTGCCGCGACCCCCCGAGGCCGCGACCAGTTCGGGTGAGGGCGTTTCGCCCGCGGCGAGCGCGAGCGCGAGCGGATCGCCGCCCGGGAGCGCCGCGGCGACGGCCAGAGCAGAGCCGGGCCTCATGCGCGGGTCGCGGTCCAGGCAGCGAAAGACGACCTCTTCGATCCTGGGATCGATGTCGGGGACGACGGTCGAGAGCGCGGGCGGCGGCTGGGCGTGCAGCTTGCTGAGCTCTTCCATCGACTCGGGGCGATAGACAGGCTTGCCGGTGAAAATCTCATAGAGCACGAGGCCCAGGGCATAGATGTCGCTTTTTACGGTGACGCCAAGACCGGCGAACTGCTCGGGCGCCATGTAGGCGGGTGTGCCAGCGCGGCCTGTCTTCCCGCGGAGTTCCGCGGCAAGCCCGGCGAGCCCGAAGTCGGTGATGCGGACCGCGCCCCGGCCGTCGAGCATGATGTTGGCGGGCTTGAGGTCGCGATGGAGCACGCCCTTGTCGTGGGCGGCGGTGAGAGCGGCGCAGAGCTGTCGCGCGACCTGCAGCCCTTTGTCCTGCGGGAATCGTCCGATGCGGCGGAGAAGCGAGCCGAGGTCCTCGCCGTCGACGTACTCCATGGTCAGGAATTGCAGCCCGTCGACGACGCCGATGTCATGCACGCGGCAGACGTTGGGGTGCGAGACGCTGCGCGCGACGCGCAGCTCGTTGTACATCCGATCGAGGCTGGACTTATTGAAGGTGAGATGCTCGGGGAGGAACTTAAGGGCGACGGGCTGGCCGAGGGTCATGTCGTCGGCACGGTAAACCTCGCCCATGCCGCCCTTGCCAAGCTGGCCGATGATGCGGTAACGCTCGGCGATGACCACGCCGGGGGCGAATCGTGCGTCCGAGGAGGAGGAGCTGGAGAGGCTGGCGGCTGAGCCGAAGCCAGCCCCGAAACCGCCGCCGAGGTTGGTGGCGTTTGGTCGGCCCATGGAGAGCCCGCCGGTGGCTTGGGCGGACATCTGACCAGGGCCCTGTCCTATTTGGCCCGTCATTTGACCCGTCATGGGTCCGGCAAAGGTTGGCGGAGCGGCGGATGGTGGGCCGGGCCGAGCGGGCACCGCGGTTTGCCCGAAGCTGTTCCCCGGGCCGGGGATCGAGCCTATCGGCTGAGCGGCATGAGCCGGGTCGGCGATCGGGCGCGAACCGCCGCCCTTGCTCGACGGCGGCGGCGGGGCGACAGGCCAGTGCGTCTTGGTCGGCGCAGCGTCGCGCGAGAGCTCCTGCCCACAGGATGGGCAGAACTTCGAGTTCGCGGCGACCTGGGTTTGGCAGGTGGGACAGAGCAAGCCGGAGCAAATCCTCTCGCTAGGCCTGAGGGTTGGGTTCAGGTTCGTGGTTCAGGCTGGTGGTTCGAGCTGACGTTTGGGCTGACGCTTTGAGACTCGGACCGGTCAGAGCATTCTTGCGCACGGTAGGGTCCGCGATGCGCAAAAGAAGCATCAAGTGGGCGGGGCCGGGGCGAGGTTAGGGCGGGCAGGGAAATGCCCGAGCTCGTTTCACCACCAGCGGACAGGGGGGGAGCAGAGAAGAAGAAAACACGAGGAGAACCGCTAGAGAATACCGCGATCTTCGCCGCGCGTTCTGTTCCTTGGGTTGTCGGTACCGAGTCGTGTGAAGCGAAGCCCTAGTCGGCGGCTTGATCGCCTCCCCGGCCGCGCTGACCGCGGCGCGTTGGCACGAAGATTGTGAGGTGTTTCCCACGCGGGCAAAACCTGCGCACCGTTCAGAATCATGTTCGACCTGTCTTGGACCGTTCGCCACCTCGACCTCGACGCGGAACTCGACCGCATTTCGACCGCCAAGGCTGACCATGAACTACGGCATCAATATCTCGGCCTCAGGCGCAATGACCGCGATGTACCGCCAAGACGTGCTGTCTAATAACCTCGCCAACGGGAGCACTGTCGGCTTCAAGCCCGACATCCCTGCGGCCCGGCAGCGCGATTCGGTCCGCGCGGAGGACAACCTCGAATTTCTTCCCTCCGACAAGCTGCTCGAAAAGCTCGGCGGCGGGCTGCAGCTCTCGCCCAACCGGACTAAGTTCGGCCAGGGCGCACTCGAATCCACCTCGTCGCCGCTCGACCTCGCGATCCAGGGCGGAGGGTTCTTCGTCGTGCGCAACGACGCCGACCTCTCGGGCGACAAGCTCCGCCTGACGCGCGACGGGCGGTTCACCAAGGACTCTCAAGGCCGGATCGTTTCGGCCGCGTCGGGCATGCCGCTGCTGGACACCAACAGCCGAACGATCACGCTGAGGGACACGGGCAAGGTCACCATCGACGACGACGGCACCGTCCATCAGGACGGGAAGGCCATCGCGCGCATCCAGTTCACCGACTTCCCTGACAAGAGCAGGCTCCAGAAGAAGGGCGACGGCGTGTTCGTCGCGACGGCCAACGCGATGGCGTCGCGGAAGCCCGCCGACGGAACCATCAAGCAGTTCGCGGTCGAGGCGTCGGCGGTAGACGAGGTAGGCACGATCATGCAGATCACGAGCGCGGGGCGCGACTTTGAGTCGAACATGAACATGGTCGCGGCGGCCGACCGGATGATGGAAAGAGCGATCAACACGTTCGGACGAGTTTCGTAAGCGGGCATTCGACATTCGACATTCGATTAATTCTTTCGTTCAAGGATTCACATGGCCATCAACGCTCTTCAGTCCTCGGCGACCGCGCTCTCGGCCCTCAACACCGCGCTGGACGTCACCGCGCACAACCTCGCCAACGTCAACACCGACGGGTTCAAGGGAAGCCGCGTCAACTTCCAGGATCTGCTGTACATCGACAAGGCTCAGCCGGGCACGCTCAACGCGATCGGCGACAGCCGACCGACGGGGCTTCAGATCGGGCTGGGTGTGAAGGTCTCGGGCACGCAGCTGGATTTCGAGCAAGGCCCGCCCAAGAACACCGGGCGGATGCTCGACGTGATGATCGACGGCGACGGGTTCTTCCGCGTGCAGGTCGATCCCGCGCAGGGCGGCGGCGTGGCGTACACGCGGGCGGGGAACCTGGTGGTGAACAAGAACGGCGAGCTGGTCATGGCCAACGACCAAGGCCGCCGCTTGCAGCCGATTATTACGATCCCCGAGAACGCTGAGAAGATCCAGATCGGCAGCGACGGGCGGGTGTTTGTCTCGGTGCCCAACTCCATCGAGGTCGAGGAACGCGGGCAGCTCGAGCTCTCAACCTTCATCAACCCGGCGGGGCTCAAGCAGATCGGCGAGAACTTGTACGTGGAGACCGACGCCACCGGCCAGCCCAACAACGCGGCCCCGGGCGAGGGCAACCACGGCCGGATCAAGCAGGGATTCCTCGAAGGGTCGAACATCGACCCGACGCGCGAGCTCATCGAAATGATCCGCACGCAGCGTGCCTTCGAGATGAACTCCAACTCGATCCGCGCGGCCGACGAGACGCTGCGGAACGTGGCGGCACTCCGGCGGTAAGACGGAGTAAGTCGTGAGTAGCGAGTCGTGAGTAGCGAGT
>CAZIMT010000031.1:12855-24816 GCA_964540295.1 uncultured Phycisphaeraceae bacterium
AGTCGTGAGTAGCGAGTCGTGAGTAGCGAGTAGTACGTAGCAAGTGCTGGGTAGCTTTTTCCCGACGCAAATCGGAGCAAGGACGCTCGATGAACTCTCAACGCCCCAGCCCGCGTGGAACGCCGCTGTTGGCAAGGCTGCTCGTGCTCGCCACCGCGGTCGGGCTCAGCGTGACACCGATCCGGGCTTCGGCTCAGGACGTCATCGCCCTGCGGAGTTCGGCCACGCTCGAAGGCACCGGGCCGATCCGGCTCGACCAGATCGCGGAGATCTCTGGCCCCAGTGCCCAGCGGCTCTCGGCGGTGGTGCTCGACGCGGCCGAGCTGGTCGAGGACAAGCAGGGATGGGTGGCGATCGACCTAGACCGCGTGCGCGGCACGCTCGAAAAGCTGGGCACGGAAAACTGGGGAAGACTGACGCTGCGTGGCTCGACCTGCAATGCACGACGCCTCGACGCTCAGCCCGCGCCAGCACCCAAACCAGATTCGCCCACGCCAGCGCTGGCGCAAGGCCCGACCGTGCGCGACGTAGTCACGGCCCGGCTGGCGCAGGTCTTTGATGCCGACGAACGCAACCTCAAGCTCATATTCGATGAATCTGACGCCAAGCTCCTGAACACCGCGACAGCCGGGTTGATCGCGGACGTGCAGCTCGTGGGCAAGTCCGAACGCCAGCCGGTTTCGATCCGCCTCTACCGCGACCTGACGACCGTGGCCAGCGGGCAGCTGCGCGTGACGGTCAGCATCAAGCGCAGTGTGGCGGTGGCGATCGGCGGCGTGCGGCGCGGGCAGTCGCTCGACGAGAGCACGCTCATTTCCGAAGAGCGTTGGGTGGGGCCGACCATCCGACCGGCCGACCCCGAAGCGGTGCGCGGGCAGTTCGCACGCGGGCGGATCAGCGCGGGGCAGGTGATCGAGGTCACGGACATTGAGCCGCCGGTGGTCATCAAGAAGGGCGAGATGGCGGACGTGGTGTGCCTGTCGGGCGACGTGAGCGTCAAGGTCAAGGCCCGGGCCCTCGAATCTGGACGGCTTGGGGAAAGAATCGCGTTTCAGATGGTGGACTCCAAGCGTGACTTCCGGGCTCGTGTCGAGGGTCCGTCACGCGCGATCACCGGGACTGGCGCGGCCAGCGACCCGGAGCAGAGCGCCGAACATGACGTGATTCCCGCGAGCGCTGACAAGCAGAATATCGCGAGCTCTGCGCCGGTCCGGTCGAGCAATACGGCCGCGAACGGGAGGAGCGTGAGCAAGAGCGCACCGACCACCAAGCAACCGCCCGGCGCTCGCGAGCGGGCTCGCGCCGCGGCGAAAGAGGCGGACCGTCTGCGGAACAAGTTCCTGGACCTGGGCGATCGTCGGCTCGACCCGCCGCTCGCGCGATGGACGCAGCCTGCCAGTGTTCGCTCGGGCGCGTTCGATGTGACCCGAGGCGGGCCCGGCGACGCAACGCGAGCTGCGCTGGACAGACCTCTGTTAAATCAAAACTCTTCGGAGGATCGTGAATGAACCGTGATCGCAAGGACTGTTCTCATATCGCTCGCAAAGCGCGCTGCACAGGGACCGCGCTGGTACCGACCGCGCTCTTGGCTCTCTTCTTGAGCTGCGGCGGGCCGGTGTGCTCTGCCCAAAGTCTGTTCCTCCAGACCAACCTCGTGCGCTCCGACAAGGACGGCAAGCCCGACCCCGCGGCCCCTCTGCGCGAGACCAGCCTGACCTTCATCGAACCGCCCAAGCCGCGCAGCTACCAACTTCACGATCTCATCACGATCATCGTCGACGAGCAAAGCAAGCAGTCGAGCAAGCAGACGATGGACACCAAAAAAGACTACGACCTCAAGGGTCAGCTCACCAGCTTCCCAAGCCTCGCCAAGTTCCTCGAACTGCAGCTCGAGAACGGCGATACCGAGAGCGGCGCCAAGCTCGCGCTCACGAGCAACCACAAGTTCAAGGGCGAGGGAACCTACGACCGCACCGACCAGTTTACCGCGAAAATCACCGCGTCGATCATCGATATCAAGCCCAACGGCGTGATCGTGATCGAAGCGCGGCGCAGCAAATCGACCGACGACGAGACACAGACCATCCTCCTCACCGGCCTCGTGCGGCAGGACGACATCACGACCGCCAACACCATCCTGTCGAGCCAGCTCGCGGAGATGACGCTATCAACCAAGAACGAGGGGCAGGTCAAGGACGCGGCCGACAAGGGGTGGATCCCGCGCGTGCTGGAGGCGATCTTTAACTTCTGACTTGAGCAGATCGGCTTGGTAGAGACGGCTCTCCGAGCCGTCGCTTTCTCGCTCAGCTTTCCCTCATCGTTCAAGGCCAAGAGCCGGCTCGAAGCGCCGACCTACCAGGATCACTGCGGCTCGACCTTGATCGTGTGCCGCACGGGCACGACGAGCTTGGCGATCTCGTCCTGCATCGTCGCCTGGCGAGCTCGCAGCTTGGCCGCCACGCCGTCGAGCGATGCCTGGCCTTCGATGTCGTTGGCCAGCATGTCGCGCGCGGTGCGGAAGTGCGTGACGACTTCCTTGATGACCGTCGTCTCGAACGCCTGCTTGGCGGCGATCTGCGCGTCCACTTTGGCGAAGGCCTCGCTGAACGGGTTGTCCAGGAACTCCGCGGCCAGGTTCACGCCGCGTTCGAGCTGCTCTTTCGTGAACACCTTGCTGCGCTCGTTCCAACTGACCTTGGCGTTGGGCGTGGCGAGGTTCGTGCAGCGGAGCGTGAAGCGGTTGAGGTCGTCGTTGAACGGAATGAAGGGAAGGATGCTGCGCGGGCTCTCGGGCCCGTCGCCAGCGGGGGCGAAGCAGAACGGATATCGGCCGCTCTCGATGACCGCGGTCCCCTTCTCCGCTGAAATCACGGCGTGCGAACCGCTGGCGGTCGCGCCCGCGTTGAGATCGATGACCACCTCGCCGATCGCTCCGTCAAAGCCGAGGCCTTTCAAGAACGCATACGCCATAACGAGGTGCCCGTTAGCGCGAGGGTGTACGCCGTCGAGCCCGCAGACGTCGTAGTTCTCGCCCAGGACGCCCTTGGCCTTGCGCTCGGCGAGGATCATGTGGTCGTGAACGTTCGCGAAGGGCGAGCCCGTCCGCAGCGCCAGCTCACGCGACACGTCGCGCAGGTGGGCCAGCGTGTCGTTGTAGACCGCAGGCGGGATCGACTTGAACGTGACGATGCCCACCGAGCCGGGCGTGCCGACGACCGGCCTGACGCCCGCGGCCGACATCGCCTTGACGACGTTCCCCATCGTCTCGCCGAAGACATCGCCGATGATTGGCTCGTACGCGCGATACCCGCCGTCGTTCATGCCGTAGCAGAGCGTGGCGACGGTGGGTTTCCAGGCGAGCACGTCGTTCACAAGCCGAGCTTCGATGCCCTGCGCCTTCTCGCCGCTCCAACCAAACTGGAAGCAGCGCAGCGATTTCTGCGGCGCGCACATCAACAGATAGTTCTCGATGTACCGGCTGTAGATCCGCTGCTCGGTGATGGAGTCGCCGATGATCGCCACGCGGTCGCCGTCCTTGAGCACCGGGCCGCTCGGCCGCGCCGGGACGTTGAGCTTGCGGACGTAAATGTTCTTGAACGCGAGCGGCGAGCCGTGGTTCTGGAGCTCGATCGCGCCGCTGGCGTAGATCGGCTTGGTCCGTTCCCAATAGTTCTCGAGCACCGTGTCGTCCACGACGAGCAGCCCGTTGTTGTACACCGTGACGCGCTCGCCGGTCATGATGATGCGAAAAGTATTCCACTCGCCCAGCGTGCGGTCGGCGTTGATCAGCGCGCGGCGGGCGTGCTTGTCGTTGTTGTAGATCCCGCCCGAGCCCTCCGGGTTGTCCCAGATGTTGGTCTGCGGCGAGCCACGCAGGTAAATCCCGGTGTCCCCGCCGGGCGTGATGGCCCAATCGACGTACATCTCAAAGTCGGTGAAGTCTTCACTCGTACACAGATTCTCGCCCTTGCCGTCGAAGACCAGCACGCCGTCCTGAGCGGTCCAGTGCTCCTTGGCCCGGCCATCGGCGAGTTGCTGCTTCGAAGCAAGTTCGGCTGGCGCCATCGCGGCTCGCTTGGGCGGATCCTCGACGAGTCCTTTCCAACCGCTCAGGTCCTTGCCGTTGAAGAGCGCGATGAAGCCGGGCGGCGGCGTGTTGTCGCCCGGGCCAGCCTTGGGAAGCGCGAGCGCTGGCGGTGTCGAGGTCGGCTGCGCGGGCGGCTGAGTAGGCGGCTGAGTAGGCGGTTGGACAGGTGGTTGGGCGGGCGGCTGGGCCGCGAGCGCTTGCGCAAAGACCGAGCCGCTCACGAGGGCAAAGCACAGCAGGCCGATCAACCCGGGCCGAGTTCGCCGCGCGTAAGGGACCGATGCAACACCTCGAAACTTCATCATCGTCTCCAGGAACGGTCGTTCCATCCGCACTTCGCCCACCCTCGCTCACCGCACCGCAGGAAACCCGCGCGTCGTGATGACGCGCGCACCGCCGGGTGAATTTGTGGATGAACGTACCACGACCCGCACGGACGCACCAGCGTAGTCCTCGATCATGCGCACCCCGTCGCCCTCGCCCATCACGCAGACCGCGGTCCCCAGCGCATCAGAAGTCGTCGCGTCCGACGCCACCACCGTCGCCGAGATAGGGTCGGTCAGCGCCCAGCCGGTACGCGGATCGACGATGTGTGAATAGCGAACGCCGCCGATCTCAACGAACTGTTCGGCGTCCCCGGAAGTGGAAACTCCGCAACGCGACACTTCAATCGTGGGAACGCTCGTGGAACTCTCGCTTGAAACCTCGTCGCCCGTCCAGATACCGATCCGCCAACCGCTCTCTCCCGGCGGAGGTTCGCCCACCGCCATGTCGCCAGCCAGAACGATCAGACACCGATCGAAACCCTTCGCGGCGAGCACTTCGCGAGCCCGGTCGGCGGCCACGCCCTTGCCAATGCCGCCAGCGTCAAGACGCATACCGCGGTCCAATCTGAGAATGTCACGGTCGCTTGAGAGCGTTTGTAGAAAGCTCATTCGATGCCAGCCGGTCGCACGGCGGGCGGCCTCGATCTCTGCCGCGGTGGGCAGTTGTCCGGATCTGCGCGCGCTCCTCCACAGGTTCACAACCGAGCCGCAGGTGATGTCGAACGCCCCATCGCTCAAGGCCGCGAAATGTTGGGCCTTCAACAGCACGGCCTCGAAATCAGGTGACACCCCAGTTTCGGAAAATAGCTCGAGCAGATGCGGCGCGTTGGCCGACTCGTTGACCCTTGAAAGCTGGCTATCTCTCCGATAGTCGCTAAGCATCGCGTCGCAGCGATTCATCTCCGCGAAAGCCGCTTTCACGCCCTCGCGCGCGGCGGCCTCGTCCTTCGAGTACACTGTCACCCGGGCTAGGACGCCCATGACAATCTGAGAATATTCGTGCCTGGCCCACGAGGCGTCGGTCGGACCGGCGCAGCCTTGCAAAGTCGCCACCACCAAGCTCACCAGCCCACAGACCGCCCCGCACATCGGCCACCGCGCTTGCATCCCGGCCACCGCGCTCTTGACCTCGGGCTTCTTCACCATGAACACACGCGGCTCCGTTCAATTTGCCCCCAAGTCCTCACACCACGCGGCACGCGCGCTTCTCGCCGCCAGTGCGCTCTGGTCGAGCAACGTGGCGTTCGGCGAGGCAACCAACGCCTCGCCCGAGCCCAAACCGATCACGCCGACTTCCATTGCGCCCTCAACCGATCTCAAGCCCTACACCGAAACACTCTCCGGCACCACCGTCGAGTTCCAAATGGTCCCCGTCCCCGCTGGGTCGGCCGCCGACGGCACGCCAATCAAGGCATTCTACATGGCCAAGCTCGAGACCACCTGGGATCTCTACGACGTGCTGATCTTCGGGCTCGACAGCACCGACGGAGCCCCGGCCCCCAGCGTCAAGCCGCTCGATGCGATCACCAAACCAACCAAGCCGTACCTGACCGCCGACCGCGGCTGGGGGCACTCGGGGTTCGCGGCCATCTCGATCGCGCCCAAAGGTGCTAACGCGTTCTGCGCGTGGCTCAGCGCCAAGACGGGCAAGAAGTACCGCCTGCCCACCGAGGCCGAGTGGGAGCACGCCTGTCGCGCGAGCACCACCACCACACACCCTTGGGGCGATGACCCCGACGCGCTGCTCGAGTACGCCTGGGTCAAGGACAACTCCGACGAGCAGACCCACGCCTGCGGCACGCTCAAGCCCAACGCCTGGGGCCTGCACGACATGCTGGGCAACGTCGCCGAATGGACCGCCGCCGCCGACGGCACGTTCGTGGTCCGTGGCGGATCGTTCAAAGACGCGGCCGTGAACACCACCCCGGCGACGCGGGCCGTACCCACCGCCAAATGGAACATGACCGACCCACAGATCCCCAAGAGCGTGTGGTGGCTGGCGGACGCGAGCTGGGCAGGGTTCCGGGTGGTGTGTGAGCCGGAGTAGGGCGGGGATCAGTAGATTTGCAATGGGCGATGAGCATTCGATATTCGTGTTCGGTTTCATTTCTCGAGTGGGAGTTTCATCATGAGTTACAACGGTCAGCACGGCCCTTTCTCGCTGGTTGATTCCGTCACACGCCGCGAGTTCGTCAAGACCACAGCCACCGTGGCCGCGATCCTGCCCTTCGTCGGCACGTCTCTCGCCGTCGCTCGCTCGGCCTACGCGGGCGGTGCGGACACTCTCAAGATCGCTCTCATCGGCTGCGGCGGACGCGGCACCGGCGCAGCCATGCAGGCGCTCACCGCCGACAAGGGCGCCGTCCTCTGGACGATGGCCGACGTCTTCAAAGACCGCATCGACGCCAGCTACGACGGGCTGAAAAAAGAAATCGAAGAATCGGCCAAGGACACCGACCTCAACGCCCGCAGCGCGAAGTCCGCCCAGCTCCAAGTCGACGACTCACGCAAGTTCGTCGGCTTCGATTCGTTCCAGAGGGCCATCGACAGCGGCGTCGACGTTGTGCTCATCACCGGCTATCCCGCCTTCCGCCCCGAGCACCTCAAAGCCGCCGTCGCCGCGGGCAAGCACGTCTTCGCTGAAAAACCCGTCGCGGTCGATGCTCCCGGCATCCGCTCGGTCATCGAATCTTCCGAATTGGCCAAAGCCAAGAACACCGCCCTCGTGGTCGGCTTCTGCTGGCGGCACCACCCCGGCATGAACGCCGCGATGCAGTACATCAACTCCGGCGCGTTCGGCGAGGTCGTCACCGCCCACACCACCTACAACACTGGCACGCTTGGCAATCGCCCCCGCAAACCCGAGTGGACCGATCTCGAATTCCAGATGCGCAACTGGTGGCACTTCACCTGGATCTCGGGCGACCACATCGTCGAGCAAGCCATCCACTCTGTCGACCGCCTCTCGTGGGCCATGAACGACCTGCTGCCCACCCGCGTCATCTGCCACGGCGGCCGCGCCGCGCGCACCGGCCCGGAGAGCGGGAACGTCTTTGACCACTTCTCCGCGGTCTACGAGTACCCCAACGGGAAGCGCGCGTTCCACTCCTGCCGCCAGATCGACCAGTGCATCAATGACAACTCCGACTACGTCTACTCGGGCAAAGGACTGGCGATCGTGGACGGCTGGAAGGACACCGCCGCGTCCATCCGAGACTTCGCGGGCAAGGAAGTCTGGAAGCCGCCAGCGTCGCCCGGCGGGTCCAGCGCAATGTACCAGAACGAGCACGACGAACTCTTCGCGTCGATCCGCTCGGGCAAACCTATCAACGACGGCGTGCGCAGCTCCAACAGCACCATGCTCGCCATCATGGCCCGCATGGCGGCGTACACGGGGCAGGCCATCACCTGGGAGCAGGCGATGAAGTCGCAAGAGAAGCTCGTGCCCGACAAAATCGAGTTCGGGCCCATGCCGACCCCCGCCGTCGCCGTCCCGGGGCGGACCAAGTTTGTGTGAGTTCTGGGTTTGTGTGAGTTCCGCGCCCTACCACTCCTTCTAGCAATTTTCCGTGTGGCGATTTTCCGTAACAAGAACGCTTCGTCCAGCATCTGAGCGCGCCCTTCTCCGCGCAACGAACCCTCCCGTGGTCAGTATTTCGGTGTTTAACAAACTCTGAACACCCAGATTCGAGATGCATGACGCTCGACTTTGAGTGGCGGCTGCGCCCTCGTGCCGCTATCTTGGAACCGCTTCCATTTGGTCTTTGAGGACTCGAGATGTGTTCCCCCTCTCTTGAACATGAAGCCGCTCGTCTCGCCGCGCTGCGCGAGTGTGACATCATGGACACCGAGCCCGAGCCCGCTTTCGACGAGCTCACCCGACTAGCCGCCACGATCTGCCAAGCTCCTATCGCCACCGTCTGCCTCGTGGACGACCATCGGCAGTGGAACAAGTCCGTGGTCGGCACCAGCTCGCGCGAGTCCGGGCGTGACGAGTGCTTCTGCGGGTACGCGATCAACAACCTCGGCCCGCTGATCGTCCCCGACGCGACCAAGGACCCGCGCTTCGCCAACATCCCCGAGGTTCTGGGCAAACCTTTTTTTCGTGCGTACGCCGGGATCCCCGTGGTCTTGCCCGACGGGCACGCGCTCGGGATGCTCTGCGTGATTGACAAGAAGCCGCGCTCGTTCACGGTGGAACAGGTCGACGCGCTGCACATGCTGGCCCGCCAGACCGCCGCCCAGCTCGAACTACGCCGCCGCACCAGGCTTCACGCCAAGCTCGAATCCAAGTTGCGAGCCAGTGAGGAACGCTACCGAGGAGTGGTCGAGAGCCAGACCGAGCTGATCTGCCGCTTCAAAGCGGACACCACACTCACGTTCGTCAACGACGCGTACTGCCGTCGCGCCGGCAAGCGGCCCGAAGAGATCATCGGGCGAAGCTTCCTCGATTTCATTCCGGTTTCCCAGCACGACGGACTGCGCGAGCACCTCGCCAGCATCCCGCCATCAGGCGAGCCGGTAAAGTACGAGCACGCCGGGCCGAGGCCCGACGGCACGATCGGGTGGCAACGCTGGACCGATCGCGCCATCCTGAACCGCGCTGGTGAGATCGTCGAGTACCAAGGTTTCGGGTGGGACGTCACCGACCGCAAGCTGATCGAGCTGGCTCTTCTCAAGAGCGAGAGCAAGTTTCGCAGCGTCGCCCAATACTCGCCCTTTGGACTCTTCGTCACCAATATCTACGGCGACTGCACCTACGCCAACCCAGCCTACGAACGTATCTCGGGGCTCACCGAACAGCAAGCGCTCGGAAAAGGATGGATCGCGGCCATCCACCCCGACGACCTCGACCGGGTCGTTCACGAATGGTACAGCGCCGCCCGCGAGGCCCGCGATTTCGCCAGCGAGCACCGCTTCGTCCACCCAGACGGGCGCACCGTGCACAGCATGGTTCGGGTCGCGCCCTTCCACAACGAACACGGCGTCGAGGGCTTCGTGGGCACCGTGAAAGACTGCACCGATTACTACCTCTCCCGCGAATCGCTCAAGCACGCCAACGCACAATTACGCGAGACCAACCTCCGGCTCGAACAACGACACAACGAGCTCGTCCAGCTCGCCTACGCCATGACCCACGACCTGCAAACGCCCGTCGCCACGATCAGCGGCGTCGTGAACATCCTGGAATCGAGGCTCGGCATGGACGGGTCCGCGACCGTCGCCGCCAACCTTGCGCGAGCCCGCCGCGCCGCCGACCGGCTCACCGACATGCTCGACAGCCTGATGCTCTACGCCAAGTCTGGCGGCGAGCAGCTCGAACTCCGGACGCTCAACGTCGGCGCGGTCCTCCGAGAGGTCGTGCGCGAACACTTCGCGGGGGACCAGCACAACGGCGTGGTGGTTGAACGAGCCGACGATGCCCAGATCCGCGCCGACCACAACGCGCTCGAACGCTGCCTCGTCAACCTCCTCCACAACGCCGTCAAGTTCAGCGGCGCCTCCCGGCCCGACCCTCGCGTTCAGGCATCGGTCGAGGTGAACGAAAGAACGGTCCGCGCGACCATCAAGGACAACGGGCCGGGCATCCCACCCGAAAAGATCGAGCAAATGTTCCTCCCCTTCAAGCGCGGCCCGCTCGCTGGCCGAGGCACGGGCCTCGGGCTCAGCACGGTGCGACGCTACATCGAAGGATTCGGCGGCCGGGTCTGGCTCGAATCCGACGGCTACTCGGGCACCACGGCCAACATTGAACTCCCTCTGCACGCCGAGAACCTCGCTGAACGAAATCAGCCTCACGATAACCCTCACGATCAAGCCCGCGATCAGGCCGCCAACCCGGCCCCGCCAACCGTGGTCACCGTTTCCTCACGATCAGCCAGTCAATCTCCACAACCCGAATCCAAGTAACTTCTCTGAGTAAAGCCAAACCATGATCAACGTGCTGATTGTTGAAGACGACCTCGACCATTGCGACCTCATCCGAGACTCGCTCAACAGCGCCGACCCCGACGAGTTCCGCGTGGTGTACGCCCACTCCGTCGCCGATGGCAAACGCCTGCTACAAGAGCGTGAATTTTCCTGTGTCATTCTCGACCACAGCCTGCCCGACGGGCTCGGCGCTGAGCTGCTGGAAAACTCCAAGGGTCGTCTCGCCGGAACGCCCGTGATCGGGCTCTCCACCAGCCGAGACCCCGCCGTCGCGATCCTCGATTTCCGGAGCGGGTGCGTCGAGTTTCTTCAGAAGCACGAGGTCTTCCGCGACGGCACGCTCCGCGAACGCGTCAAGGCCGCCCTCGACATGTTCAAGCGACTCAAGGCCTCGGGCGCGGTCGAGTCGTTCGGGATCGCCAAGCTCGTCGATGAGATCGAGTCGGTGGTCGCGGCCTCAACGGTCCGCCTCGGGCCCGCGTTCATGGATCGGGCAGAGTTCGAAGTCGCCACCGCCAAACTTCACACGCAGGCCCAGGCCCGCGGCGAACCCTACACCCTCTGCCTCATCGGCCTGCAAGAACCGACGCAGGAACGAGATGAAGACAAGACAGCGGAACAGGCCGATGACGGCCGCATCGACGAACTCATGGCCCTCGTCGCGACAATCGTGACCAGATCGATCTCGGACTCCGACCTCGTCACTCGCGCCAGCCTCACGCAATTTCTGCTCTTCCGAGGCCGCGCCAGGGCCGACCACACCCTGCCCTGGGCCCAAAGCCTCGCCGAGCAAATCTCTCGCTCCGAGTTCATGCAATCCAACGACCCGAGCGGTGCCAGCCGCCCGTGCATGCTCGCGGTCTGCATCGCCGTGGCCGGGTACGAAACCCTCATCCCGACTTCCATGCAGCAGCTGATCGACCGCGTCAACCGAGCCGTGCAGGATCGTGTAGCTGGCTCCCACTGCTGGGTCGTTCTGGCGTAAGTGATCGCCAGCGATTAAACGCGGCCAGATTTGCTCCGCGAATCTCGTGTACGCTACCGCCCGGGCCAGCGCCTCAACCAACCACACCACCCGCAGATCCGCAAACCCATGACCACGACCATGACCATGACCATCCAAACCACACGAACGTTCCTCGCCGCCCTGACGGTGTCCACGACCCTCGCCTGCTCCGCGTCGCTCGCGCCAGCCCAGCCGCAAACCTCTTCCACCAGCCCGCACGATCTCTCGAGGTTTCTTATCAACTACGCCGAGGACCGCAACTCGCTCGACCGTTTCTACCCGCGCTACTGGTCAGAACAGCGTCTCGAACGCTTGGAAGCCTTCTTCAAAGATTCGACCACCACGCTCGCAGCCCTCGACTTCGAGGCCCTCGACCAGGCCGGGAAGATCGACTACCTCCTCCTCAAGTTCCGGCACGAGTACGAGCTGGCTCATCTCAGCACCGACCACGCCAAGCTGGCCGAGATGACGCCGCTCGCGCCCTTCCGCGCGAACATGCTCAAGCTCGAAGAGTCCACCGGGCGCATGGAGCCCGTCGATGCCCGCGCCGCCGCCGACGCCCTCGCCGCGTTCCCCGAAGCGATCAAGGCCGCGAAGACCCGCGTCGAAGA
>CAZIMT010000032.1:0-10078 GCA_964540295.1 uncultured Phycisphaeraceae bacterium
GCCTGGACGAGGCGCGTGGGCAGATGTACGTGTTGAACCGGTTCGAGGGGACGATCTCGGTGGTGAACCTGGCGACGGAATCGCAGGTTGCGATAGTGCCGATGTATGACCCGACGCCGCCAGCGATCAAGCTTGGCCGCAAGCATCTTTATGACACGCACCTCAACTCTGGGCTTGGTCAGATCTCGTGCGCCTCGTGCCATGTGGACGCGCGGATGGATCGGCTGGCGTGGGACCTTGGTGATCCGGGAGGGCCGATCGCGGCCTTGACGGACCTGAACCTCGGGTTCGGGCTGCCGGGGCTGAGCCCGGGTACGACGAACCCCGCGTTCGCGCCGTTTCATCCGATGAAGGGCCCCATGACGACGCAGACGATGCAGGACATCGTGGGCAAGGAGCCGCACCACTGGCGTGGCGATCGCTCGGGCGTCGAGGCGTTCGGCCCGGCGTTCGTTGGTCTGCAGGGCAAGGACTTCCAGCCCAACGCGCTGGAAATGCAGGACTTTGAGAACTTCCTGGCGACCATCACGTTCCCGCCCAACCCGTTCCGGACGATCACCAATGGGCTGCCGACAAGCCTGCCCCTGCCGGGGCACCTGACGACGGGGCGGTTCGGTGTTGCAGGGCTGCCGCTGCCCAACGGCAACGCAGTGAACGGGCTGGCGATTTACCGGAGCACGTCGCGTCGGGTGGACCGGGGCGCGTTCGCGTGCGTGACGTGCCACACGTTGCCGACGGGGGCGGGGCCGGATATGAAGCTGGTGGGATCGGTGTACCAGCCGATCGCGGTTGGGCCCAAGGGCGAGCACCACCTAGGCGTGGTGTCGGTGGACGGCTCGACGAACGTGACGATCAAGATCCCGCAGATTCGGAACATGGCAGAGAAGTCGGGGTCCAACTTCATCACGACGTCTTCGAACGCCGGGTTCGGGTTTATCCACGACGGCTCGGTGGATTCGATCGAGCGGTTCGTGAACGAGCCAGCGTTCAACCTGACGAGCAACCAAGAGACGGCCGACATGGTCGCGCTGATGCTGGCGTTCAGCGGTTCGGACCTCCCGCAGGGTCTGCCCAACACGCCGCTGGAGCCACCGGGCCCGTTGAGTCTGGACACGCACGCGGCGGTGGGTAAGCAGACGACTCTGGTGAGCCAGGCGTCGGCGTCGGCGGCACAACTGGCGTTGATATCGACGTTCGTGAGCCTAGCCGATTCTGGGAAGGTCGGGCTGGTGGTCAAGGGCGTGCAGTCGGGCCAGCAGCGTGGCTGGGCGTATGTTGGGGCCAGCACGTTCCAGTCGGACCGTGCCGGTCAGACGATCTCGGCGTCGGCGCTGCTGGCGGCGGCCGCGTTGGGCAGCGAGCTGACGTACACGGTTGTTCCGAAGGGGGCTGAGACTCGCATCGGCATCGACCACAACCTGAACGGATGCTTGGACAGCGACGAGCGGGTCATCTGCGCCTGCCCGAGCGATTTCAACCAGGACGGGTTTGTCAACGGCGACGACTTTGATGCGTATGCCTTGGCCTTCGAGCTTGGGTATCCCACGGCGGACTTTAACGGCGACGAGTTTGTGAACGCCGACGATTACGACGCGTTCGTGGACGCGTTCTTCGCGGGCTGCTGAGTCAGGGCGGGTTCGTGACTGAATGATTGATCGAAGGGCACGGCCGATGGCCGTGCCCTTTTTTCGTTCGCTGCTTAAGGCGGTTGATCGATGGTGCCCGGGCGGAAGGATTGGGAAAAAGAGCCCGAGCCCAGAGACCGAGGCCCAGAGACCGAGGACCAGAAACCGAGGACCATTGCGTCTGTTCTTACTTTGGCGGCTTTGGCAGCGTTAACGGCGGCGCGGCCATCTCGATCCTGATCCGGCCTTGCGCCACGCCGTCGCGGGGCGCGAAGCACTCGGAGGAGAAAAGTTCGAACCAGCGCGCGGCACGCAGCGAATCAGGCAGGGCCGGGATGCGCGGCGCGAGAGTCTGCAGGATCAGCGCCGGGCGGACGACGAAACGTGCGATGACGCCAGACGGTTCGGGGTCGCTCTGGATGGTGAGAGCTCGCATGAGATCGAGGCGGTTGGTGGCGGTTCCGTGCGGGCCTGCGCCCAGCGCGACGCTGGTCAGCCACCAGCCAGAGATTGATTCTCTCTCTGACGTTTGCTTGGGGGCTTGGACTTGAGACGGCGTGCAGGCCCAGGCGACGGCCGCGTCGGGTGATGACTCGCCCGAGCCCGAGTCCTCCGCGCTGCGTTCGAGCGTCCGGGTGTCCCAGGGTTGGAGGGCGGAGAAATCCTGCTCGGAGATGGTCGCGGGTGCGCGGTCGGGTCGCCCTTGAGAGACGCCCTTGCGGACCGCCCAGGAGACGAACTCGTCCGCTCCTTGAGCGGTCTCGTGGATGTCGTTGGTGCTGACGGCGAGGCTGAGAGCGATCTGGGTGGGCGAGTCGGCGGCCAGGCCTTGGGCCTGCGGGTGGAGGGCCAAGAGGACGTCGGGCCCGAGATGTTTCAGGAGCGTCGGCGGGAGCTTGGGAACGATGAGCTTGGCGATCTGACGAAGTTCGCGCGAGCCGCTCTCGCCTTGGAGAGGGAGCGTGCCGACGTAGGAAATCATCGCGCCGCGTTCGATCGCGGCGGCGGCCGCGGGGAGCGGGGAGCAATGCTGATGGTCCCAGACGACTTTCTCGACGCTCGCGACAAACTCGGCGTTCCAGCCGCGCGGCGAGAGGTCGGCGGAGAACGCGATGAAGCCTTCGAGGTTGGGTGTCGAGGCGTCGTCGGGGGCGCTGCTGTTTGACGGCTGGGGCGGGGCGAGGAGATCGGTGTCGGTACACCAGATGAAGATGTCGCCGCGACCCAAGGCTTGAGCGAGAGGCCAGGCGGGGAGCTTCCCGACAGTGTCTGCGGGTTCTTTTCCGGAGAGAACGGCCAGGAGATCGTCGAAGAGCGCGGCGTTTTCGGAGGGAGCAAGGACGATCAGTTCGTCGGCCGGGAACTCGGGGGGCTGGATACGTCCGGGTCGTCCCGCGGTGGTGGCGAGTTCGTAGGCGCCGCGTTCGAGAGAGAGGATCGGCCTGCCGCGTCCGATGCTGCGAGGAGCGGGCGAGAGACTCTCGCGGATGCGTGTTTCAACCTTGGGTGTTACTTCGCTCAGGAGAGCCCACTGGGTGCGCTGGCCAGGCTTGGTGTCGCTGAGGACGAAGATGGCGCGGCGGCCTAGGAGCTCGTCGAAGGCCTGTTCGGGCGGAAGTTTGAGCGCGGCTGCCAGCTCGTTCCAGGCACCTTGGGTGCGCTGCATGAGCTTGGCGTCTTGGATGAACGCCCAGAGCGAGCGGCCGGGGTCAGAAGTGCGCTGGACTGCGGCCTGGTCGATCGAGACGGCGAGAGTGACCGAAGCAGGGAGGCGGGCGATGAGATCGCGCGTGCCCTTGATCGGCGCGTTGGGCTGGGCAACGGTGCCCTGAGTGCTTGCGAGGGCGCTGGCGGGCTGGGCGCGGGCGACCGCAAACAACGGGTCGGGCGCGACGGCTGCGAGAACGAACGCGGCGGCGACGGCCTGTGTGCGGATACTCAGCACCACGATCCAGACCCCCACGACCGCGCCCGAGCGGATGTCATGCTGCTATCGCTGGTAGGACGAGGCAGCTGGTGTGTAGCCCGAAGAAGATTGCATCCAAGCCCGAAGCCACCATGAGTTCTGGTTGGAAGGGTTGTTGGTGCCAGACTCGACGTCGCGGGCGCGAAGGGTGCTGTCAGGCTCCCAGTCGCAGCGGAGCACGCGCACGTCGGGGATGGTCGCGGCGACGAGCCGGATGTTCGAAGGGTACGAGGAAGCGCGGGAATCGGAGTGGCCGATCGCGGCGAGCGAACGAGCCGAGCCGCTGGTGGACGGGATCTCTGAGCTGGTGGTGGCGCGCCAGGTGAGGCGCGGTCCGGTGTCCTGCGAACCGAGCGCAAGCTTTGGTGAACCCTTGGCGCGAGGGAACGATGAGGCGGCGATCGGGCGGTCGCTAAAGAGCGGCTGCGCGACCGCGCTCACCACCTCCTTGGTGACGTCCATGGCCGACGCGACGGTGGCGCGGGCGTCGCTGCGGCCCGCGGTCTCGAGATCGCCGATCGGGGCGGGGCTCGATTCGTGCAGCAGACCCGGATAGTCGCGGTCGAGCGTGATGGCAGCGCCCGCCGCGAGCGCGAGCGCCGCGGCAAGGGCGGCACGCAAACCCCAGACTTTGACGCGGGTCGAACGAAGAAGAAAGCGACGACGCTGGTCCACTTCGGCGAGGATCGCTTCGGTGCGATCAGCGACGATGGGCATGGCGCGTAGGAGCTTGAGCGCCTCACGAGTTTGTGAGCAGCAGGCCCGCAGACCAGGGTCGCGCTGCAGGTGTCCTTGGAGCGCCGCCTTGCCGACCTCGTCGAGTTCGTTGTCGAAGTATTGATCGAGCAGATCGTCGGGCGTGAGCCGGGCTTGGGCGTGCGAGGGTGTGATCGAGATGGAAGGGGCGGGAGCGTTGTCTCGGTCCTCGTGCTGGACGCGCGAGACGAGCGCGCGGATATCCGAGGGGTCGAGCTTGCCCGAACCGCGCCCGTGCTTGAGATTGGGCTGGGCCTTCGGATCGTGATTGAAGTTGGAGTTGCGATCAAAGAGGCTCATGACAGAACCTCCTCGACAGACATGATGGTGCTGTCGGCCTGGGTGAGAATCTCGCGCATGCGGCGGCGGCCTCTGTGGAGATGGCTCTTGACCGTGCCCTCTGGCATCTCGAGATTTTGGGCGATGAGCCAGATGGGCCAGTTCTGCTGGTGGAACAGGATGAGGATCTCGCGTTGCTCGATCGTGAGCATGGCCAGGCCGCGCTGGAGCTGGTCCTTGAGGATTGCTTCGGAATCGCGTTCGATGGCGATGTCTTCGGGCGCGTCATTTTTTGTGCCAGCCCGGCCTTCGAGGACTTCGGAGTTGTACGACGGGGCGTGCTTCTGGACGGTGTTCAGGTAGAGCCGACGCGCGATGGTGAAGAGCCAGGTCGAGAAGCGGAAGCGCGGGTCGAAGCGGTCGAGGTTGGTGAGCACGCGCACGAAGGCGTCCTGCACGATGTCCTCGGCGATGTCGGGGCGGCCTGACATGCGGAGCATGTACGCGAAGAGCTGGCCTTGGAACGCGCGGATGAAGACCTCGGCGGCGTCTCGGTCGCCAGCGGCGGCGCGACGGATCAGCTTCAGTTCTTCGGAGCGTTTCATGCCCTCATCACTCCCCTCGTCAGACCGAAAAGGCTGGTCCAACGTTTGCGGCAAATCTCGAACTGAACTCGAAAACGCGAACGCGCAACAAGCAGACCCAAGAGTGTACTGGTGATCCTTGAAGACGGTTGCTCGCGAAGTTTATTCGAGCGCGAAGACCCTCATATTCGGTTTTTACTCGCGCTATCAAGAATGGAACGCACAGTCTCAATTGCGCGCGTGACGAGCGGGTTGTTCGCGGCGTCTGGTTGAGCAAGCCGCATGGCGGTCTCGCAGCGTTCGAAGTGCTTGCGCTCCGGGCCGCCGCCTTCGCGAACAGAATTGGAGTCGAAGAAGTTGTCGTAGGTATCGGCGAGCTTGATGAGCCGGACGCGCCAGTCGGCGACCGCGAGGCGAGCCTCGTACTCGACCTCGCGCTGACGTTCGGGGAGGGCCATGTTCTTGGTGAGGGCGGCGACCATCTCAGCGATGAGGATCCCAAAGTGATCGGCGATGTCGTCAAAGTCTGTTGTGGTGTCCTCGATCGTGTCGTGCAGGAGCGCGGCGGTGACGGCGGCGATATCGTCGCAGGCGAAGACGTGGCGCACGGTCATGGCGACTCGATAGACGTGCGCGATGTAGGGGGTCTTGCCGTCCTTGCGGAGCTGGTGGCGGTGGGCGCGAGCGGCGAAGCTGGCGGCGGATTGGATGGCCGTGAACTCTGCGGTTGTCGTTGTCTGGTTGCGATCCGGGGTCATGTTCGACTGTAGTCAGATGCGTTCGCGAGGCCGCTGGGATCGGTTCTGAAACGAGTGTTCACTAGGGCTTGGAACTCGTCGTGAAAGATCTTCATGGACGGCTTGGCGAGCATCTTCTGGAACGACGGTTCCTCGCGGATCTGGTCCATGCGTTTCATCCAGCTCTCGAAGTAGTCATCAGGGAGTTGGCCCATTTTGTGGCTGAACCAGACGATCTCAAAGACGCTGAGCTGCATCAGGTTGATGAAGTAGGCGCGGACTTCGTCGGGGGAGTTCAGGCCGTCCATGTCGTGAGCGTGCACGGCTCCCAGGCTTGGATCATCGACGCGCATGCGGCGAAGCGACATCTGCAGCTCGACGAGCTTGGTGAAGTTCGCGACATGCTGAGCCCGGCGTGTGTTGCGGAACTGCACGGCCGCGTACAGCAGCGAGCTGGCGATCGCGGTGCTGGAAATGAACTGAAGAAAGACTTGGATTTCTTGGAGGATGACCATTGGTGGGTTGGCGAGTTGTGAGTCGCGAAGGGCGGATGAGGGTGACGATTATTTGCTTCGTGATTACATGCGGTCGAGCGTGGGCATGCCGAGCACGTTCAGGCCGTCGGCGAGGACGCGAGCGGTGAGATCGCAGAGACGAAGGCGCGCAAGGATCTTGTCAGGCTGGTCGGCTTGGAGCACGGGGCACTGGTCGTAGAACGTGCTGAACGCGCCAGCGAGGTCGTAGAGATACTGACAGAGCCGGTGCGGCTCCATCTCGTCGGCCACGCCGCGGACGGCGGCGTTGTAGCGGATGAGCTGCAGGGCCAGCGTTTTTTCGGCGGGCTCGGCGACCTTGAACGGCGCAGAGGACCAGCCAGAATCGACACCACGTTCGGCGGCCTTGCGGAAGATGTTGCGGATGCGGGCGTAGGCGTAAAGCAGGTACGGGCCGGTGTTGCCCTCGAAGGCGAGCATGCGGTCAAAGCTGAAGGCGTAATCCCGGACACGATCATTCACAAGGTCGGCGTACTTCATGGCGACCACGCCGATGATCTCCGCGCGGGCCCGGAGTTCTGATTCATTCGCGGCTTCGCCGGTCCTGTTGGCCTTGGCAGCGTCCTCGTCGGCGCGAAGTTTCACGGCGCTGTACGCGCGTTCGACAGCCTCGTCGATGAGCGATTGCAGGTTGACGTTGTCACCCGAGCGGGTTTTGAAAGGCCGCCCGTCGTCGCCGAGCACCGCGCCGAACGCGGCGTGCTGCATAACCGCGACCTTGCCGGTAACGAGGTTGGTCGCGTACCCGGCCCGGACACTGGCACCGAAAACCTGGCGCATGTGCAGGCTCTGCCGCGCGTCGATGACGTACACGAGACGATCGGCGTGCAGCTTCCGCACGCGGCGACGGATACCAGCGACGTCGGTGGTCGCATAAAGATAACCGCCGTCGGTCTTGCGCATCAGGCAGGGTTCTTTGATGCCGCCGTATTGCGGGTCTTCGAGATGGATCACGAGCGCGCCGCGGTCGATGGTGGCGATGCCGCGAGATTCGAGTTCGGCGACCATGGGGGCGAGTTCGGCGGCGTAACTCGATTCGCCTGCGCTGTGCTCGGCGGTGACGTTGACGTGCAGCCGCTTGCACACCGCGAGGCAGACGGCCATGGTCACGTCGGCGATGCGCTGCCAGACGGCGAAGGTCGCGGGCTCGTGAGCCTGGAGTTTAATCAGCGTCTGACGAGCCTGGGTGAAGGACTCGGTTGCGCCGTCGACTTGAGCTTGCAACTCCGCGACAGCCTTGGGGTGGTTGTACTTGGTCGCGGCGGCGAGGCCTTCCATGTCGCGCTGGCACTCGGCCTGGGCGGCCTTGTACGCGGCGTCGAGCTGGTCGAGGCTGATGGTGTTGAGATTGATCTCGCCCCCGGCGGCCTGGCGCATGAGGCGGGCCGTGACCATCGCGATGGGCAGGCCCCAGTCTCCGACGTGGTTCTGGCGAAGCACTTTGTGCCCGAGGCGTTCGAGGGCTCGCGCGATCGCGTCGCCGATGACCGGGCTGCGGAGGTGCCCGACGTGCATCTGCTTGGAGAGATTGACGCCCATGAGATCGACGACGACGGTCTGCGGCTCGGCGGCGGGCACGACACCCAGGCTTGAATTATCGATGGATTCAAGCAATTCCGAGAGCGCGGAAGCGCGAAGGCGGATGTTGATGAAACCCGGGCCAGCGATGGATTTCTCGGTCAGCGGCTCGGCGATGGAACCGAGGTCGAGCTTGGCGATGATCGCGGTCGCGACGTCACGCGGCTTGGCCCCGAGCTTCTTTGCCAGGCTCATCGCGATGTTGGATTGAAAGTCGCCAAACTCGGGCTGACGGCTGGCGGCGATCATGGGATCGATCAGGCCTTCAACGGCCGGGAAGGCGGCGCGGACAGCGTCGATGAATCGCGAGCCGAGGAATTGGATGGGGTCTTCGACGGAGGCCTGGGCGGCGTTGGGTGGGCTCGATGCTGGCATGAGGCAGCATGGTAGGAATGGCTGACGAGGATCAGTGCGGGCCCGGTACGTTGTCTCGCGGTTTGAGCGACCCGGCAAGTTGGTCCGCAAGTTCGTGCGCGAGTTGGTCTGCAAGCCGGGCCATGGCGGTGCTGGGGAGGAGCGCGAAGGGGTCGTCGAGCAGGACGATGTTCCGATCGCGTGCCGCCCGAAGGTTGACCTTCGAGAGCGGACCCAGCAGCGTGGCGATCTCCTCATCGGTGAGCGGAGCTTTCGCGGCGCGAGGCTGCGCGGTTGTCGCGCGCGAGATCACAAAGACGATGACATCGGGGTCGAGCTTGAGCACGTCCTCGGCATCGAGCTCGATGTACGGCGAGCCCGAGGTGAGCGCCGGCGTGCCACCGATGGCCGTGAGGATCTGATGGTGGAACGAGCCCGGGCCCAGAGCGGCGGGCGGAGACGCGGAAAGAAGCAGCAGCACTCGGCCCGCGGCGGCAAGAGGCGGCGTGCGCGCCGACCAGGCTTGGTCGAGACGGGCGCGAGGAGATTCCGCCTTCGCGAGATTGAGCGTTGCGTACGCGCGCCAGAGTTCTTCGGTAGACGTACGGATGTCGTCGAGCGTGAGGAGCGTGAAGTTGCGGATGTTCCAGCGATTGACTTTGGCGAGTTCTTCGAGCCGGGCTGGGAGCGGGCGTGCTCCCCATTCGATGAGGACGTCGGTGGGGTTGGCGCGAATAAGGGCCTCGTAGTCGATGCCGGACTGGTCGCCGCAGACAGGGATGGCGGGGTCGAGCGCCAGGTCGTAGCCGTGGCGGCCGACGATGAGGTGGGCGAGGCTGAGGTCGGTGAGTGTGACCGCGAGGGCGGGGCTGAGTACGACAAGGCGCGGTTGAGTTGGATGTGTTGATGGCGAGGTCGGAGACGAGGAAGGTGGCGCAAGTTGTTCACGGCAACTCGCTGAAATCAACGAGAAGAGAAAGAACAGCACGAGAAGCGCGGATCGGCGTGAAATCATGGTGAGCTGGCTGAGAGTGGGTTGACCGGGGTAAGTCGCGCGACGCTTGCGCGTGAGGTTCTTTGGGTGAGCGAGGTGTGCTAGAGGCCAGCCAACTCGCGCAGAGCGGCGTCGAGCTCGGGCGGGACGAGCATGACGCTCAAACGGCTCTGCGTGACGAGCGCGAACTTTGCGAATCGTTTGTCGGCCTTGATCGTCGCGAGCGCGACGAGAGTTCGAGCGGGCTTGACGGGTGCGATGTCCACAACGGCGAACTTGGGCTCGCCGTCTGCGGTGAGGCCCGGGCGGTCGGGGTCTTGCTTGGGCGCGCTCGTGACCTTGGCGAGGCCGACGATCGATCTTTGGTCGCCGGTGTGATAGATCAGAACCTGATCGCCCTTGCGGCAGGCGCGGAGTGCGGCGAGCGCGGCGTTGTTGCTGACCCCTGTCCAAGTCGTGTGTTTTTCGGCGTCGAGATCGGCGAAAGAGTACTCGGTTGGTTCGGTTTTGAAGAGGAACGTGGGCATGTCAGGAGTGTAGATGGGGCTGCAGAATCAAGAGAGACGGTAGAAGGCAGGTTGAAAACCTGCCTCACGAGGGCGCGTAGGGAAGATGCAAGAGGGCAGGCGGGACGCCCTCCCCACACAAACA
>CAZIMT010000032.1:10178-24341 GCA_964540295.1 uncultured Phycisphaeraceae bacterium
TCCCCACACAAACACCCCCACACGTTGCCAATCAATTCACTCTTGCTTCGAGTCCATCATGTAGTTGGGCGCTTCCTTGGTGATGCGGATGTCGTGCGGGTGGTTCTCGACGACCGTGGCGCCCGAGACCTTGCAGAACTGCGTACGGTCGCGAAGTTCTTCGATGGTCTGGCAGCCGCAGTAGCCCATCGCGCTGCGGATGCCGCCCACCAGCTGATACACGAACTCGGCGAGGCTCCCGCGATAGGGCACCAGACCCTCAACGCCCTCGGGGACGAACTTCATCGTGGCCTTGCCGTCGGCCCCGACTTTCTCCGCTTGGCGATAGCGGTCGGCGCTGCCAGCGTTCATCGCGCCCTCGCTGCCCATGCCGCGGTAGGTTTTGTAGCGGCGGCCGCCGGAGATCACCAGCTCGCCGGGCGATTCGTCGAGGCCCGCGAAGAGCGATCCCATCATCACGCAATCAGCCCCCGCGGCGATGGCCTTGGGGATATCGCCCGAGTGGCGGATCCCGCCGTCGGCGATGATAGGGATTTGCTTTCCCGTCGCGGCCACGCCCTCGGCGACGTTCATGATCGCAGTAATCTGCGGCACACCCACGCCGGTGACGACTCGAGTTGTGCAGATCGAACCCGGGCCGATGCCGACCTTCACCGCGTCCGCGCCAGCGTCGATCAGGTCGCGAGCGGCCCGGGCCGTGGCGATGTTGCCAGCGATCACGTCGACGTTGTGAAGTTCCTTGATCTTGCGGACGGTGCGGAGGACGTTTTCGGAGTGCCCGTGCGCGGTGTCGACGACGATGAGATCGACCTCGGCGGCGAGCAGCGCCTCGACGCGGGCGAGCTGGTCCACGCCCACGGCCGCGCCGCAGCGGAGCCGCCCGCGCGAGTCGGTGCAGGTGCGCGGGAAGCGCGCGAGGCGGTCCACGTCGTGCATCGTGATGAGGCCAGCGAGACGAAATTGCTTGTCAACGATAATGAGCTTCTCGACCTTGTTCTTGTTGAGGATCCCCTCGGCCTGGACGAGCGTGGTGCCGACCGACGCGGTGATGAGGCCTTTGGAGGTCATCACGTCCTTGATGGGCGTGGAGTTGTTCTCGACAAACTTGAGGTCGCGGCGCGTCAAGATCCCCAGAACTTTGCCCTTATGAGGGTTCTTCTCGTGGCCTTTGCCGTTGACACCACCCGAGCCGTTCTCGGTGATGGGGAAGCCCGAGACGTTGTGCTGCCGCATGAGCTCTCGGGCCTTGGCGACGGTGTCGTCGGGCCCGAGCGTGAGCGGGTCGAGGATGACGCCGTGGGCGGAGCGCTTGACCTTGGAGACCTCGCGAGCCTGAGCCTCGACGGAGAGGTTTTTATGAATGATCCCCAGGCCGCCCTCTTGCGCGAGGGCGATTGCGAGGGCCGACTCGGTGACGGTGTCCATCGGCGCCGAGAGCAGCGGGATGTTGAGGCGGATCGAGCGTGTGAGCCGGGTAGAGGTGTCGGCGTCAACGGGCATGACGGTGCTGCGTGCGGGGAGTAGCAGCACGTCGTCGAAGGTGATGCCTTCGTACGCGATTTTTGGGGGGCGCTGGACGGTCGACCGCGAAGGCACCGAGGCACGCGCGAGAGAGCGTGCGAGAGCGTCCGCAACGGTTGGCGAGTTGGTCGATCGGCCTGCGGTGAGCTTCTGGGCTGCCATGGATGAGTGTCGCGGGCTGGGAATCGAAGTCAAGGCAAGGCACTCACGCGGTCCGGTGCGAAGCGAAAATTGGCTGTTCTCGATAGTCTCTCTTTCGGGAGCTGAGAATGAATCGTTGTACGAATCGCTTCGAGGTTTGGCGGCGAAGAAACCGGGTAACGCTCGTATTCCGCGTGGTGGGGCGAGCGCGATATGGTTCGAGGCCCGCCGAGCCAGGTCGTTTCATGCGGCCGCCCGGGTTGGACGAGAATGATCCACCGCGACGTGTTCGCCCGAACCCTGGGCAATTCTCGGCTCATCACAGATTCCCGCATCCCGGCCACACCTATGACCACAACCGCACCCGAACAAACCGCCCAGTCGTTGATCCCGAGCTTCGCACGAAACGTCGAGCAAGGCCTCGATTCGAGCGAACGCGGGCCGGGCCTCGATCTCGGCACCGAATGGGTCCTGACCGACGGGCAGGGCGGGTTCTCGATGGGGACCGCTTTGGGCGTGCCGACGCGTCGTTATCACGCCTGGCTGGTGGCGGCGACGGCCCCGCCGGTGGGGCGCGTGGCGATGCTCAACGCCTGCGTCGAGCACCTGATCGTGGACGCGGGCACCAGCGACGAACAGCGGTTCGATCTCTCGTCGTTTCTGTTTCCCAATGACAAAATGCACCCGACCGGGGCCGTGAACCTGGAGAGCTTCAAGGTCGGCACGACCTGCCGCTGGCGCTACGCGCTGGGCGATCCTTCGAACCCGATCCGGGTCGAGCGTGAGCTGTGCCTGCTGCGGCCCGACCGCGTGGTGCCGGGCCGGGCCGAGCCGGGCACGACGGCGGGCGGCGCGGTGATCGTGCGTTACCGCGTGGAACCGGCGGGTCGGCGTGTGACGTTGCAGACAAGGCCTCTGATCTCGATCCGCGATTTCCACAACCTGCTCGAAGGGCGTTCGTGCCCGGACCGCTTCAACGTCCTGAACATGAACAACGTGGTGAGTGTGGAGGTCGCGGCCAAGTACGGGCGGTGGTTGCCGCGGCTGAACCTTTCGTGCGGGAACGCGCTGTTCGTCGGCTCGGCGCAGTGGTGGTTCGACTTTGAGTACCCGCGCGACGCCGAGCGTGGTCAGCCGTGCCGCGAGGACCTTTTCAGCCCGGGAATGTTCCTGATCGAATGTACCGGCGGCGAGCGGGCATCGACGGCCGAGTTCGCGGCGTGGACGGGGACGATCGCGGGTCGGCCCACGGTCGAGATCGACGCGGCGGCGGCGTCTCAGGCCGCGCGTTTGACCTCGATCATCGAACGGGCCGAGCAGCTCTCTTCGATCCCGGCCCGTGGGCTTGCGCAGCGTGTGGGCGTGGCGCCGATGGCCCCGATCACGCCCATCAAGCTCCAGTCGCCGTTCGAGCTTGACGCGGCGATCGCGGCGTTGACCTCGGCGGCCGACAAGTTCATCGTGCGTCGCGCCATGCCCGGCGGCGGGACCAGCGCGACGGTGATCGCGGGTTACCCGTGGTTCAGCGACTGGGGCCGCGACACCATGATCTGCCTGCCCGGTCTGCTGCTGGCGACAGGCCGGTTCGAGGAGGCCCGGCAGACACTCGAGACCTTCGCGACCATGTGCCGCGACGGGCTGCTGCCCAATTGCTTTGACGACGCGACCGGCGCGGCCGACTACAACACGGTCGACGCGCCGCTCTGGTTCATCCATGCCGCGTGCCGCTACGCCGAAGAGACTGGCGACAGCACGGTCTATCGCGGCGTGATCGGGCGGGCGTGCCTAGAGATCATCAACGCCTATAAACGCGGCACGCTGCACGGGATCAAGATGGACCCGGCCGACGGGCTCATCATGGCTGGCGACCCGACCACGCAGTTGACGTGGATGGATGCCAAGCGCGACGGCGTGGTCTTCACGCCCCGCTTTGGCAAGTGCGTCGAGATCAACGCGCTGTGGTACCACGCGCTGCGATCGTTCGCCAAGGGCATCGAGAGCGATCAGCCAGCCTTGTGGTACCAGCTCGATGAGCTGGCGGGGAAGGCGGCCGCGAGCTTCCGGGCCAAGTTCTGGAACGCGCGCGCGTCCTCGTGCTACGACGTGCTGAACCTCGACGCGGGCGCGTGGAAGCCGCTGGCGGCCGGGCAGCAGACACGCCCCAACCAGATCTTCGCGGCCAGCCTCGGGCATTCACCCTTGACCGAAACCGAGCGAGCTGGCGTGGTGCAGACCGTGTGGGACCGGCTGGCGACGCCGATGGGGCTGCGCTCGCTCTCGGCCTCAGACCCGGGGTACATCGGCCGGTTCAAGGGAACGCTGTTCGAGCGCGACCGGGCGTACCACAACGGGACGGTCTGGCCTTGGCTGGTCGGGCCGTTCGTGGAATCAGTGATGCGAAAGTCCGCGTTCTCGCACTCGGCCTGCGAGGAGGGGCTGCGGCTGCTCGCGCCGCTGGTGGCCGAGCTGGACAGCGCTCGCCCTGGGCGGATGCTCGGGCAGCTCGCCGAGGTTTACGACGGCGACGACCAGCCCGACGCGCCGCGAGCGGCCTCGGGGTGCCTGGCCCAGGCGTGGTCGGTGTCAGAAGTGCTGCGCGTGCTGGTGATGATCCGCCGCGCCTCGGGCGGGTGAGGAACGCAGTGAGCCTGTACACTGGTGTGAGAAAGGGATCACCCTCATGCACACACTCACGCACACACGCGCTCCGTTCGCCCTCGCTCTCGCCACCGTTGTCTTGATCGCCGCCCTTACCGGCTGCGAGAGCAAGGTCAGCCAAGAGAACTTCGACAAGATCACCGTCGGCATGGACCTGAGCCAGGTCGAACAGATCCTGGGTAAGGGCGACGAACAAGCCAGCGAGGGCGTTTCGATCGGCGCGAGCGGGCTGACGAGCGGCGCAGGGCGCAACAACCAGAAGACCTACGTGTGGCACGAGCCCAACAAGGACATCAGCGTGGTGGTGGCGGACGGGAAGGTTGTTTCGAAGAACAAGTCGGGGCTGTGATCAACAGTCGGCGCGGTCTTCTACGCCAGCCCTCGACCCGTGGGACAACAACCGCCCGAATTACTTCGGCTCCCGCACCCCGCGCGTCGCGGGCAGCTCGGGCTCCGACGAAACCTCCGGCGGCGGTGCCTTGGCCTTGGCCTCTGTTTCCGCCTTCTGCATCGCGGCCTTGAGCTTTTCGGCGTTGTCCTGGGTCACGGTCGGGACGGGCTTGTCACGAGTCGTGAACATAAACGCCGCAGCCGCCCCCCCGCCACCCACCAGCACGATGAGCAACGCGAGAAGTGTTTTTTTCGAGCCACTCGCGCCGGGCGTCTTCTTTCCGCCGTTGGTCTGGCTGCCAGACTTCTCCGCGCTCGACAAGGAGTTCCCACTCAAGGGAGATCCCTTCCGCGCATCCCATTGCGGGTGGCCCAGAAAAAGGCGGGGTTCCCGTACTCCCAGGTGAAGCCTTGCTTGGCACCATAGAGGAACTTGCTGTCCATCTCGCTCTCACCCGGGTTCCAAGTGCCAGAGGGCGCGAGAAGCTGACCCGGCAGGGTTGTGGTGCTCGTCGTGGTGATCGCGTACAGGTCCGCCATTTTTACGGTTCGGGCGCTGCCGTCCACGATCAACACCTGAGGCCTGGCGCGCAGATTGTTCCACATCGGCTGACCTTTGGTGGCGTAGTCCTTGGCCTCGAACATCTGGACCTTCTGGTTGGGGAACAGGCACTCGCTCAAACGGTTGCGCCGGAGCTGCCAGATGTTGGCGGTGGTGGAGGTTGTCCGAGTCACGTCCTTGAACTGCTCGGGCTTCTGCCAGAAGACCGGTGGGTACCAGTATGAGGACGGGAAAATCCAGGTCAGGTCTGTCTGCGCGTTGGAGTCCTGATTCTCTCTGAGCCAGGCCGAGAGCGCACGATCGGCGGGCGCCACGTTGGACTTTGCTCGAGAGGTCGAGTCCGCGTCTTCGAACAGTGTGTGCGCGAGCCAGTGGTAGCCATACGTCTCGGTGCCCGAGGCGCTGTACCGCCCCCCGGCATAAGGCCAGCCCACGGCCCCAGGGCGTCCCGTGTATCGCTCGGGATCACGAAGCCAGACCCACGCCTTGTTCCCAGCGTTATCCGTGACACCCGGCGGCGGTGCGCCCGGACTGAATGGGTTGACGAACGCTTCTTTGAACTGGCTCTGGTACGCCGCGCAGTACGTGCCGTTGCTGCGCAGGTTGGAAAGGCTGACGAGCCGCATCCCCGCCTCGCGCGATTTCCCCAGCGCGGGGAGAAGAATGCTGATCAAAATCGCGATGATCGAGATCACCACCAGCAATTCGATCAACGTAAAACCCTTGCGAGATTTCATAGGATTCCCTCTCGGAAGCTGGGCGAGTTCAGAGTCGGCCTCGTCAGAACAACGAGCCTCGAACAGACTGACACGGAAACTGTACTCTATTGGAACCTCCTCCAGGATCGATGTCAAGCAGATTCGGAGCTAGGGTGCGATCACTGCAAGATCAAAGCCAGAAAAACGATGCACACCAATGCAACGATGACGACCACCGCAACGATTCCTCCGATTCCTTCTCCCTTGAGGCCGCCAGCATTCGCGTGAATTCTTTTTCCCTCCATGGACAGCGATGGCTTCGTGATCTCGATGGACGACTTGCCTGCCATTTAGGTCCTTTTGTTTGGTGCATGTTTGCGCTACGGAGTTGGCCCTACATCGCTACTTCTCAGGGAGCGACAGCGACAAGGAAGAATTCGACCGGCGCGGCCGTCCCATTGAGCGGGACGCACTCCGAGATCACGTGAGGTCACCTCTGGTCACACACGAAGAGAAGTTTTCATCCTTGAAATACAATCCCTAGCCTTTACTCCTGGAGACCTCTCATGCGATCTGACATCAAGTACAACAACATCATCAGCGGCGAAGAAGCTCGCGTCGCCCAAGCCGCCGCCGACCGCGCGCCAGAATTGCCCGCCAGCCAGATCAACGCCGACGAGTACTACATCACGCAGCGGTACCACCTGTACACGCGCGAGGACCACGACGTGTGGCGCGATCTCTTTGACCGCCGCTGGAACGTGCTCGCGACACAGGTCAGCAAGATCTTCATCGACGGCATGAAGATCCTTCGTCTCACGCGCGATCGGCTGCCGCTGCTCGACGACCTCGTGCTTGATCGCGACATCGAGATCGCGGGCGGGACGATCCTGAAGAAGGGCACCACGCTCGACGGGGTCAACAAGTTTCTCACGGCCCAGAGCAAGTGGGCGAGCTACGGCGTGCCGGGATACCTGCCCGCCAAAGCGTTCTTCGCGTGCCTCGCGCAGCGCGAGTTCCCCACCACAGTGCTGATCCGCCCGCGCGAGGTCATGAACTACCTGCCCGAGCCAGATATTTTTCACGACGTGTTCGGGCACGTGCCGCTGCACACGCTGAAGGTCTTTGCGGATTTTCTACAGTCCTACGGCAAGGCCGCGCTCTTGTGCGACGACGAACGGCACATCAAACGCCTGAGCCGGCTCTTCTGGTTCACGGTCGAGTTTGGGCTCATCAAGGAGAACGGCCAGGTCAAGATCTACGGGTCGGGGCTCGTAAGCAGCCACGCCGAGAGCGAGTATTCGCTCAACGGAGTGTGGGAGAACAAGGGCCAGAGCGCCGAGGACTGCAAGGAAAGGCCGGTCGCCGAGTGGAGGCCTTTCGATCTGGAGCGCGTGTGCGAGACAGACTTTGAGATCGACCATTACCAGCCGATTTATTACGTGCTCGAGAGCTTCGAGCAACTGCGCGACGCGATGAACGAGTACGCGGAGGAAGTCATCGGGCGCAGCGGGCTGGCCAAGGCAACGGTCGGGTGACGAACGGCCAGAGCGAGCCGCGCCCTGACAAGCGAGGCTTGGTAGGCAAGAAAACAAAGCGGCCCCCGGGATTCGTCCCGGGGGCCGCGTGTGATTCAGGGCATCTCAACTACAGGATCATGTGACTTAGCAGCCAGCCTCGAAGGCGACCACATAGGCGTCGAAGTCTTCGCCAGTGACGAACCCGTCGCCGTCAAAGTCGGCGGAGAGTACGCCAGCCTCGAAGGCCGCGACATAGGCGTCGAAGTCCTCGCCGGTGACGAACCCGTTGCCGTCAAAGTCGGCGGGGCACGAGGGGGCGTTGCAGTCAAGAACCTGGAGCTTGACGGCATCGACCGCAGCCTCGACGATCGACCCGGCTGCGCCGGTCTCGCCGGTTACAAAGCGGATCCTGAACTGCGCGGTCGCGACGGCCGCGGGCACCGAGAACGACTTGGGGTACCAGCCGCCGTTCTGCTGTGCTCCGCCGTTGGGCCCGATGACTTCAAGGTTCTGCCAGGTCGTGCCGTTGTTGCCCGAGACCTGGACCGTGAAGGTGTCGTCGTCAGGGCCAGCGCCGAGGTTGTTGCTGAACCAACGAGAGTAGGAGATGAAGGCGGAGCCACCGCTGGCGTTCATCGCCGGGCTCGTGAGCGTCACGGTCCCGCCGTCGATGTCGAATTCACCGATAGACGCGCCCGCGGCGTTCTGCGTGATATAGCACTGGCCCGACCCGTCGGCGTCGACGGTCGGGGCGGCGCCGAACGTGTTGGCCACGGACGGGATCGCACGCTCCCAGAAGCCGCTCGTCGTGGCCGCGGCGTTGGTGACCGCCCAGCCTTGATTGGTCTGGAAGCTGTCGCTGAACACGGTGGTCAGGCCATAACCTGATACGGTCGTGTAGTACGAAGTCGGAGCGCCCGCCGGGTTGACAACCGTGCCACCCGAGGTGCCGATGCTGAAGTAGTAGCGGATCGTCGAGCCGCAGGTGCTCGGCGGGAAGCTGAAGGTGTACACGCCAGCGCCCGTGTCGGTCATCGAGGACTGGACGTACGTGCCGTCGTTTTCCTTATCGATGAAGACCCGGGCGGTACCTGGGGTGACCGACGCGCACAGGCCGGAGACCTTGACGCTGCTCGCGACGCCAGCGGGGCTCACGATCGTGGGCTGCCCGCTGGGGACGGTGGTCAGGCCATAACCTGATACGGTCGTGTAGTACGAAGTCGGAGCGCCCGCCGGGTTGACAACCGTGCCACCCGAGGTGCCGATGCTGAAGTAGTAGCGGATCGTCGAGCCGCAGGTGCTCGGCGGGAAGCTGAAGGTGTACACGCCAGCGCCCGTGTCGGTCATCGAGGACTGGACGTACGTGCCGTCGTTTTCCTTATCGATGAAGACCCGGGCGGTACCTGGGGTGACCGACGCGCACAGGCCGGAGACCTTGACGCTGCTCGCGACGCCAGCGGGGCTCACGATCGTGGGCTGCCCGCTGGGGAAGGTGAAGCCGATCGTCGAGAGTGTGGCCATGCTGTGGGACGCGAACGCACGGTTGATCTCGCAGAAGTGGGGCGTTCCATTGCCGAGGTTGCCGTCGTTGTCGTCGAGCGTGAGATAATCGGTGTAGATCTGGGGCGTGATCTCGGTGCCGGTGTGAAGCTGTACCGCGTTGATCATCAGGCGGCCCAGGATCGTGCGGTAGTTCGACGGCTCGGTCACCACAAGCTCGTTGCGGAGCGACCAGACGCAACCCGACATGAGTTGCCCGGCGGCGTGGATCGCGCCGGTCTGCGGATATTGAAGCGTGTTCGCGGCCGTGCGGATGCCAGCGGCGCAGTTGTTCTGGAACCCGAAGCCAAGGACCGGCTGGTCGTTGATGATGACGCCCATGCAATCGCCCGTGCCCTCGCCATACTGCCCTTGCCCCGAGCCGGCGACGTTGACGACGTGGTGCCCGTACTCGTGCGCGACGACATCAGAGAACGCGGTGTTCGCGCACCCGCCGCCGGCGCTGTAGAAGTTGATCGAGTTCCCGTCATAGAAAGCGTTGCAGGTGCCCGACACGGCCGTGTTCACGCGGAAGTTCGTCTGCGCGCTGATGGTCGGGTAGCTGGGGTTGGCCGTCAGCACGAAGGTGCGAGAGGTGTTGGCGAAGTAGTACGCGTTGGCTTCGGCGCGACGAAGCTCGTCGGTGTTGGCCGAGTTGAAGACGATGTTGGCCGGACCGGGCGGCGTGAAGCTGCCCGCGACCGTGGGAGCCAGCGCGCTGGGGTTAAAGACGTTGAAGTACCGGCCCTGGAGCGAGCCCGTGACCGTGACGGCCGCGGTGCCCGGGTTGGGAACCGTGAAGTTGCCATTGGCGTCGGCATACACCACCGTCGCGCCAATGGTGGCGCGAGCAAAAGGAAGGGCCGCCAACGCCTCGGGGTTGCACTCGGCGGACTTGAAGCCTTGCGTAACCTGGGCCGAGATGTTGCCGCTCACGTCAACGTTTTTGATCAGGTTCTCGGTGGCGATAGCCTTGCCGGTTGCCGCGTCGGCGACGACGCGCCAGCGGGCGTAGTTGGCGTCGCCGGTCTGCCCGACGTCCAGCTCAAAGACCACCGCCAGTATTGGCGCAACCGGGTGCTCGGGGTCGCCAGCGTAGATCACGACCTGCGGCGGCGTGAGGTTGTGCGCGCCGAGGAAACGCAGCGAGGCGTCGTCGATCGCGCCCTGGACGTTGGCCCGAGGAGCAGCGGGGACGACAAAGTCACCCAAGTCACGCAGAGCCGAGCGCACCAGCACCAGCGGCGCGCCGGGCTCGTTACGGACGAGCAAGCGAATGTCGGACCGGTAGACCGGGATCCCATCCTCGGACTGTAGATACGAGAGAAGGGTGAACTTGTACCCGGCGATCTGGCCGTCCGGGCCGTCGACCGGCATCACTTGGTGGCTTCGCGCCCCGTCCCCGGCCAGCGAGCCGGGGGTGAGGTCAGCGAGGCCCACGCCGAAGAGCCCGACGTTGTTGGCCAGGAACGCGGTGGCGCTCTCCTCGGGGGTTGCGCCGAAGGAGAAAGAATCGTGCGAGATGGTGGTGATAGCCGAGCCGGTGCGCGTGATCTGCGTGCCGGGGTTCTCGAACTGGAAACGCGCCTCGGCGACGGGGCGGGCGGTCGCGCCGCTGCCGACCGCCGACGGGGCCGCCGCCGAAACGGAAACCGTGAGCCCGGCGGCGCAGCACAGAGCCGCAGCCAGACCTCTGAACGTCTTCATCTGCATGAACTACTCCTCTTTGAATGCCCCACGAAAGAAGAAACCGAAAAGTCGGCCCGGCCGCAGATCACAACGACGGCGGCTCGAGCCCTGAACGAATCGTCCACAGTAACCGCAGGGACCAACCCAATGCAAGCCCAGTCATGGGTTTGCGCGCGAGTTTTCACTCTGCGAGGGGTCTCGCCGCGAGCAGCGGTCGAAGTTCCGATTGTGGGGTCCGGGAACGAGATCGCAGGTTCGGGGGACCTGGGGTGGACGAGCGCAGGTTCGGCGTGAACGAGTTCGGCGGGCACTCGCTAGAACCTCAGCAGCCCGACTCGAACGCCACGACGTACGCGTCGAAATCATCACCCGTCACGAAACCGTCTTTGTCAAAGTCGGCCTTGAGATCCCCCGCGGCGAAGGCGCCGACAAATGCGTCAAAGTCATCGCCGGTCACGAAGCCGTCGCCGTCAAAGTCCGACGGGCAGAGGAGCGTGTCCACGATGTTGAGCTTCCAGCCCATGCGCTGGTGGTTCCTGCACTGGTAGTAGAGCTGTGCCGGAGCGGAGGCCGGGACCGTGAAGGTCAGCGTCTGCGTGCCCGAAACGCCCGTGGATGGCGTGACACCCAGGCTCCAGACGCTGGCGCCGGACCCGGTGACGCTCGTCGAGATATAGAATGGGTGGAAGCTCGGGACGTCGTTCATTTTGAACGTATAGGTCTCGCCGCGCACCAGCGTCAGCTCGGGGGCCTCGATGTCGTTGATGTAGTAGGTGCAGCACGTAAACCCGCCCGGGTTAGGGTTGGCGGCCGTCTTGACGCCTTGGACGACGCAATAGAACTTCGGGCCCGACGTGCATTGAGCGCCGCAGAACGCGGCGGGAACGACCAAGGCGCCGATCAGACCTGCCAACGCAGCGACGGTGCGGGTGCAACGAGCGAGGTTCAAGAAGGCGTTCATCGTAAAGTTCCTTTTTTCCATTGAGTGGGAATGACTCGGAGAAGGGTGGCGACCTGTGGAGGCGGGGAGACATGCCCGCTGCTTAGTGCTGGCCGCCACTTTGTTTAAATGTTTCACGGCATCAAGGAAATTGCGATACACAGCGCAGATTCTGTGCGCGCGAAACAAACCTGAACATCAACCTTTGTTTTTGTAGTAGTCCAGATTGACTTGGATGTAGCTTTTCCACTCCTCCGGCAGGTCTTCCTGAGGCAAGATGGCCTTGACCGGACACTCGTCCACGCACAGGCCGCAGTCAATGCAGGTGTCCGGGTCGATGTAGAGCTGCTCGGCGGTGGCGAAGTCGGGCTCGTTCTTGGTGGGGTGGATGCAATCCACCGGGCAGACGTCGACGCAGGAAGTGTCTTTGGTCCCGATGCAGGGCTCGGCGATGATGTGAGTCATGAAAAAAACGTCCTTGTTGAGGCTGACGGCAGGGTCCAAGCACGGGAATCGGTCCCGGGATCTGACGGCGTGACGAACGGCGGTTTAGAACTCGAGCGTGGGTGAAAAGCTCGCCCCGCCCGGAGGTCCGGAGAGACGAAATAGTACCCGCCGTGAGAACCGACGGACGGTTCGAGAAGCGCACAAAAAACCCGAACGAGCGAGCCGTTCGGGTTTCAAAGTATTCCAAGTTTGGACGCGTAAAGCACCGACCGCCAGCTCACGCGAACTTAGCGAGGCATCGGTTCCCACGTCATGCGGCTAGGGTGGTCCAGCAGCGTGGCCCGGCCCAGATCCTGCCACATCATGCGGAAGTTCGCATTCCGAACCACCGCCAGGTGATTCTTCACGTCCACGGGCCTCTCCCACAGCGTCATCAGCTCGGGAGTCGGATCGGAGCGAACATCGCTGGCGATCTGGTGGCTGTAGTCCGAGCAGCCGACGCTCAGCGCGAGCGAAAGCCCGGCCAGCGTCAGCGAACCCGCGACCGCCAGACGGCGCGAGGCGAGCATGAAAGAACAAGGTGCGGGAGAGGCAGGGTTCGTCATCGAAAAAACTCCTTCAAGGCGATCTTTGTAACGATCCTCTACGCCCGCGTCAATCCCCGGGCTGCATGGAAATCGGACGAATCATTGGATTGTCTGGACCCCGGCGGCGCGAGCAAAAGAGAAAATCGTCGAGAATTCGCTGGCAAACTCGCTCGATCAGCCGACTTGGACTTTCCGTCTGGTCTAGTCCGAAAAAGCGCTCTCGGTGACAATTTCTCTCTTTTCGGTCTGTGGTAGGGGTGCCACGGGTCGAAGACAGAATCATGGAACTTACCGAACTCGCAGGCCTCGACACCTCCAGCAGAATCCAAATGGCGGTCGCCAAGAAGCAACTCGACGCTCAGCGCGACGAGGGCAAGGCGCTCGTCTCGCTGATTCAGTCGGCCGCCCAGTCGGCTCCCCAAGGTCGCGGGGGCGTGAACGCGGCCGGGCCGGGCGGGCTCGACCTGACCGCCTGATGACACGAGACCACGCGATCGCGTGACTCGTCGGGCGCTCGAAATCTGATCGGAAAACGAGGCCCGCTGGGTTGACCCGGCGGGCTTTCTTTGCGCGTCGCAGAGTGAGCCGGGATGAGGATGGATTCAGGGCGATGAGGCGGCGAGGGAAAATCTGCGGCTTGGAGAGCCGCTCCTACTTGAGGCTACCCGCTGTCACGATGGCAGTCTTTGGCTGAACTGGCCGGTGCGGCCGCCGCCAAACCCGGTTTGTCGCCTCTTCCAATCGGCGCGCCGCTTGCAATGTTCTCTGAACCGGGATCGATCCTGGTTTGGAGGTGACCCTTGCGACCCGACCGATTGACGACCACCGCACAGCAAGTCCTTGCCGACGCCCAGCAGGACGCGGTGACACGCGGCAACCCGGAAGTGACCGGGGTGCATCTCTTGGCCGCGTTGCTTTCGGACAAATCGGGCCCCGGCTGGTCGATCGTGCAACGCAGCGGTTCGGACCCCGCTCGCATCGCCTCTATTGCCGCGAGCGAGCTCGGGCGATTGACCACGACCAGCTCAGGCGCGGGCACCGCAGGGCGGCAGGTCATGGAGATCCTCACCAAGGCCGACGCCGAAGCCAAGCGGCTCGGCGATGCGTATGTCTCGATCGAGCACCTGCTTTTGGCGCTCGCCGATGTGAGCGGGCAGGCTAAGGACGTGCTGTCGGTCAACGCCGCAGACAAGAAGCGGCTGGAATCGGCCGTCAAAGAGATCCGCAAATCGTCGGGCGTGCAGAACGTCACCGACCCCAACGCCGAGTCGAGCTTCGAAGCACTCAAGAAATACGCGATCGACCTGACCGCCAGGGCCCAGGCGGGCAAGCTCGACCCCGTGATCGGGCGCGATGAAGAGATCCGCCGGACCATGCAGGTGCTGAGCCGGCGTACCAAGAATAACCCGGTCCTGATCGGCGAGCAACTGGCCCACGTCCAGCGCCATGATCCTCTGGTCGCGCATCCCCT
>CAZIMT010000033.1:0-3986 GCA_964540295.1 uncultured Phycisphaeraceae bacterium
GGGCCGCGCGGGGGCTAATTGACGGGCAAAAAGCGAAAAACCGAGCCACGCGGGCGCGTGACTCGGTTGGGTGTGCGGTCAGGAACCGGGTCCGACGACCGTCTTACTTGTGGCTGGGCGAGGCGGGCTGGTCCGAGGACTCGCCGACCTGGGCCGACTGCTGTGCGGCCGAGCCAGCGCGGGCTAGGCGAGCGGCCGTCTTGCTCATGCTGTCAAACAGCGGAGCGTTGGTGGCCGCGACGGCTTGGGCGTCGCTCTTGCTGGCGTGATAGTTCACGTCCGCGACCTTGGCGATCTGGGCCTGGAAGTTGGTCCACACCGCCGCGACCGACTGCAGCGCTTGCTTGGCATCTTCCGACGAGGCGGGGAGGAGGTTGAGTTCCTTGTCGCCGTGGATGAAGCCGACGAGCGTGCGCTCGAAGGACGCGGCCGAGTCGTGCATGGTGTCGCGGCTGTTCTCGGCGTTGATGTCAAGGTAGACCTGCATGAAAGAGCTGGCCATCTTCTGGCTGAGCATAACCTGGCGCGAGGCGAGGCTCGACTGCGCGAAGGCGGGCTCGCTGGAGGACTGTCCGGACTCTTTCTCGCAGGCCTTGACGACCTTCTCAAGCGCGTTGAGGAAGTGGTTGTTCGAGGCCGCGACCGTTCCCATTTCGAACTCGCCGGGCTTGGTGCCCTGCGCGGTCGAACTGTACGAGACTCTCAGGTCGCCCCAGAAATCGTTCACCTCGTCGAGCCGCGAAACGAAGCGGCCTGCGGCGGGCGCAACGTTGCCCTGCTCGTCACCGGCGCGAAGCGCGGCGAAGAGCGTGTCGAACTGGTTGACCGACGAGGCGAGGTTCTGGCGGTTCACGGCGGAGTCGATGTCGGCCGCGATGAAGAAATATTCCTTGGCCATCTTCTGGCTCAGGGTGCGGATCTGGTTGGCGAAGTTGAGCGACGCGGCCCACTGCTCGGCCGAGGGGCTGGGGGCCGTGACATTCGCGGTAAGGGAGACGACGGTCCCGGCCCGGGCCGTGGTCGTGAACGCGGGGGTGACGAACGCGAGGGCGGCGGCGAGAGCGGCGAGAGTCGTAACCTGACGCATGCGATGAATCTCCTGTGGGACCCTGGGCCGACTTGGCCGGGGAATCACACAGCGATCGGCGGATCTGTCGGGGGGGTTGAGGCAAGATTCACGGGAAATCTCTGCGTTCTCGGGCCGTCGCGATAGATTGGCACGGCTGCACGAGACAGGCGGCACCGACGAGGCGTCTTGACGTGCCACCGAAGACCGGTTTGGGTTCTCGGTAGCACGAGACGGGCGTCGGTGCCACCTGCCGTGCAGTGTTTGTGCATCGCTTCGTTTTCATTATGGCGCGAGATTCCAGAACTCTCGATTGCTCTCGCGCGTGTAGGCGGTGCCGCATTCGGGACACACTCCTTGCTCGGAGGCGGGCAGGGGGTAGTGACATTTGGTGCAAACCGCTCCTCGATGATCGAGAACAAAGTATCGAAATGCAGAACGCCGCCGAGATGAACGAAGAAGTAGTGCAAGATGCCCAATCACAATCAAGCTAACAATCACCAGTACCCAGCGAGGTTGTAGTGCGAAATTAAATCCGAGGGCTGCTATGGCAAAGTATACAAAATATGGGAAGAAGGTCATTGCACCGGTAAAGATTTCGTAACGTAAGCCATGCTGTGCGTGCTTAGTCGGTGTCATGTTCGCGCTACGGCACCACAATGGTAATCCCACAGCCAGCCATGCAGTTGATGTAGGTCGCATTTGCTGCTGCCTGAGCGGCTGCAAAGACACCCATCGCGCCGGCGACCGTTCCCGCATAGAGGGCGAGTGCCGTCAATGCACACCCTGTACCCAGCAGAGTCCCTAAGGGCGGGAACACAACAGCGGTTCCGGCGCACACAGAGATCCTCATGGCGAGAGCGGCGGAAGCAGCCAAGAGGACGACAGCAAGAGCTGCGAGGGCCTGGTTTAGTTGACCAGCGAGCGTGCGGCCGCACGCCGCGGCGCACGCGGACTGCGCGGGTGTTACGCCTACGAAGTTGTTGTTTGTCGCGATCTCGATGATTTTGCAGTCCTTATGCATCGCCGCCGACATGATCCCGGCCATGACGAATCCCACTCCTCCGATCTTCGCCGTGGTCTGGCTCGGGATCGCGTTGATCGGCTTCAGATCGATCATCAAGCCGAACACTGGCACGGCGATGCCGGTCGGGCCCAACACGGAGGCGAAGACGTGCCACCCTTTGAGTTTGGACCCCTCGGCCGCCGTTGAAAAAGCCTGAACAGAGTGGTAGACGTGAACATTGAACGGAACGCCATAGGCGTTGACGCCTTGGAAATCTCCGCGCCCAGTGAACACCGTACCTTCCACCATGTTGTAAGACAGATTTGGATCTTGATTGGTGCCGAAGATCTTGGTCCAGAGTTCGGTCTGAACCGCCACAACGTCGGCTTCTGTAACGGTCCCGACACAGTCTCCCAGCGGGGCGGTGCTCGAACCGATCGGACCCGTGCAGGGGTCGATCAACGCCTCTGACGTCGAGATCGAGCTCACGTGGGTTTCGACAGTCGGGCTCTGAGTCGCCCACGCGACAGGTCCGCCCATCAGGATCATCGCACCCACGACAACCCCGATCACAAAGTCAACGAACCTGCGACAAGAGAGAGAGAGAGAGAGAGAGAGAGACGTATTTCGCATGACAAGGCTCCTTGAAGAGAATCTGACGATGCTGAAATCGACACTCTTACAACTTACCGGACCATTCTCCTCGTGTCAAGTCTCATAGCTCGAACTATTCCCACCTTCACCCAGCGGCCTCACCATCTTCATCGCCTGCTCCGCCGTCGGCGGGTGCGACAGGTCGATCGGCAGGTACACGCCGCGTTCATGGTCGCTGTTGAGGATCACCACGCTGGGCGGCACAAACTTCGCACCGTTCTCGGCGTGCTCGTGACCGACCAGGATCAAGCTCACACCCCAGCGTTCGACAAGGTCTTCGATCTGCTCGGCGTCGTACCCGCGGCCCCAGACCATGATGTGGGCCGCCCCACGCCGCGGTTCATAGTCCTCGTTCGTCAAATCGCGGTTGAGAACGCCGGGATCGAAGCGGCCCATCATGGCGGTCGAGGGCAGGCTGTGCGCGACGAGGATATCGCTTCGCGCCCCCACGCAGCGCAGCGCCAGCGGCATCGAGCGCACGAAGACGTTGATCGCGTCAGCGACTCTCGGCGCGTCATCGCCGAAGGAGTACGCGAGAGCCTCGTTGAATGCTTCGACGACGCGTACGCCGTCCTTGACGATGCCCGCGCCCATGACCTGCGAGAGTTCGTGATTGGCGAGCAGGGTGTGGACCAGCTCGGGCTCCAGAGCTTTCAAGGCCGCGACGCGCGCGAGAGCGCGATAGCTGAAGTCCATGCCGTTGATGAGACGGTCGGAGTGGATGATCTCGTGCAATACCAGATGGATAGGTTTGGGGAGTGTTGCCAGGTCGCCGGTTAGATCACTCGACATATCGTCGGTCAACGCTCCGGTCGTCGCGAGCTTAACGCCCATCTCCGCGACGTTCACGAGCCGCAGGAAATGCACCGGATTATCGTGCAGATCGCCAGTGGCGATCAGCGACCCCGGCGGCTCGATGCGGTCGATCGAACCGACGCGGCACTTGGCCGAACGGTTCGCCGCGGCTCCAGCGAGAAAGAGATCGCGCACGGCCTGTGGGTTGGTCAGATCGAGTTGGCTGGGGTCAAAGGGCATGGCACGCTACCGCGACCGCCGCGCCCTTACGAGCCGATCGTCACGCCCACCGGTTGGGCTCTCGGCACGCCGCTCGGCTGCACGGCGATCCCCAGCGGGGCACGCTTGGCACCCGGCGGCGGCATGCCTTCCTGATCGATGTGCCGCTGGATCGCCATCACGCCCTCGATCAACATCTCAGGCCGCGGCGGGCAACCGGGCACGTATACGTCCACGGGGATGAAC
>CAZIMT010000033.1:3996-24035 GCA_964540295.1 uncultured Phycisphaeraceae bacterium
GCATCTGCTCGTAAATGCGCTGCAGCACGGGCATGGTTTTGATCGCAATTCGGCCAGCGACGATTAAGAGATCGCTCTGCCGCGGGCTGAACCGCATGACCTCGGCCCCGAAGCGAGCGAGGTCGTAGCGGCTGCAGGCCGTGGCCATGAGCTCGATCCCGCAGCACGCGGTGGCGAAGGGCATCGGCCAGAGCGAGCTGCGGCGCGACCAGTTGATCACGCGGCGAAGCTGCGTCGTCAGGAACCCATCCACCGGAAGTGCGGCCTCGATACCCATAGAAATCGCTCCCAACCGTGAAGATCACCGACGATCGCCGATGATCGCTGGCCATTATCGACCGTCACCGGCCATCGCCAGAACCGTCCAGCATCCACCGACTCTGCATTCGGTCAGATCGTAGCAGAGGATGCGAAGGAGCGGAAAAACGGGCTGAGGGGTGTTTCAGGACGGGCAGCCTCGGGGGGGGCGACGGGCTGTGGCCACGGGTGAAGCGGCGCGGCTTGGAGCGTTGCGGAAGGCGTGGGAGGCGGGGACGGAAGTGCGTGCAGTCACGGCAGGGGAGGAGAAGGCTTGAGTCAACGGCAACCCTCCAACAATGTCCCAATGCCGCGTGTTCCGTTCAACTTCAAACGCCAATATCAGTTGCTCGGCGATTTGCTTCGCCCTATCGATATTGAAAGCGCATTGCTCTTCTGCAATCACGTCTTGACAGCGTGTCGCGAAGAAGAGAGCGACCCCATCATCCGCGACCTCGTGAACGAGTTTCGGCTCGCGCATGTTCCCTTCCTTGTCCACCTTGCTGCGCGACAGGCTCTCTTGCAGAGCCTTGGATCGAGCAATCGCGCGATCGGGACGGAGGACTTCAAACGACTGCTCAATCTTCTTTGGGAAGCACTCGAACATGATCCAGCGATGGAAGACCCGGACTGGGCCCAGACCAATTTAGCCGGCTATACCATTCGGTTCGTCGGGCTTCAGCAAAGACTGATCGACATCCGCTTGCAAACCTACGGGCTTGCGATCGCCTTGTTCACCGAGGAAATACCTTGTGGAGCAGATGAGTCCGTGGATGTTCCCGCCAGAGTGCAGGAAATTTTGGGCATGAGTCCGGTGGTCTTCATGCGAGCAGGTTTTGCGGCGGTAGCCATTCGGACGGCCAACAGCGGTCAGGTCGAGCTAAGGGGAACAATTTCAACCGATCTTGTTGAGAAGCGTTCATCTGAAGTCGGGTCTGGGGTGGCGGACAACTGGAACCGATTCCTTAAACTGATATCGGGCACACAATCTGTTTTCAGACTGAAATCTCGTGAGTTTACTAGATCATCGTCAGACTTGCGATACGAGTTGTATCGCTTCAACATGCTGAGACGTTTTCCTTTAATCGATGTCGGTGAAAAGAGGTTTGTCATCGTGGATCCGGATCTTGTGATCGCACGAACTACACTGGGCATATACTTCGATCTTTTAGAAGCTGACGGCACAAGGTTTACAGACGTATTCGGTTACCGCTTTGCAAATCTTTTTGGCGATCTTGCTCGGAAAGCGTGCGGTTCCAATCGCGTTTGGTCTGAGTCCAGCCTGCCTCAACAGGTCCGGGACAAACCGCCCTCCAAGAACGCCGATCACGCGCTTCTCGGCGACACGTCGACCGTATTGGTCGAATGCAAAGCACTCCGCCCCAGCACGAAGCTCCTAAGGATGGGCAATCTGACCGATACAGACGCTTTGGTCGCTCGTGTGGCGGCAGCGATTCGGCAACTGACCGAACACTCCAAAGCGATCCAGACAGGGAAATGGGCACCACTCGGATTGCTGGCGCGGAACTGCTATGGCGTCGTTGTGACCTATGAACGCATCCCGTCATCAAACGGCCTGCCGTTCCGCCGCAAGGTACATGACCTGCTCAATCAGGATGGCTGTACTCACCTGCCCTATTTACTGCTTTCAATATCCGAGTTCGATACGCTCCTCCGTCTTGTAGAGCGTGGCAACGCCCCTGATGCTATTATGGCGAAACTCACTGCAGACAACAATGGCGGATTTCCAGGCTCTTTCCAATCTACTCTCGCTACCGATGCGATTAGCTTGGTTACACGCAAACGCGGCGAAGCATTCCTTGCCACGTTGCCCAGCAAGCCCGAATCCGCCTAATGCTGTTACCGGGGCTGCCGCATCCCGGTATCCTCATTTCAACACAACCCCCCCCACTCCTAACGGGGCGGGTCCGTGAACCGTCACGCTTTCCACGGGTTCCGCGGCGACGGGCGTCGCCGCTCCATCTCTTCACCCGTGGCGGCAGGCCGTCGCTCCGCTGCGGAGTGGAACATGTGCGGGTGTGGGCGGATGCTTCTCCGCGTTCACACTTTTGCTGTTACACTCGCGTTTGCACCTTCATGTTCATGTTTCCATGGTTCTTGAAGGTTTGAGTGTTTGCTTCGAGACTGTTTCAGAACTAAGAAGTAGAAGAGGTAAGACAAGTTGAAAACCCATTCCACTACAAATGAGAAGAGTTCTGAAACAGATTCTTATCGCGGCACGGGCGACAGGTGAGAGGCTTTCGTCTCGGTCGGCGTGGGCAGCGTTTCCGTCGTCGCCGCCCCGCCCATCAGGTCTGCCAGCGACTTGCCGTCGATGCTGCTGAGCCGGGCTGCCATTAGTTCGCCGAACAGGGCTGGGGCTCGTTCGCGGTCCACGGCCATCAGGTTCTCGCCCACCCGCAGCACGTCGGCCGCCGCGATCGACTGCGGCGGCCTGGCGAGCGTGTACCCGCCGTCAAGGTCGCCGCCAGAAACCCGGTGTACCAGGCCCGCCGAGCCGAGGCGTTCGAGCATCTCCGAGACGATCCGCTCGTCCATGCCGGTCTTGTCGGCGATGGTGTTGTGGTCGCTGGGCTTGCCAGCCGCGAATCGTTTGGCGACCTCGACCATGACGACCAGGATCGCGGCCGGGTCCATGATGAGCGAGCGGCGATTCTCGGCCTGCACCGTGATCACGCCGAGAGTTTCGAGCACGGAGCGCGTAAGGCCGACGGTCTTGGCGGTGGTATATGTTTGCAGCGCGTGCGAGACCTGCAAGCCGCTGAGGATGATGATCCACGTCACGTAGACCCAGAGCAGGAACAGCGGCAGGATGGCGATCGGGCCGTAGAGCTTGGAATAACCGAGCGAGAGGCGGATGTACTGCTCGAAGCCGTATTTGCTGGCCTGCCAGAGCACGGCCGCGAGGAGCGCGCCAGCCAAGGCCGCGCCGAGACGAACTCGAGTGTTGGGCACGGTCGTGTATAGCACCACCAGCAGCAAGGTGGTGATGGGGATCGGCACGATGTTCACGCCGATCCTGACCACCACGGTCTGAAAGATCGAGAGGATCTGTAGGTTTTTGGGCTCGGTGATCCAGTTGGCCATGTAGGTCTGGACGCTGAGGCTGGCGACCAGCCCGAAGGCGCCCAGCGTGAGCATGGCCCAGTATTGCACGACGCGCCGCGTCCACGATCGGCCCGTCGGGGCCATGTAGACTTGGTTGAACGTCTTCTCGATCTCGACGAGCATCGAGATGCCCGCGTAGATCAGCGTCAGCACGCCGATCAGGCCTAGCGATCCGGGCGGCAGCGTGCGCACACGCATGACCAACGCCTGAATCCACTCGTCGAGCTTGGCGGTCGGTTTTTCCTGCGGCAGTGGCGAGAGCGCGGGCTGCTCGCCGATCGGTGCCGCTGCGGTCGTGTCGCTGCTCGGTGTTGCGTGCTCAAAGAACGCGGCCTCGTCGGCGGGCTCGGCCGCCGTGATCTGGTTTAGCCCTGCGAACTTCACGATCTCCTTGACCTTGTCGGTCACGGCCTGCTCGCTGGAGAACGCGGCGATGAAGATGATGCCCACGACTAGCACGGGGATCAGCCCGAAGAGGGTGCGATAGGACAACGCGGCGGCCATGCGCGGGATCTGGACTCGCTTGGCCCCCACCACGACGAGCTGCGTGATGTGCCAGAACTGGCGCGGGACGCTGGGGTGCTCGACCACGCGGCGCAGGCCCTTGTCGATCGCGCTCAAGACGGACCCCGACCGAGAGGTCGGCGGCTGCGCGACGGCGGGCTGGGTTCGCGGTTCTGGGCTTGGCGAGTTGGGCATTGCCATGACTGTATTGAAGGGCGCGGGTCAGCTGCGCGAGGAAAACCGGCCGCCCGGGCGCGGGTGGTGGGATGGGGGCGGGTCGAGCCGCCGAGGTTTGTTCTTGATCGGCTCGGAGGGCCCGCGCCCGCGGATGTCGTCGGCCGACCCGACCGAAATGGATCGTTTTTCTGACCTCAAACTTGCTCGGGATCGGGTCGTGATGATCGGCCCGGCGGGGACCAGCGGGGCCTCGGGCGCTTTCGTGCCCGTCGGCGGTTTGCCGCCTTGGCGGTTTTTGCCGCCCTTGGTCAGTGCGGCCGCGGTCTTCTTGAGAGCCGCGAGCTCGTCGCGCTCCAGCTCTCGCCACTTGCCCAGCGCCAGCGCTCGTAACTCCAGCGGCCCCAAGCGGATATGCGTGAGTTTCTTCACCGGCCAACCGGCGATCGCCAGCATCCGCCGCACCTGCGGGTTCTTGCCCTCGCGGAAGGTCAGCTCGATCATGGTCTTTTCGGAATCGCGTTTGGTGATCTTCAGCTCGACGCGTGGCGCGTGCGACGAGCCTTCCTCTTCCGCCGCCCGCAGCGCGGCCTTGTGGATGTCCTTTTCCAGCTTGGCGAGCGAGATCTGGTCGGGCAGGCCTTTGACCACCGCCTCGTAGGTTTTGGGCACGCCGTAGCGTGGGTGGGTCATGACGTTGGCCATGGTGCCGTCGTTGGTGAGCAGGACCAGCCCGGTGGTCTCGTAGTCGAGCCGACCGACGGCGAACAACCGAGGCTTTCCGGGGTAGTCCACAAGATCAAAGATCGTGGTTCGTTCGTCGCCCGGTTCTTCGCTGGCGGTGGTGAGCGTGCGGGCGGGCTTGTTGACCATGATGTAGAGGCGGCGTGGGCGTGCGGATTTTTTTCGCGCGATCGGGCGACCATCTACCTCGATGTGATCGTGGTCAGGATCGACGAAAACCGGGAGTTTATTGGCAATCTTGCCGTTGACCTGAACGTGCCCCTCCTCGATGAGGCGCTCGCAGACGCGGCGTGCGGCGACCCCGGCCTCGGCCAGGATTCGTTGCAAGCGAACGCCCTTGCTGGCGCCGTCGGACCCGCTGGCTTGAGCCTGTCTGCCCGGGCCTCGGACCGTCTGACGAGAGCGCGGCTTGGAGGATGAGGAACGAGATCGGCTCGATGGTTGGTCAGGGGGCTTCACAAAGGAGGATAGTCGCGTGCGGTGGGCTACCCCTCATCGCTCGCAAACCTGGCCGAATTCGTGAAGTGGACAAACGGTCAAGTACAACTTGACGTGACCGCCCGGGATAACTGTGGTAACTTAGGAAGTTAGGACGATCAGACCGTGAGGTCGCGTCCGATACGCGAGCGGCATCGAGAGATCGGTCGATGCAACTCTCGTGATGGATCGTGAGATCCGACTTTCAGCGGCGTTCGCCGCGAGCCGGGGATAGAAATGGCTCAACCGAAGAATCCTGTGCCGAACGTCGAGCGTGTGATGGAGGAGGTGTTCATCACGCCGCGCGTGATCGATCGGGGGGCTCTCGAAGACTATTCGACGACGCTCCAAGACCTGATCCGTGAGGCGGCGGGCCGCGGGGAATCACTGGCGACGGCCAGCACGGACGTCAAAGCGCTGGGCGAGAGCCTGCGCGAAGCGACCAAGGAACTCAAGTCACGGCTCGAGGTCGCGGTCAAGATCATACCCACCCTCGAACAGCGGCTGGGCAAGGCCGACCAGATCCTGCAGCTGACGACCGACCGCGTCAAGCTCGCGGAGCATCTGGACAAGACGATCGAATCGCTGATGGCCGAGCGGCTGGCGCAGGTCGAGAGACGTGCGGCCGCGATCATCGAGTCGGCCGAGCAGCGGGAGGCCGCGCTTCAAGCCACGTCCAAGGCGCGGTTGGACGAGGCGGTGGAGTCCGCGACCGCGCGGCTTGAAGCGCTCGCACTAGCCAAGGTCGCGGAGAGTCAGGAACGGATCGCGGGCGCGCACCGCGAGGTGTTGGAGCGGTCCGAATCGGCTGCGGCCGGGCTCGGCCCGCGGCTTGCGGCTCTCGAAACCGCAACGAACACCATGGAACGCGACGTTGCGACACGGCTAGGCTCGATCGAACGCGGCATGTCCGAGTCGCTGGGCACTCTTCGTTCGGAACTCTCTCTTCAGGTGCGGGCCGCGGCCGAGCTGGTCGCGACGACCAGCGCTGCGCGATCGGGCTGGAAGACGGAGCTCGACGCGGCCGAGGCCCGGGCACGCGAGGTCAGCCGCACGCTGCGTGAGAGCGCCGCGGCGTCGGCCAATCTTGTTCGGAGCGAGCTGGCGGAGCAGGTGGGCGAGCAGCTCCGGGACCAACTGCGGACCCAACTGCACGATCAATTGCACGGGCAGTTGCACGACCAGCTTCATACCGAACTGCGGGTGCGAATTCAGGCAGGTGTTCAGGCCAAGCTGACGGAGTTCGAGGTGATCGCTTCGGCGCTCGCTCGGAGCGTGACGGAAAAATCGGCGGCCTCGTCGCGCGCGATGGATGAACGCCTAGACGCACGATTGGGCGACGGGTTGCGGCGGATGGAAGACCTGGCGGCGCTGGCGGCGGCGCGGGTGGACGACGCGGCACGGTTGGCGGAAGCGGCGCGAGTCGAACAGGTGCGCACGCCCGAGGTCGATCACTCGGCGTCGATCGAGTCGTTGCGCGACCTGATCGAGCGGGCCGAGCGGCTGATGGTCGGGGCCGATGGATCGTCGCTGAGCGCGATGGTGTCGCGCGGCGAGGACCTACGGGCCTCGGCGGTCAAGGCGGCCAACCAGTTCGACGAGATCCGCAAGCAGGCCGACTTGGCGCGGGTGATGCTGGGCGACTGGATCAACACCACCGCGACACGCATCGACGAGGAGAACGCGCGGAACGCCGCGCTCCAGAACTCGATCGAAGCTTCTGCGGCCCGGATCGAGTCGGCCCGGCAGACGCAGGAGCAGCTCGCGCGGACGCTGTCGCAGACGATCGAGCTGGCCCAGCAGGCGGCCACGATGCTGGGCAACGCGTCGCTGGGCGGAACGCCTACCCCGGTCGCGGCTCAATCGCTGGCACCGCTGGGCCCGGTTGGAGAGCCTTCGCCGGTTTCTCGGAGCGGAGAGTTGCCTCAGGCCGCCCGCGATGCGCTCGATCGTGTGCGGAACGAGATCCAGCGGTAGAGAACCTTGGTCAGTGAGCTTTGTGAACGAACCTCACGCTCGTGCGTGGCGGAGCGCTGAAAATCTCACGTTCGCGCGAGGTTCGCTTGAACGATGAGGCTGGTTGAATGAAGAAGAAAAAAGGCACGCTTGGTTGAGCGTGCCCTTTGAACGTTGTGTTGAGATACCGGGTTTGTATTCGACCAACCGTCGGGGGCGTCCGTCGGGCTCGTCGGCGTTGGTCAGCGAGCGAGCAGGATCTGGTCGAGCAGGGACTTGGCGTTCTGCTGGCCGAGGTAGAAGTCGGTGGTGGTGACGGTGTCGAACCCTGTGGAGAGGAAGCGGTTCTGGTTGCTGAGCTCGTAGGTATTAAGGGTACCGGGGGTGGCGATGACGCCACCGGCGGACATGATGTCGAACTTGGGATTGGTGGTGAACACCTCGTCGTCGTTGGCGGTGATACGGAGGCCGAGCAGCTCGCCCACGCGACGACCAACCGCGGCGGTCATGGACTGTACGAACGTCCCCAGGTCGGCCTGGTTAGGTGAGTAGCTGAGGTTGGCGAGGCTGGGGGCGAAGACGACGGCGTCGTCGGTCTTGTCGGCGTTGAACGGGTCGCTGTGCTGGCTGAACCCGTAACGCAGGCTGGAGTTGAGAGAGACAGGGTCGGCGCTGCTGGTGAGATAAACCGTTGAGTAATCCTGGAACTCGAAATCGCGCGGGTCGGTCGAGAAGTTAACCTGCAGGCCTGCGGCGTCGAAGACCTGCTGGAGGGCGTTCCTGATCTCTTGGATGAGGAAGTTCTGCACGGTCTGACCGTTGGCCTGCGTGCCGGTGAAGCCGAGAACAGCCGCGGAGAACCCGGAGAGGTTCGTGACGGCCCCGCTGGCTTCGAGCCAGTTGATCGAGCCGCCGCGGGTTTCGATGAGCACGTTCTGCTTGGTCTTGATGATCGAGTTAACGCCGCCGTCGGTCGCGTTCGAGACGACCTGGATCCGATAGTCGGTGTTGAACGCGCCTTGGAGATAGACGGCGTAGGTGGCGTTCTGGGTGGCGTTGCCCTGACGGCCGGGGGCGATGAACTCGATAAAGAAGTCGCCGCTGGCGTCGAAGCCGTAGGTGGCGTTGTCGCCCGCGACGAGGGTGCCGGGCCTTCCGCCGTTGGACGAGAAGTCGGTGGGCGAGAAGACAAGTCGAGCGTCGTCGACGCCGGTGGAATCGGTGGTGTCGAAGAGCGCGAACTGAACGTTGGGCCGAAGATCCTGAGCGAGAGCGAGGGTCGTGAACGTGTTGAGCACGCTGGCCTGGTTGCGGCTCCCCAGATCGGCTCCCAGCGAGGTGAGCTGGACCGTGATGCGGACCTTGCTCCCGGTGGCGATGGGGAGGCGGTTGTTGAGATGGAAGATATCCACGTCGGCGAAGACTGTCTGGGGCACGCCGGTGTGCCCGGCGGGGCCGATCGCGGCGTTGATAACGGAGGTCTGCACGCCGGTGCCGGTGCGTGTGGAAGCGATTTTTCCAGAGGAATCGGTACCCGAGACGAGGTCGTCGGCCGTGTTCGCCCGGCCGTCGGCGCCGCGTGAGTAGGTGAAGACGTACCCGCCGATGCTGACAGACGGGAGATCGTCGGCGGTGCCGAAGACTCCGTCGACACCGGCGAAGGTGGTGGGAGCGGGTGCGTTGACAACGTTGGTGCCGTTGCCAGCGTCGGTGGTGGCGTTGAAGCCCGAGTCGCCGTCGTCGAAGACTTGGACGGTGAAGCTGTAGTTGCCGACTGTGTTGGGCTGGGCGTCGGGGTTGGGGACGACGCTGGGATCGGTGAACTCGGCCGAGCCTGCGCCCACGACGATGTAGTAGGTGCCTGTCGTCTTGACGAGGAAGTTCTGCTCGAAGGTGTCGTTTGTGAGATCGCCGAGATCCGACGGCAGCCCCACGCGCAGGCCGACGTTGGAAGTGTCGGCCACGAGGTTCACGCTCACGAGCCGCGCGGGCCCGAAGACCTGTCCGAGGCGGAGAGTCTGACCGGCTTGAAGAGTGATCCGGTACACGTCGGTGTCGCCGCCGAAGCGGAAGAAGTCGGTGTCGTTGTCCTTGTGGTCGCCGATGGTTCCGCGAAGGGTGTAGACCTTGTTGATGTCGGGCAGGCCGTCGGGCGTGCGGTTGTCGTCGAGCACCGCGTTCAGGTCGGTCGCGGCCCGGAAGTCCACGGTCGTGGTCGTGCCCGGGACGGTTGTGGTCTGGTTGACGAGCTTGTCGCCCGCGTCACCCACGATGTCGTCGGCGGAGTAGTTGTCGTTGACCCCCACTTTGCCGTCCACGTTCCCGTCGAGGCGGGCGTTGACAAGCTGGGCTCGCAGCAAGGCCTGCTCAAGGCGGAAGCGATAGACGCCCGGTCCGGGAACGCCGGTCTGCTCGGGCAGGGCTCGGTTGGTGATGGCCGGGGCAAATCGGACGAGCACAGTGTCGGTCGCGGAGTTGTAGGTCAGGGTGTAATCGACGCCGTTGACGAGGCGGATCTCGGTCTGGGCCGGGCCTCGAACTTCGTACACGCCCAAGGCAGCGCCGATGGTGCTGGAATCGATCGCCTGATTGAACTGGATGGCGGCGGTGTAGACGCGAGCGTCTTGCGTGACGCGAAGATCGGTGACCGCGAAGGGCAGCGGCGGGAGTACTTCCGTGGTGACGCTGAAGTTGCCCGAGGAGACGCCAGCCACGCCGCCGATGGTGACGACGCCGAGCCTGCCGGTTGATGCGATGATGTACGACTCGCTGTTGCGCGTTGAGCCGACGATGCGGCCGGTGATCGTGACGTTGCCGATGGTCGAGCGACCTTCGGCGAGGTTGTCGTCGCTGGTGCCGAAGAACCCGTCGGCACCGCGGAGGATGCCTGCGGCCAGGTCGGACTCGGCGAAATCGCCGGCGACGGTCACGAGGCCGATGGAGCCGGTGCGGACGGTGTCGGCGTCGAGCCCGAAGCCTCCGAACTCGGTGTCTGATCCCAGGTCGCCACCGGCCAGGATCGATGAATCAAAGAAGTTGCCGCGGACGTTGACTGACGCGATGGAATCGCCAGCCGAGATCCAGGTGCGTGAGGTCGCACCCACGTCGACCGCCCCGAGCGCTCCGCCAGCCCGGAGCGTGGCGCTGTCCACGATCTCGCCGACGGTGAAGGAACCGATGTCTCGTTCGGAATTGATCGCCCCGCGGTTTGCGCCACCGATGGCGATGCTTCCGGCCGACAGCACGCTGATGAGGGCTTCGTCGCGGGTGGTCGCGACGAGAGCGCCGTAGTTTCCGGTGATCCGTACCGTGGCGATGTAGTTGGCGGCGAGAGTTCCGCCGAGGAAATCACCGAGCGTGATGGTCGCGACGTCTTGGCCGACTCTGATCGAGCCTGTGCCCGAGAAGTTGCGGACGCTGATGCTCCCGACGTAGGAGTCAAAGTCGATGAGCGAGTTGCCGCGGAGATCGCCGTTGACGACCACGCTGTTGATGGTGGCGTCGTCGTTGCTGACGATGCGGAAGTCGGTGAGCGCTCCGTTGGCTGAGGTGACGTTGACGGTGAGGTTCGAGTTGAAGTTGCTGTTGACGACCACCACGCGATAGGTGCTCGCGTCGTAGAACGCCTCGCCGGGGCCCGAGAAGAAGACCGTCCCGCTCTCGGAGCCGCGTGTGAACGAGAGCCCACCGGCCCCGATCGGCGTGCCGGGGATGGAAAGGACCGGATCGATGTTGTCATCCACCAGCTGAAGCCGCGGGCCCGCGGTGAAGATCCGAGTGTCGGCCTGCAGGGCGGGGTTGATGCTGTCGCAATAGACGCTGACGAACGAAGCGGCTCCGGCCAGCGTGACCGTGTTGATCCGCGACGCGCCGGGCTCGACACGGTCGTCGGCCGTGTTGTAAATCCCGTCCACGCCCGTGTCCATGCCCGAGGAGATCACAAGCGCGTACACGTTGCCCCGTACGCTGATCGACTCGATGAAGCCCCACTTGATCGTGTCGCGGTTGGCGCCGATGCCGCCCGGGTACTGGTCAGCCCCGAAGTTCACCGTGCCCGAGAGGATGAACGCGAGGTTCAGGTCGCCCTGGACATTGATTGAGAAGATCGAGTCGCCCGCGGCGATCGTGTTGCCGATCGTTACGGTCTGCCCGTCGGTCGTGATGTTGCCGTTGTCGAGCGTGGTAACCGGGATCTCGAGAGCAGCGTTGGGCTCGACGTCGGCCCCGCGACGGACTTCGATGGTGCCGATCGCGCGCCCCGCGATGATCGTGGCCTCGAAGATCGAACCGTTGGTCACCAGCACCCGCCCGATGTTCCAGCCAGCGGTGATGCGCGGCCCCTGCACCGCAACGCCGGGCGCGATCCCGACTGGGAGTCGGTTGCGGAAGTTGTCGTAGGCCTGCTGCGTGTTGTACTTGGGGTTGACGCCGATATCGCCAAAGATGCTGAACTGGTCGGCGGTGACGGTGACGTTGTAGAGAATCTGGTCGGCGTGGATGTTCCCGTAAAGGTTGCCAAAGGTGACGGCGACGAGGTTAATGGAGCCCGCGTAGGCCGCGATCGTGCGGTTGGGGAGGAAGGAGCCGCCGAAGATGTTGATGGTGTTGATGCCGCCCGAGTAGCTGATGATGTCGCCGCCGAAGTCGCCGACGCTGTTGACCGCGTTGATAGAGCCGAACGCGATGATCGAGCCGCTGCCCACCAGGTTGTTGCTGGGGAACGACGCGACGATGGACGTGCTCACCTGCCCGGTGATCGATTGACCGACGCGCAGGTCGGAGTACAACTGCCCGCCTGCGGTCGCGTTCTGGAGGTTCCCGCGGATCACGATCGCGCCTGGGTTGGCCCGGTTGCCGATGTGTCGGCCTGCGATCAGCGTGTTCACGGTGCCCGAGATATCCGTGGTCAGGTCTAGGTCGCCCCGGGCCCGAAGGATGTTGACGTTGCCACGGGGGCTGGTGGTGGTGACCGCCAAGCGGACATCGCCAGCCGTGGAATCGATGGTGTCGATCGGGCCCGCGGACCTGACCGATCCGCTGATGAGGTTCCGGGCCGTGATCGTTCCGATCCGCCCGTCGGGCCCGCTGACCTCGATGTCGGCGTTGACGATGCTGTCCACCACCGTGATGCTCGGAAGAGGCCCGGCCACGATGATCTTGGACGACTGGATGCTGCGGCCGACCGTGATGCTGGCGACCGTGCCAGCGGCGAGCTTGCTGGCGCGGAAGTCGTTGCCGACGCGAAGCAGCGGCAGCGTGTTGTCGACGTCAAGGTCAACACGGTCGAAGTTGAGCGACGAGATCTCGCTCGTTACTGATCCCTTGATGTCCAAGATCAGGTCGGCGATGGTGCCAGCCCGGGCCGTGGTGGTCAGCGTGCCCAGGTTGCGGGCGGCCTGGATGGCGTTGGGGCTGAACTCGACGTCGGTTCCCTTGAGGGTCGAGTTGCGGAAGCCGGTCGCGCTGATGGTGCCGATGTCCCCTCGCGCGTTGGTGAATGTCGCGTCGTAGAAACCGTTGGTGATGGTGATGTTTCGGACGGAACTTGTCTGGATCTCGCTGCTGAAGAGGTTGCCGTCGGCGATGTTGATCAGGTTGATGTCGCCGTAGGCGTCAGAGTTGGTGTTGATGTCGCTGTAATTGTAGCTGACCCAGAAGGCGTCGATGTTCTTGGACCCGATGAACGCGCGAGTGATGGAGCCGCCGCCGCGGAGGTCGATAGTGTCGATCCCGTCGTTGACCAAATCGCCAGCGATGCTGTTGGCGGCGATGATCGAGCTGGAGATGTTCGCGACGCGTGAGTTCTCGCTGAGCACGCGAACGATGTCGTTGAGCGCGAAGATGCCGGTGGTCGAGAGCGGGGCTTGGTCACGCTGAGCAAGCCCGTCGCCGATGTCCACCCGCGAGATGCTGCCGCCGCTGTAGATCGACCCCACGATGCCGTCGAAGCGGCTCGCTGGCGTGACGCGATCAAAGTTCGCGTTGACCCGGATGATGTTGCCCGCCAGCGCGATCACGTCGCCCACCGCGCCGCCCACGTTCACCGTGTCTAGCACGCCCGTGCGCACCAGCAGCCCGTTCAGGTACGGATCAAACGGTGAGCCGATATCGTCAAGCGACGCCAAGGGAATGTCGATGTTCGCTCGGTCGACGGGGCGATAGGTCGTCGTGCCGTCCCATCTGAAGTCGATGAGCAAGTCCGGCGCGGGGAGTGTCAGCGGCTGCTCGCGGGTCAGGCTTGTGTTGCCCGCGGCGCCGATGCCTAGGAACGAACCGATCAGCCTAGGTCCCCACGCGGGAACCTGCGTCCGGCCTAGGTCGCCGGTCACGATGTTCAGCGTGGTGAGCCCGGCCAAGTTCAACATAACGATGTCGCCCAAGGGCGTTTCGTTGCGAACGAACAGAAGCGGAGCGAGCCCGTCGATCCGCCACACGTCGGTTTGGACATTTCCGCGGATGGTGATTCCTGAGACCAGCGGGTCTGCGGCCGTGACGATGATGCGCCCGATCGAGGTCACGTCTGTCGAGCCCGCCGCGCCGACGCTCTCGATCTCGAGTGTGAGCCCGCCGAACCCGTTGCCGGTGAGATCAACATTGATCTGGCCGATCGCCACGCCCTGCGAGCCGTTGATGGGCAGGACGCGGACCACGCCAGCGATGAGGCCGTTGCTGGCCGCGTTGCCGACCACGCGGATGCGGACCTGCCCGCCGCCGTCGTCCACGAAGGTTGCCACTTGGCCGACGATCAGCCTGGTCGTCACGTCCAACGCGCCGTTAGTTTCGATACGCGGGAAGTCCACGAAGCGCACGTCCGAGCCCGAGCCGATGTTGGTCAGGACGCCGACGTTACCGTCGAACAGGCCTGTCAGAATGTTGGTGGCCTCAAGGTCGACGTCCTGGCTGACGAGGATGCCGCCGACGGTGGAGCCGGGGCTGGTGTTGATGCGCACGGCGTCGTTGGCGATGTGCGATCCGTAGCGGACGAGCCCGATGTCGCCGTTGCCGCCGCTGCGTCCGGAGAGGTACTGCGTGGTGCCCGCGGAACCACCCAGACTGGTGATCGGGGTCGACTCAGAATCCATCCCGCTGGCGCCGCGCACGTCGATGAGCGCGATCCGGCCGCCGACGCGGAGGGTGAAGAAGTTCACGTCGCCCTCGGTGGGGCCCCGGCCTGCCAAGGCGGACTGCCCGGTGATGAACGAGCCGAAGTCGCCGCCGACGGTGATATCGACAAAGCCGTTCGCGAAAGCGCCTGTGGCCACTTCCGAGCGGCCGGTGTCCGAGCCGGTCGTGATGTTGTACAAGTTTCCGGGGATGTTGAACGAGCCGCTGAGCCAGTCCTGGAACGCGTCCGCGTCGGGCGCTGTCGAGTTGCTGATGTCCTGCGTCGAGATCTCGCCCGCGCCCGCGTTGTTGGCCCGGCCCGTGCCGATACGGATCGAGCCGACGTTGCCCGAGAGCACGTTGATGGAGTTGTTCAGGATCACGCTCGAACGAGTGATAGCGCCCGAGCCGCTGTTCCCGCCCGTACGGTACGAGCCCAGCGTCACCGGGGCCATGCCCAAGATCGTGAACGAGTAGTTGGGTGTGACGGCGAACCCGCCGTCGTCCCCGGACGGATCGGTCACGACGACGTAGTAGACGCCCGGGGTCGTGGGTTGGTATCGAACGAACTGGTTGCTGATCGAACCGCGAGTGATGCTGGGCGCCGCGACGGTGCGGCCGTTCTCGTCGAGAATGCGGAAGTAGAAGAAGCCAGCCATTTCGATCGAGATGGGCGTCGTTCCGTCGGACGCGAAGGCGTAGACGTCGGACTGGTCGTCCTGGGTGTTGATCTTGCTCCGGCCGCTGAGGTCGCCGATGACGCGTGTGCCGGTGCCCAGCGTGTTGAGCCACTCGGCGCTGAGCAGCGCGTCGTTGCGATAGAAGCCGCTGCCGAAGATCAAGGACTGATCGGCCTGGGTGAATCTCCTGCGTTCGCTCTCGCGCTGAGCATTGGGCAGCGACCAGCCGTTCGCAGCGAGAGTGATCGCGATATCGGTTTCTGGCTCGGGCGTCGCCGGGTCGTTGGAGTAGATGTACTCTTTCTCGAAATACGTCGATGAGATCCGCGCGGGATGATTGACTGGATCGCTGACGATCCCCTGGACCGTGATATCGAGCAGGGAGCGACCGCCGATCGAGATCTCGCCCACGGTGCGCCCGACGATGAGCTGACCGAATGTCTTCACCTGCACGTCCGCGCTGGCCGCCGGGTTGACGGTGTGAAAGATCCCGTTGACAAAGCCGCGGATCTCGGCCCGCCCGACGTCACGCTGCCAAGTCCCCGCTTCGCCTGCCACGATGAGTGTGCCGAGGTCTCCGGCGACGGTGATAGAGCCGTAAAGATTGGAAACGACGATGCGCTCGACCGAGCCGGTGAAGTTCGAAGACCCGAAGAGCATTCCGTGGATGTAGATGCCGCCGATGTTGCGGTTGCCTTGGACAAAGATCCCCTGCGTGGGATTCGCGAACCCGCTGGTGATTGGGATTTGGCGCTGTACACCGTTGACAAGCGGGAGCCCGCTCGGGTTGTACGTCGCGGCGTTGGTGTTGTCCCGGACGATCGGGCTGCCGATGATGACGCTGCCCGAGTTGCCGGGCAGCCCGTGGACGGCTGGCGGGGTGTTGGGGATCGTGTTGTCGATATCAAACCCGAACCCGCCGGTGGCCTCGAAGTAGTCGTAGAGCCCGGAAGTGAGGTTCTCGATTCGCTTGTACGCGAAACCACCCTCGAAGAAATCGACGTCGGCGTCGGGCGTCGTCGATGCGGCGGTGAGGCCGCCGAATATTGTGAGCGACGTGCTCTCGTCGGCGTTGACGAGCGTGATGCTGCCGATGCCGTCGTTGATGTCGGGGATGCCGTCGTCGTTGAGATCACCCAGCGCGAGCGTGCCGCCGTTGGGAACTCCTAGCGCGATTGTTTGGAATATTTCTCGACCGTAGAGATCAAGAAACCGGGCCGAAGAGCCGACCCTGCCTGAGAAGAACACTTCAGCGGTAGGGCTCACACGATTCACGATATTTTCAACAAAGTTTCCTGCCGGTGCTGTGTACTGCAGTTCGTCCACAATGAACGCGTCCGCCCCGGTATCGGTGGCGAGAATGCGCAGGCCGTCAAAGGCCGGGTTTGCCGTGTTCGCCGTGAACGTGAATCGACCAACGCCGGTGCCGTTGCCTTGGGCTAGCAGCTGAGCGCCCGTAAAGGTCTGGGTGACCACGCCACGGAAGAACAACTGAACCGAGAACCTGGCCGCGTCCAATCCCGCGCTCGAGCCCTGCGCCCCCCGGACCGTGAACGTCATGCTCGACACACCCTGGCTCAGGCCGCCTTGGGTCTGGGGGCGGAACTCAAAGAACTGGCCGATGTCCGGTCTAGCCTGCAGGAACCGCTCGCCCGTCGGAGCGCCGACGTTGTCGAGCACGGCCCGGACCTGGAAGTTTGACGTTGGGATGATGTTGTGGTTGATGCGGATGAAAGAGCCCAGCAGCACACGCCCGCTCGGGAAGTTTTGCACGTTGGGAAGCGGAGCACCTGGGGTCGGCGGGAACTCGTCGTTGAAATCTTCGTCCACGACCGTGGGGGCGTTATTCACAATCTGCGCGTTGGTGAACGCGCTCGGTATCGCGTAGGCAAAGACGGCGCGGACCGTGCCGATTCCCGTGTTGGGGTCCACGTCCGTCGGCGAGATCGTCAGCGAGAACAAGAGTTGCCGAGGCTCGAGCTGGTCCACCACGGGCCGACCCGATCCGCCAGCCATCGACGCCAACCGAGCGCCGCCCTTGGCCAGCCCCCCCTTGGAGTTGCGGCCCGAACGCAGAAGGGGACGATTCACTTGGCGCGACTTCTTCATGACCACTCCTCAACACAAGCTCACGGGCTTGGGACAGACACAGACGAGTTCTAGGACTACTTCTTACCAACCGTCTCGACCAACCGCCTCAACCAACCGCCTTAACCAGCCACAGCGATCCGCACAACCGACACCATCCTCAATCGCTCGGCCTGAAGCCGTCCCAGCCCGACCGACGAAACACTGCTGGGGCTCAAACTCGGTTTAAAGGCCGCCTGTTTGCTCAAGCTCACCTCGCCCCGACTGACCCGCTCAGGCAGCGTGCCCGGGTGGCACGCCGCAAGACGAGATCGTTCGAACCACCTCGAGAGCCCCTCGACGGACCGCCGCAGGCTGCTCGCATACCTCGCGACCCGCCGCCGGACTCTCGACCATGCCCGTACAACGTACACGACCTGCCGCAAGTCTTCAACCGAGATCTCGCCCGGAGCGGTCGTTCGAGAAAGGTTTCTCAAACGAACCAGACGAATCGAATCTGCCTCGGCTGCGTTCATCTTCGTCTCATCTGAAGGTCGCTTGAAACTCTTTGGCCGACCCAAAGTTTGCCTACCGACTAACGCGACGCGCCGCCTTGCCGGGCGATGCAGCCGGAGCGTCCGATTGAACCGCACCAAAGAGCGACGCCAGATCTTCCCTCGGATCGTCACCGATCACTCTCAATGTGGTTCGAGGTTCATGGTCCACGACAGCTCGCTGGGCCGCTGTGCGGTGGTTCCACACCTTGCGGCGCGAGACCAACCGTGGGGAAAGCCATTCACGCCAGCGTGCGAAGTCCGGCCCGGCCGTCCACCAATGGATTCGATACGGAGCGCGGCTCGGAAGGTTTCCACCAATTTGACAGTTTCTGAGATTCCTCGAGTCTTTCGATCCGTATTTTCGATCTGGACAGGATTCTCGGCGATCGCTTTTCAACTACAGGATTCGCTTAGATCGCGGGTAGCTGCCCATGACAGACAGGCTCTGGCAGTGGGCCGTCGCCTCGCGGATGGTCGAGGCCATGATCGGGTCGTCGCGGTGCCCGAGAGCATCAAGAAAGAAGGTGTAGTGCCAGTTGTTCCGGCCGCTGGGGCGCTTGTCGATGTGGCTCAGGTTGACCCCTGCCCGCTCGAAGACCCCCAGCACGCTGACCAGCGCCCCCGGCTTGTCGGCCGTGGTGAACATGATCGACGTCTTGTCGTCCCCCGTCCGCTCAGACTTCTGGCGCGAGATGACAAAGAACCGCGTGATGTTGCCGGGGTTGTCCTCGATCTTGGCGAAGAGTGTCTTGAGTCCATAAATCTGCCCCGCGAGTTCCGACCCGATCGCGGCTGTGTTCGGGGTTTGGCCGATGACCAGGGCCGTCTGCGTTTCGTCGGCCGCGGTCTTGGCGGCCCGGCTTGAGCTGGCCGCCGGGATCAATTCAGCGCCCGGGTACTGGGTCGAGAGCCACAGCCGGCACTGCCCGAAGACCTCGGGCTTGGAGTGGATCCTCTTCACGGCCTTGGGCGGACAGTTGGCGAGCAACTGGTGGTGAACCGCGATCTGAACTTCCGCGCAGATCGAGATGTGCGCTTTTCCGTCGCGGAAAGCGTCGAGCGTCTCGACGATGCCGCCGCCGGTCGAGTTTTCGATCGGCACCAGCCCATAGTTCACGTGCCCGCGCTGGACCTCGGTGAAGACGCCAGCGATCTCGTGCATGTCCTCGAACTCGACGGAGTTCCCGAACTGCTTGACGGCCGCCATGTGCGAGTACGAACCGGCCGGGCCCAGGAAACCGATCCGCAGCGGCTGCTGGAGCGCGAAGCTGCCGGACATGAGCTCGCGATAGACGCCTTCGAGCGCGCGCTCGGGCAGCGGTCCCTTGTTCAGGCCGATGACCTTTTCGAGAACCTGCGCCTCGCGGTGCGGGGTGTAGATTGGCAGCCCGGCCTTGCGCTTGAGCTTGCCCACGTGCACCACCAGCTCGGCACGCTCGTTGAGCAGCTTGACGAGCTTGCGGTCCATGGCGTCGATCTTTTTGCGCACGTCTGCGAGAAACCCGGCCGCCTTGGGGTCGGGCTTGGGCGGCGAAAGCGAAACACCGGGAGCGACAACGCGGGAAGACGCCCGGCCCGAGCGCGGGCTGGACTTGGTTTTCTTGCTCACTTCGAACCCTCAATTTCTTCAGTAGGGCAGGTTTTTAACCTGCCTGTCTTTCATGGTGGGACAGGTTTGCAAGGTGCCTGTCTTGAAGAGGCAGGTTACAAACCTCCCCCACCACAAGGCAGCTCGCTACTTCAGCTCCACCGACCAGTACGCATGGTCTAGGAACGCCTTCCACGACGCGTACTTCTCGTGCCCCAGCCGGAGCGTAATCAGCGGATTGCGCTTAGGCTTTTCGGGACGACGAACGAGCGACATGCGAGCCTGCTCGGGCGTTCGGCCTCCCTTGCGGGCGTTGCACCGGATGCACGCGCACACTAGGTTATCCCACGTGTTCCCGCCGCCCTGAGCACGCGGCTTGACGTGGTCGATCGACAGGTCGGCCGTGGGGAAAACTCGCCCGCAGTACTGGCACAGGTTGCGGTCGCGCGCGAACAGGTTCCGCCGATTCAGCTTCACGATCTGGTCCGGCAGACGGTCGTAGCCGATCAGGCGGATGATCCGCGGCACCGCGATCTCGTAACGCACCGTCCGCACCCAGTCGTGCCGCTCGGGCTCGAACTGGCGTTGCAGCTGCGCGACCTCGGCCCAGCTTTCGAAATCGTAATTGAGAAATTGGTGGCCGCTGGGCCCTTGGTCAACGTGGATCACCTCGGCGATGTTGTTGACGAGCAAGCAGAACGCACGCCGGGCCGAGATGACTCGCATCGCGACGTAGAGCTTGTTCAGCACGAGCACCTTGGC
>CAZIMT010000034.1:0-17925 GCA_964540295.1 uncultured Phycisphaeraceae bacterium
ACACCAGCTTGTTCCCGAACGGGTTGATCGGCAGGTCCTCCGGGTTCCCCGTGTTCACGCCGAACACGCGGTCGCCGCTCTGCAGATACTCGTCGCGCGAGTTGTTCGGATCGAAGTACAACGCCATCGCGTCGTCGGTCTCGATCTCCCAACGCTGCGCGATCCCCGCGCCCCGGCCGTCCGCCCACAGGTTCGTATCCTTCACGTCAAACGCCACGTACAAACCTGTGGAACCATACATCATCTTCAGCGTCGCGCTGCTCTGGTCTCGGAATGACTGCGACCGAACCAGCGTGAACGCGCTTGACCACGCTGTCTCGTTCAGCACGCCGTCGATCGTGGCCGTCCCCGGCAGCGCAACCCACAGCGGGTTGTCTGGCGTCACCGGGTCCGCCGCCATCATCTGCCGCGGCTCCAGCGTCTCGAGCCCGCCGGAAATCCCAGTCAGGCGAGCTTTGTCGATCCGACGACGTGCAGCGGAAGAAGATTGTTTCATCAGCGAGTTCCTTTAGAAGACGTGTGCTCCGCTCAACCAACCGCCAGAGCGATCCATCGCCCCGACCATCACCCAAACCATTGCCCCGACCATCGTGCAAACCTGCGGCCAGACCGATACATCAACGGCCGCCGGACCGCTTCAGACTTCACGTCCTCAGACTGAAACGGCCACCGCCGCTCCATTTTTACCCAACCTCATGTACCACGCCCGCGGCGATAGTGTTTCCACCACCGCTGATTTGGTGTGTATGTCGGCCGAGAAGTCGTTCATCAACCAGAATTCAGGCCGACCCGCTTACCGGTCCAAGGCGGACCTCGTTCGTACCTGGTTTTATCGACCACCAAACGCTCTCCACGCCTCCTCCAAAGTAATACTCTGTTCAGGTGCGATCGATTCTTCTCGCGCCATTCCCTCCCGACGCCGTTCCGTCGCCGCCAGCACGCTGTCTTCCGGGTTAGCCCGAACGATTGGCGTATCCGAACCGAACACAAGCAGATCGCCCGGCTCGCACCCATCATCTATAAGAGACCGCAGCGGGAGCACTCGACCAAGCCGGTCCGGCAGCGACCGCGTCAACGCCTCGATGTCCGTCAAAAGATGGCAAGGTTGAACGCTCGCCACCACCCTCAGCCGCGAAAACCGACCTAAGTCCGCCTCATCGATAAGTTCCGCGTGCTCGATCCGATGTCTCGGCCCGGCCGAGTTCTTCTCGCGCTCGCGCCCAACCTCCTCCACCGCATCGAGCACGGCACGCACCGCGCCGTCACCGATCGCGTGCGTCGCCAGTGGCAAGCCAAAGCTCTCCGTCAATCGCAGCGCCGACGCAATCTCTTCGCGCGTCGCCATCGGCTTCCCGCACGGCATCTCGGGCAGCGGGTCCGCATACGGCCTCAACATCCACGCCGTCCGACTGTTCAACGTCCCATCCGCAAACAACTTCCCTCCCGCGAGCTCCACCCGATCACGACGCCACGACCTCGACGCCTCGACCGCCCGCGCCAACCTCGCAACCGCTGGAAAAAGTTTGACACGCACGGGTAACTCACCACGATCGTCCAGCGCCGCCAGCGTCGGCCCGAGCCAATCGGGCGAGAGCAGGTCGTGTACCTCCACGAACCCGTGCCGCGTTAGATCCGCGAGCGCAAGCCGCACGTGCTCGTCGCGCTGCGCCGCCGCAGGCTCGGGTGCCGCGTTCCACACCGCGTACGCCGCCGTTTCCAGCAACAACCCCGTGGCAACTCCAGTGCGCGCATCACGCATGATGACGCCCGCCGCCGGGTCTCGGCTCGCCTCGTCGAACCCACCTTTCGTCATCGCTCGAGAGTTCGCGCACACCGCGTGATGATCGAACGACATCACCGCGCACGCACGATCCGGGATCGCCGCGTCAAGCTCCGCCCGCGTCGGCCAGCGACGGTCGGTCCACGATTCTGTGCGCGCTCCGAACGCCAGCACCCATTCGCCCGCCTTCAGCTTCGAAGCTTCAGCTTTCAGTCGATCAAGGCACTCGAGGTCGCTGGAACAGGTCGCGAGGTTCAGCATCGACAATGCTCGCCCGTGCGCGGGGATGTGTGCGTGCGACTCGCAAAGCCCGGTCGTCGGTCGAGCCGACGGTCGAGCTATCGGTCCGGTCGTCGGCCCAGTCGTCGGTCCGGTCGTCGTGGCCAGTGGCTGCATGGACCAGGCTCCGCTCAGAAAAGTTTCCGTTGATCGCTCGAAGGTTGTCGTCCATCGAAACTCGCCTCGACCCACCGCGATCATCTGTCACGGCGTCCATCGCAGCCCCAGCGCTTCCAGCCGCGCCGAAAGATCCGTGACCAAGAGCGCCGCAGTTCCAAACTCGATCCGAATCACCCCGAAGCGAGCCCGAACGTCGATCCCGTCCGGGTCCACCCCCACCACCAGCGGCGTCATCGGCAAGGTGCCTGTTGCGCGCTGACACGCAACACCGATCCGCCCCGGATCCGCGTTGAGCGCCTTGCAGACTCTCGGCTCCACGCCTCGCAACGGGTTGGGCGTCAGCATCTCCTCGCCGCTCACCACCGCGCCGTGCCAACGAACGCTCTGCACGCTCAACGCCGCCCAGCACCGTTCGTTGGCCGCGCCGTGGTACACCAGGTACCGGTCGCCCGCCTCATGCGCCCGCGGCTCGATCGGCTCGGGCAACGCCAGAATCTGCAAGGCCTCGGCCGCTTCGCTGGTGCTGTCGTCGGGCACGAAGATCACCACCTCGGCATCTGGGTCGTCCGATGGCGAACGGTTCTCGCAGAGCACCTGCGCCGGCACCGGCATGACTGGCCTGCCCGTCGCGGGGTCCAGCACGTAGCGACAATCGATCAACAGCTCCCCAAACCGCAGCTTGCACGAGTAATGACGGCGGAGAATCCGCAGCCCGTGCGACGGGGACGCGCGATCGAGGCGAACGTCGAGGTATTGATCGGGCCTTCGGTCGGGCCTCTGGTCAGGATGCACGGTGAAGTATTGCCCTCTCGCACGCCGTGGAGTGCGTCACTCCCTGACCGGCCGGAGGCAAAAATGAACACGGGGCCGATCTCTCGGCCCCGTGATCGCAAGATTTCGAATTGTGATTCTTGTGGGATCCGCCCGGTGAGAAGTGTTCCGGGCTGGCGGGTCGAGAAGATCTTCGTCGGCCCACCACCGATCCCTCCCTCCTGAGAGGGGGGCCGCTTACTTGCGGGCGGTCTTCTTCTTGGCCTTCTTCGCGGTCTTCTTCTTGGCCTTCTTCGCTACTTTCTTCGCCATGATCATCTCCTGAACAGAGTCTTCGTCGGTGTGTTGTGCTGCGCGCCGCCGAGGCGTGAGCTCACCGACATGCAAGTGTTATCGGGAACATACCACATCTTTCTTGAGTCTTCACGTCAAGACAGCGCGCAAAATTTTCAGAATTGTGGACAACCTGTCGCGCACATCATCGTTCGCGCGCTCGCAGCGCGCGCTCACACGCACGTCGCGCGCGAGCGCAGCGCGCGCCGTCACACTCGCGCTCGGCTCGCGCGCACACCACCGATCACGCGCTCAACATCAACCAACCACTTCGCGCCGTCGAGCGCGCGGAGGCGATAGACTCTGGAGCCCTCGCGCGCTCGGCCAACGCTGCGCTCGCGCTCACGACCGAAATCGCGACCTTCGTTTTTCCACTGTATTTCAAGCCCCGAAAGGAATTTGCATGGCACGCCAAGAGACTCGAACGCTCGACTGCGGCACGCCGCTGCTCATCGAGCACATCGACGGCGTGCGCTCCGCCGCGCTCACGTGGATGATCCCCGCTGGCATCGCCACCGAGCCCGAGGACCGCCAAGGCATGGGCGCGATGTGGGGTGAGATCCTTATGCGCGGCGCGGGCGATCGTGACTCGCGCGCCTGGGCCGACGCGATGGACAGACTCGGCGCAGGGCGCTCCGCAGAGCCCGGAATATTTTTTTTCAAAATCAGCGCGACTTTGCTCGGAGAGCGCCTCGTCGAGACTCTTCCGCTGATCGTCGACATGGTGCGCAGCCCGCGCTTCGACGCCGACTCGATCGAACCGGCACGCGACCTCGCGCTGCAATCGCTCGACTCGCTCAAGGACGACCCGACCGAGCGCTGCATGTTGGGCGCACGCCTTCGCCATCTTCCCACGCCCATCAACCGCTCGGGCATGGGCACCGAGCCCGGGCTCACCGCGCTCACTCGCGACGACCTCGCGTCCACCTGGTCACAACTCGCCGTCCCGGGCCGATCGATCTTCGCCGTCGCTGGCGCCGTCAACACCCCCGCATTGCTCGATGTCCTCAACAGCACGCTCAAGGGATGGACCGGCAACACTCCCGAGCCTTCCATCGGCACTCACGCCTCGCGCGGCTACGCTCACGAGGTCGATCAGACCAACCAGGTCCAGATCGTCGTCGTTCAAGATGCACCCTCCGAGGTTCACCCCGACAGCCTGCTCGAAAAGATCGTCCTCTCGGTCCTCTCCGGCGGCATGTCAGGCCGCCTCTTTACAGAGGTTCGCGAGAAACGCGCTCTCTGCTACTCCGTCAGCGCTGGATACCGCGGCGACCGCGACTACGGGTCCGTCACCGGCTATGTCGGCACCACCCCCGAGCGGGCGCAAGAATCTCTCGACGTGCTCTTGGCCGAGATGGAACGCGTCAACACCCCCGCTGGCGCGATCAGCCCCGACGAGTTCAACCGCGCCGTCGTCGGCATGAAAAGCCGCCTGGTCTTCAGCGGAGAATCCACCGCGGCTCGCGCCGCCTCGCTCGCCGCCGACCAGTTCCGCTTCGGCCGCCCACGCAGCCTCGAAGAACTTGCTCGCGAGGTTGACGGCGTCACCCTCGACCGCGTCAACGCCTACCTCTCTCGACGCAAGATCGGCAGGCTCACCATTCAGACCCTCGGGCCCGAAGCGCTCAAGGCGACGTGCTGATGACGACGTGCTGATGACGTCCTGCTGATGACGACCTTCTGATCACGAACATCCGATGACGAACTGCTGAGCAGACGAGACTACCTCGTCATACACTGCCCACCATGAACGGCTCGACCCAAGCCCGACTCGTCCGCCTCGCGTGGCACTACGGCCTGCTCATCGGCGTCGTCGCGCTCCTCGCCGTCACGCTCCTCTATCCCATCTTCCTTACCGTCCGCGGCGGGTTCGCGGACAACATCGTCTCCGGAACTGGCTGGACCGGCCGCCACGTCGCGATGGTCTTCAAAGACCCCACTCTCCGCAACTGTCTCTGGAACTCTCTCACCCTCGCCGCCACCACCACCGTGGTCACCATCTTGATCGCGGTCCCGCTGGCCGTCCTCTCCGCCGGGTACACCTTCCCGGGCAAAAAAATCTTCAACGCCGCGATCCTTGTCCCCATGATCATCCCGCCTTTCGTCGGCGCGATCGGCGTCCGTGCCATCCTCGGCCGGCAGGGCTCACTCAACGCGCTCCTGGGGGTCGAGTGGGACATCCTCGGCCAAGCCAAGTTCTGGGGGGTCGTCGGGCTCCAAGCACTCTCGCTCTACCCCATCATTTATTTGAACGCCACGGCTGCTCTCGCCAACCTCGACCCCGCGCTTGACGAGGCCGCAGAGAACCTCGGCGCATCGTGGCGGCGGCGCTTCTTTCGTATCACCCTGCCGCTGGTCCGCCCCGGGATCTTCGCTGGCGCAACGATCGTCTTCATCTGGAGCTTCACCGAGCTGGGCACGCCGCTGATGTTCGATTTCTACAACGTCGCGCCCGTGCAAATCTTTTACGGGCTCAAAGAAGTCGAAAACTCTGCTCAGCCCTACGCCCTCACTGTCGTCCTCCTCGGCTCGGCCATCCTTATTTATGTGCTCGGCCGAAGCGTCTTCGGCGGCAAGGCCTACGCGATGTACTCCAAGGCCTCTCGCGCGGGCGGCGAGAAGATCATCCAAGGTCCTCGCAAGTGGATCGCCACCGGCGCGTTCACGCTCGTCACGCTCGTCGCCATCCTGCCTCATCTTGGCGTGATCTTCACCAGCCTGACCGCGCCGGGGCAGTGGTACAAGACCGTGCTGCCCACGGCCTTCACCACCGCGCACTACAACCAGGCCATGACCTCCTCGGATTCCTTCGGCGCGATCGTCAACAGCCTGCAGCTCGCGACCATCGCCATGGTCATCGACATCGTGCTGGGCGTGCTGATCGGGTACCTCATCGTGCGCACGACCATCCGAGGTCGCGGGCTGCTCGACGCGCTGTGCATGCTGCCCCTGGCCGTGCCCGGGCTGGTCATGGCCTTCGGATACGTGGCGATGTCAATGCGCTGGCCTTTCGCCAAGGGCGATCCTTTATACGGCTTCGCGTCGGTGATCGGCGCGGACCCCAACCCTGTGCCGTTCCTGGTCATGGCCTACAGCGTGCGCCGCTTGCCGTATATCGTGCGCTCCACCGTCGCGGGGCTCGAGCAAACCTCGGGCGAGCTCGAAGAAGCGGCCGTGAATCTCGGCGCGTCGCGCTTCACGGCCGTGCGCAGGATCATCGTCCCGCTCATCCTCGCCAACCTCATCGCTGGTGGGCTGCTCGTCTTCAGCTTTTCCATGCTCGAAGTCAGCGACTCGCTCATCCTCGCCCAGCAGTCCAAAAACTACCCGATCACCAAAGCGATCTTCTCGTTCACCGAACGCCTGGGGGATGGCCAGTACATCGCCAGCGCGCTGGGCGTGTGGGGTATGGCCCTGCTCACCGTCACGCTGGTCGGCGCATCCGCGCTGCTCGGGAAGAAACTCGGTTCGATCTTCAGGGTGTGAGCGGAGCGAGCTTGACAACGAACCTCGCGCGCGAGCGTGGGAATTGGTTGGCAAGATCTCGTGCTTACGCGTGAGGTTCGCAGAAACAAGGTCACAACGAGAGATAAAACTTCGTGCCCCGGCCTCAATCCGCCGACGAATCGGTCGCGTTGAACCCGTTCTTGGAAGAACCATTGGACCGTTTCGTGATCTCGGCTCGCAGGATTCCGTGGATCAGGTTGAGCCGGTCGGCAACGGTGCGCATGTCCGCTGGCCTCTTGTCTGCGTCAATCTCGACGCACTGCATGACCAGCTCGCTGAGCTTCATGGGGATGTTCTTATTGACCTCGTGCACCGGCTTTGGCTTCTCGACGAACGCATCGTCGAGCGAGCCCATCAGCGAATCGCCTCGAGCCAGCGCGGTGGGGACTTTCGTCTTGGTCAGCACGAAGTACATCATCGCGCCTAAGTTGTAAATATCCGTCTTGGCCGTGATCGGGCGGCGATGCACCTGCTCGGGGGCGATGAAGTCGGGCGTGCCTTGGATGCGCGGCTTGACCGTGTTGATCGGGCACGACTGGCCCAGATCGATCAGCTTGACCTTCCACTCGTTGTCCACCACCACGTTGTTGGGCTTCATGTCGGCGTGGACGAAACCCTTGCCGTGCATGTGCGCCATCGCCATCGCGGTCTGATAGAACACGTCAACGGCAACTTCGAGCGTCTTGGGCGGTTTGATGTCGATGCTCTGTCCGTCGACAAACTCCATGACGAGGTACAGCTCTTTGACCTGCACCAGATTCTTGGTCTTCTTGATGACCTTGGTGATTTTGCGGATCGCCTCGTGGTTCAGCTGCTGCGCGATCTTGCACTCCATCTCGGCCTGCTCGAGGAAGCGTGCGTCCTTGTCGGTGTGCTTCTCGACGTGCTTGATCGCCCACAATTGCTTGGATTTGGGTTCCTGGACCAGATAGATAATGGACGCGGCGCCACGGCCCAGTTCGGACAGGACGCGGTAGCCTTCAATGATGTCGCCCGCCTTGAACTCTGCCACGTCGCTGGTCATCCTGTTGCTGGCAAACCCAACGCACCACGGCGTTCGGGCTGCGGTCATCCAAAGCCCTAACCCATGGCTCAACCTTGGCCAGCCCGCGCCGACCGACAATCATTCCCACCTCTCAAACCTGCCGCGAACTCACAGGTTCGGAGTCGAACCCGCTCCCGTCTTGCGAACCGGGTCCGCCCGCCTCTGGACCAAGTTCCTTGCAAGGTTCGGGCAAGAATCGCGGTTCTTGACCGATACGGACGGACGGACACAAGCGTATCCCCGCTACGCTCCCGAAATCCGTCCTTAGAGTCTGTTTCAGAACCCTCAAAGTTCTAGTGGGATAGGTTTTCAACCCGTCTCTACGCCTGCTACTCCTTGGTTCTAAAACAGCCTCTTAGGGGCTGGCAACGCAATCTCGGGTCGAGCAGTATCTCCGCCCGAACGGCAAAGTTCAACGTTCTCAAGACAGAATGTGTTGCAATCTCAAGGCGCGAGAGATTGTAACTGAAATCTGCCCGAGCCCGCACAGTCCCGCGACGACCGGATAACCAGCGAATAGTTCGCCGGAGTCTTTCTTAGGTTTATCAAGATTTCACGTCCAAGCTCGAGCCCGGCACTCACCGCTTGCGAGGAAGTTGCTCGCGAAAAGACGCCGCCGGGAAGAGCAGGCCGGGGTCGGACATGGGCGCGACCTGGCTGTGCAGCACGACGCGTTCTTCGAGGATGTCAAACTCTCGGCACAGGGCCCGGACGAGCTGCCCGAGGCGGTCGATCTGGGCGGGCGTGAACTCGCGCCGATCACCGTTGCCAACCAGGCAGATGCCGATAGAGTGCAGGTTGTACCAGTCGGCGTCCTTGCCAGCGCTGTGCGCACCGGGAGCTTGATCGAGCCAGCGGTAGCCGACGTGGATCTCGCCGTCGTCCATGCCTTGGCCGTTGCCGATGACAAAGTGCGTGCCAAGCCCCTTGAGGCCGGTTGATTTCGCTTGAGCTTCCAGCGACGCGGGCGTGCCGCGCATCGAGCCGGAGTGATGGATCACGATCGAGCGCCAACGCTTGGTATCCAGGGTAGCGCGAGTGCGAAAGATGGTGTCGATGGACGAGGAACCTGACGCGGAAATGAGCGTCGGCAACGCCAGACCGTCGATCCGAGTGGCGGACTTTCCGTCCAGCGCGAACAGCGCGCCACCCACGGTGGTCATCGCGCCCAGCAGAGCGGCCCAGACCACGGGCGTGCGCTTCATGAGCTTGCGTTTGTGAGATCCTTGAACTGACTTCCGTTTCATCGGCGATCCTTGCCCAAGTCCCGGGCCAAACTCTCTGGGCGGGTTCGCGGCGCGCTTCCTGCGGCCGGAGTTCCGAGCATAGATTAGAAGTGTAATCGACACAAGACCATCGCGGCATTGAAAGAGCGTGCGATTTCAGCGCAACCAGAGAGATCGCACGCCCGGCGATCGGTGTGTATCGCCCGGGCAAACAGGGCGATTTTTCGTGTGCGGATCACACGATTCACCCGAGTGCGTGCGCATGAAAATGAGCCTGTGATTTACTGTCGTTCGAGCAGCCGGCCGCGCAGATTGGGACGACGACGCCCGAACTCGTCCTCGATGAACGCTGGCGCGCGCTGGGCACGGATGGCGTCGTAGCGATCGTACTGACTGCGTTCCTCGTCGGGGGAGAGCAGCGGCCTGTAACAACCGGTGGTTGTCAACGCCGCCGCAGCCCCAATCAGAAGGACGGCCGAGAACATCAGATGCTGGAAGCCACGCCGAGGTATCGAGGATTTATCTGCAACAGATTCGGTCAATAGAAGGGTGACCTGCGCGTTACCGACCGAGACTGAAGTACCCCGCCCTGGCCCGTGATCTCGATTTGAGGTGCCCATAAACACAGTGTACCGCCCCATGGTTCGGAGCGGTACACCGGAGAAGAGAAGAGGGTCAAGGACGAGAGGCGTTTCCGATATTCCATACGTCCTGATTCCACAGGCGGTTCTGGAAATGAGAGCGCTTTCACGCGGATCGTTTGCGCCTTCGAAAACCAATTTGTTTGGAATTTGATGGGGCTAACCCGACTCAGGGCGATCGGTTATTTGGCGGCGCGGTCGTAGATTGCTTGCCGCTCGGCGTTGCCGACAGCCTGGTAGAACGCCGCGAGACGGCTGGCGGCGGCCTTGGTCTGCGTGCCTTCGGCACCCTGCGATTGGCGGAAGCTCTGATAGTCTAGCGCGAGCGTGGCTTCGGCTTGGTCGGTCTGGTTGGTCTGACGAAGAGCCAAGACCAGCTCATCGACCGCGCGGCCGACGTGGAACTGATCAGGCTTGGGGTTGCCCGCCAGGGCTGTGAGGAAAAGCTCGCGAGCCTTGCCGGTCAGTTGAACGGCCTCGGGCTGCCGCCCGTGGCTCGCGTGATCGCGAGCGGCGGCGCTGGCGGTCTCGACCCACTTGCACTGGGCCACGGGGTAGTTCGTGTCCTGACGATCGAGCGACGCGATGGTGGTCGAGAGCAGCGCGAGAGCCTCGTTAAACTTGCCCTGCCCTCGGTACGCCCGGGCCAGGTTCATGCGGGTCGCGGCCACGTACGTGTGGTGCTCGCCCAGCATCGTGAGACGAGCGGAGAGTGATTCGAGCAGGACCCGCTCGGCCTTGGCGGGTTCGTTCTGTTGATTGAGATACACGCCCAGCTTGTTGCGGGTGGCGCTGAGAAACGGGTGGCGATCGTCCACGATCGGCGTGAGGATGTCGATGGCGTCTTGGAAGAGTGTGCCAGCGCGAGCGAGATCGTCGGGGCGTGCCTGAGGCGTTCGGCCTCGGTCGGAAAGGAACGCGGCAAGGCTCTGCTTGGCGGTGGCGACCGCGGTCGGACGGTCCTTGGCGTGGAGGATCCGCAGCGCGAGCGAGCGTTCCAGGGCGTCGATCGCGAGGTCGAACTTGCGCTGGTCGCGGTACATCTCGCCCATGCTGGCGAGCGTCTCGGCGACTTTCGAGGTGGCTTCAAGGTCCTTGGTGCCGCCCAGCGTGTTGGCGATCTCGGAACGGATGTTGAGCGCGGCCTTGTACTGCGCTTCGGCCTGCTCGAACTGACGCTCTTGTTTCCAGTTGTACGCCAGCTCGGCGAAGCACGCCGCGGCCGACTCTGAGCGCGAGCCCGCGATGGCTTGAAAGATCCCCAGCGCCTCGGCGGCCTCGCGGCGTGCGGCGGCGAGGTCTTCGGGGCGCTTGAGTTCGTTGAGAACCTGAGCGTGATGCAGCAGGCTTTGCGCGATCGCCAGATCGTTGGCGGGGAGGTTGGCGCGGCGCCATTCGAGCGCGCGCGTGAGGTGATCGTTCGCGAGCGCGTACCTGCCGATCTTGAAGAACGCCATGCCCACGGTGTCACGCATGGCCGCGGCGACATCGAGATCATCGCGCAGTTCGCGGTCGATCACGGACCCGGCGTCGCGCAGCATGTCGGCCACGATCGTGGTGTTGCTCGCCCGGGCCACGTCGGGGTCGAGCAGGTTGAACATGCCCGCGAGGAAGTCCTGCGAGCGCTGGGCGCGTTGTTTTTCGCGGATCGCGGCGGCCTCGGAGCCGCGAGCGATCGCGGCGTTGGCGACGGCCGCGGCCTCCGCGACACGCGATTTGCCGAGGTTCACGTCGGCCGACCGCCACAGGATCGTGGTCAGCACCGCCGACACCAGCACCGTCAGCGACAGCACCCCGGCCAGGGCCGCGGGGACGCGGTGGCGGCGAAGTTTTTTGCGGAGCACGTACCAGCCGCTGTCGCGTTTGGCTTCGATCGGTTCGCCAGCGAGGTAGTGGCGGATATCGCGGGCCACGTCGCCCGCGTTCTGGTAGCGGCGTTCGCGCTCTTTGCTGAGACATTTGAGGATGATGGTCTCGACTTCGTTGTTGATCTTTCCGTTGCTGCGCGTGCCGATGGAGCTGGGGCGGGTGGGCGTGGCCTTGACGATGTTCTCGAGGGTCTCGCGGTTGGTGCCGTTGACCGGGTAGGGGAACTCGCCCGTGAGCATCTCGTAGAGGATCACGCCTAGGGAGTACACGTCCGTGCGCACGTCGATGGCGGAAAGATTCCCTTCGGCCTGCTCGGGGCTGGCCCACTGGAGCGAGCCGAGGAACTGCCCGGTGCGCGTCATGGCGGCGTGCGCGCCTTGGCCGAGGTGTTCGTGCAGCGAGGACTTGGCGAGCCCGAAGTCGAGGATGTGGGGCTCGTTGTTGGCGTCGACGCGGATATTGCCGGGCTTGAGGTCGCGGTGGATGACGCCGCGGAGGTGGGCGGCGTTGACGGCCTCGCAGATCTTTGCGAACAGGACGAGCACCTCGTCGATGGGACGGATGGCGTCTTGGGTCCACGAGGAGAGCGAGGTGCCCGAGACGTAGTCCATCACGAAGAACGGGAGCCCACTACCCGGACCACCGCCCGCACTACCACCCGCAGCACCACCCGGCCCGGCGACGTGGGTGTGCCCGCTGTCGTGGATGGAGACGATGTTGGGATGACTGAGGGCGCTGAGGATCTCGATCTCGCGTTCGAAGCGGACTATTTCCTTGGGGCCGCTGAGCGGGCCTTCGCGCATGACCTTGACCGCGACCTTGCGCTTGGTCGAGAGGTGTACCGCTTGGTAGACGACGCCTTGGCCGCCGCGGTGGATCTCACGGATGATCTGATAACCCGGGAAGGCGTCCGGGGGGAGCTGGGCGGCGGCCTTGCCGCGGTTGCCACGTCCTCGGGCTTGTTCGCGGGCGCGGCGGACAAGGTCGCTGTCCGAACGAGGAGCGGAGCTGCCGGCCGTGGAGCTTGGGAGGGAGGAATTGAGAAGTGAGGAAATCGGGAGTGCGGAACCGCCGACGCTGCTGGCGACGGCGACATCGCCCGGGCGCGATTGCGGTTGTGAGGCTCGGCTGGATAAGGAGTTCTGGTCGGGAACGGCTGGGTGGTTCGAAGGAAAGCTCGTGGGGGAAGGCATAGAAAAACTCGCAGGAAAACCCGGAACGCCGGAGACCGGCTGGGCGTCTCGTCCCGGCCCTTTGGGGTCGGAGTCGAATGTCTCAAAGTTCGGGCTCACCGGAACACTCCCACGATGGTCGCTGGCGCGAAGCTTCGAGCCGGGCAACCTTCCACTTCCTTCTTCAAGCGACAAATCTGTTGAAACAGCACGCAAAATAGCTCGGCTTTGTCCGCTACTTTGAGCGCCGTGTGGTTAACCGGGAGAACTGAAGAAGCGTGACGGGGTTCCTAGAAGAGATTTCAGTCGCTCGTGAGCCCGGGCCCGGAGCATGTGGATCGCGCCGCAGGAACGCCCGATCTCGGCGGCGGCCTCGGCGACGGACCGCCCGTTGAGGTCCATGATGCGGATGACCTGTTCGTAGTCTGGCGGAAGCTCGCAGAGAACTTGATCGAGGATGGCTTTGAGCTCTCCCTTGCTGGCTTGGACGCTGGGGGTGGTGTTGGTGACGCCGAGGATCTCGACGAGGGCGGTGTAGGAATCTTCGGATGTGCTGGTGTTGACCTGATTTTTGGGGTTGGGGCGCTTGGCTCGCTCGAGCCCTCGGATGGCGTCGCGGAGGTTGTTCTCGGCGGCTTGGGTGAGCCAGGCGAGGAACGCGCCGTTGCCCTTGGGCTTGAACTTCTCGATCTGGAGGAAGGCCTCGATGTACGTGACCTGCAAGACGTCGTCGAGTTCAAGCACGCTCTGCCACGTCGCGGCGACCTTGCCGATCAATCGATGACGGACCTGCGGGCCGAAGCGCTCGAGAAGAGCGGTGAGAGCCGGTTCGGAGCCTTCGATTGCTTGGGCGACGAGAACGGCTTCGTCGGAGCCGGGGTTCTGCGGGAGATGGGCGGGGTCTTGGAGCATGGATCCTTGAAGGTTGGTGTTCGGAGCCCGACCGGGTGCTCTTCAGGAGGGCTGTAGACCGATACGCGGCATAGCCACCAGAAAGACGCAGGGAAAGCTTGCGAGAATGGGAATTCTACAGATTATCTAGATTAACCGTGAGCATCGTCGCGAACAATCGCTTTCTAAAGACGTGGTTTGAGGGTTTCTCGGTGGCTGCCTTGACGCTCGCGTCAATGGCTGCTGGGTCGGTTCGTCGCGAGGAACGTCGGGCGACTGACTTTACTGATGCGGACATCCTTGATTTGGGGAACCTTGATCTGGGGAACCTTGTTCCGAGAAATCCTGTCCTGAGAAACCCTGCCAGACCCAGAAAACAGCTCTCTCTCCTCACACGGCCTACCTCGCCGAGCGATCGTCGAGGTAGGCCGATTTTTGGAAGCACTCACCCTCGATAAGCCGCGAACTTTCGTGTCGTGATTGTACTGGAAACGTGGGCGACTCTGGAGGAAATCTGCTTTGATATCGTGCGCGTGCGAGAGCCTGAGGGTGGGCTGGTCCTCGGCGAGCAATGTTCAGGGTCTTCGGGTATAAGTACGTACATGCTGAACCGCACGATGGTGAGAAGAAATGAGGGCCGCGTTCTGGCGGTGTTGGCGTTGACAGTTGGCGGGTTGGTTGGCTCGCCGATCGGGTGCGAGAAGAAGGCCGAGCCGGTGGCGGCGCCGGTGGCGACACTGACGGTTGGGCCTGGGCTCAAGGTGTATGTGCCGAGCGATCCGTTGCGTGTTTCGATCGTGCTGGTGAGCCCGGAGGGCGGGGCGAAAACGACGTTCGCGGGGCGGGTGAGCGGCAGCGGTGAGGTGTTCGTGGCCGGGGAGATCAAGAGCGGCGAGAGTGCCCGGCTGCGGTTTGATCGAGGCGGGATGCCGGGGCGTGGCGATCCGCCGACGTGGTTCAAGAGCGATGGTGTGACGGAGCTTGCGAAGGAAACCGGCGTCGCGGAATACGTCTACAAGGGTGGGGCCGAGGAGATCACGGTGAGCTTTGATGGGATGAACATGAGCGTGGAAAAGGGCGCTTCAAAGACTGTGGATCTCAAGGCGGGTGCGCCCAAGTAATGAGACAGGTTCGGGACATAGACAGGGTCTGGGACATGATCCTGGGGACGAGGGCGGCCCTGTTCCTCATTAAAGTGTGATGAGAGCGTGCGCTCGCGAAGGTGTGTGCGCTTGGCGGCCGAGCGCGACGCGCACCGGCGCAGGTGTACTAGGCCGAGTAGGTGCGAACGGCTGCGAGCGAAGCGTGAGATTCTCGGTTGGGCGGCGGCCAGATTCTGACCGCGTCTTGGGCGGTGTTGCGGTATGATGATTGCAGTCTATGTTGTGGCGTTTTTTCCGTAAAGACGAACTTCTCACGGCTGGCGAGGTCGCTCGACGTGTGCATTCCGTTTGGCTCACCGACGCGATGCGTTCAACTCGGTCGTACCCGCGGATCCCGCTCAAGCCAGTCGCGGCGGGAGGTTTTTCGGAGCTGATGTCGTCGTCTGATGGTCCGAGAGTGGCGCGTGATTGGTGGGACTCGGCGTTGCAGAGTGTCGATGATCTGTCCGATGGTTCGTTGGACGGCGGGCACCGATGAGGAATGATCGCAAGGACTGGCTAGGAGGGCGAGGTGCTCGCGGCCCGGGGGTGTAAACGGTTTCTTGGCGGCGACGACGAACGGCGCGACCGATTGGTGAGTAGATTGGGAGTTGGATTGAGAGTTGGGTTGAGATTGGTTGGCAACGAACTTGGTCGGGCTCGGTTGCCGCGAAGGCATTGAGGTCGGCCTGATGAGGTGAGCCCGCATGGCGATGGACGAACGATCGGAACCCGGGACGACGGAGACGACCACGCTCGATCGGCGCTGGGCGATCCGGATGGGGCTGATGACGCTGGCGCTGGCGGTGTTCTCGCTCTGGGGGCTCTTCGACGCGACAGTGGCGTATCCAAACCGTGGCAAGGCGGTCGCCGAGTCGGACCTGCGCGAGCTGATCCGCACGGCCGGGGACGAGGGGGCGCTGGACCAGGTCAGCAGCACTGAGCCGATCGCCGAACTCAAGAAATTTAACGATCGGATTCGCGATCAGGGCAGCCTGAAGCCACTCGAGCAGGCCAAGCAGCGTTGGCTTGAAGCGTTAAGCCGGGTCGGGCAGCTGACGCCCGAGCACACGGTGATCGCCAACGTCTTGGAGAAGAAGGCGGAGTTGGAAGCGGCGGCGGCCAAGCAGGCTGGGAAGGACACCCCGTCGCGACTGACGTTCTGGGATATCCCCGCGCAGTGGGCGATCATGGTCGTGTGCGGCGTCCTGGCGATCTGGCTCGCGGCGCTGATCCTGCGTGTGATGTCGGTGAAGTACCGGTGGAATGGGGAGAGCAGAGCGCTGACGCTGCCGGACGGGAGCACGATCACGGCGACGGACATCGCCGAGTTTGATAAACGGAAGTGGCACAAGTTCCTGATCGAGCTTGCGATCAAGCCAGAGCACCCGACGCTGGGCGGGAAGTCGGTGAAGTTGGACCTTTTTCGCTACGCCAAACTCGAGGGCTGGGTGCTGGAGATGGAGCGGGCGTCGGGGCTGGGCGAGGCGAGCAGCGCGACGCCAGCGGTGGGCGAGATCGCGACGTGATCGCGACCTGATCGTGACGTCATAGGGGCGTGATCGCGTCCGGATGGTGGCGTTCGCGTCCGCGTATCCTTGATGCATGACTCGTTACGAACAATTTCAGACGTACCGCACGAAGATGAACGCCCGGATTCTCGGCGACGAGGCCGAGCGTGAGGGCAAGGCTGGCGCGACGCTGGTTACCAAGCGATTCTTCAGCCTCGACGGCAAGACCTACGAGGACGGGACGCTGCCAGCGAAAACCAAGGAACTGCTCGGGCTGGTGGCGTCCATGGTGCTGCGCTGCGACGACTGCATCGCGTACCACGTCGACCAGTGCGTGAAGGTCGGCGTGAGCGACGAGGAGCTGTGGGAGTCGTTCGACGTGGCGCTGATCGTCGGCGGGTCGATCGTGATCCCGCACCTGAGGCGTGGTGTTGAGTTTCTCGATCAGGCGCGAGCGGCGGTGGCGGCGAGTGGATCGAATCCGGGTTAGCTCGGTGCGCCGGCGGCGATTCGACCGCGCCAGGCGCGTTTGCCGGTGAGGTGAAGGTAGAAGCTGTACCACTGCACGCTCGTCATGGCGATCACGCCCAGCGGGTGGACCAGCGCGATGAGGATTCCGAGAGAGCCCTGCCGCAGGCGGAGCGCGAGGATCAGGCGTTGCGAGATCGCCATCGTGACGGCGCAGGCGGCGAACAAGATCGCGGTGCGATCAAATTGACCGACCCACGACGAGAGGACTGTGGCATCGTTGGCCGACCAGCGCACGGCCTGCAGCTCGATCACCAGCCACGGCAGCACGTGCCCGACGGCGTGGAGGATGGTGATGAGCACGAGGAGTCCGGCCGAGCCGAGTCCTTCGAAGGCGTTTTTGGCGAAGCCGCGCCAGGTCTGCGTGAGGCCGCGGTACATGCGGACGTGGCAGAGGTCCGAGCCGTCGAAGAGATCGGAGCGGAACCCGGCACGGCGGACCGCACGCGGCATTTTGATGCCGTCGTGCATGGTGTCTTGGAACGCGGCGTGGCCTCCGAAGGCGTCGTAGACGTTGCGCTTGACGAGCAGGAACTGCCCGCACCCGGCGCTGGTGGCGGGGTCTTTGGAGCTTCGCATGCGCGGCATGGGGAGGTAGCTGAAGAGGATGAAGAAGATCATGGGCACGATCAGCGCTTCGCCGATCGTGCCGAGCTCTTGGCGTGGGAACGTGGAGAGGAGCCCGGCGTTGAGACGGCGGGCTTGGGCGACGGAGCGGCGGACGGCGTCGGGGGTGAAGCGAACGTCGGCGTCGGTGAAGAGGAGCCATTGGCCGCGTGCGGTCTGGCTCATGCGCCAGCAGGCGTGCTGCTTGCCGTTCCAGCCAGCGGGGAGGGGGACGGTGGGAGCGCGCCGAAGACGCGAGGTTCCGTTCGGGCCAGCGCTTCGAAGTTCCTCATCGATAAGCGATTGGAGTATGCGGGGTGTCGCGTCGGTGCTCTGGTCGTCGTAGACGACGAGCTCGATGTTGGGCTCGTCGCTGGCGAGGACTGAGCGTGCGCAGGCCTCGATGTTGGATTCTTCGTTGCGAGCCGGGACGCAGACGCTGACGAGCGGGGCGCTCGAGGTGCTGTTGTTGTTGGCGGGCGCGCTGGGATTCGAATCACG
>CAZIMT010000034.1:18025-23963 GCA_964540295.1 uncultured Phycisphaeraceae bacterium
GAGGGGGCTGCGTCGGTAGATGAAAAGATTGACGATGGTCATTACGAGGGCGACGGCGCAGAGCGCCGAGGCGACGGCCATGAGCCACGCGGCGGTGGTCATGGCGTGACCTCTTGCGCGTGTTCTTGCGAGTTGTTGGGGCGTGCGAGAAGCCTGCCGGATGTATGCTCGTTCTGACGTGTGGTGGCTCGGATCGCTCCAGATTTTCCGCGGATTCTGAGCCACCAGTCGTACACGGGGTGGATGGTGGTCGAATCGCCGCCGACGAGGCGTTCGAACGCGGCGGGATCGCGGGCCGTGACCAGCGCGGCGAGTTGCTGGGCGTTGTGCTGCATACCGAGCGTCATGGCGCGGTGCCAGTCGCGCATGCTCGCGGTCTGGGTCTGGGTCTGGGTCTGGGTCTGGGTTTGGGCTTCGGCTTGGGTCTGGGTTTGGGTTTGGGTTTGAGTTTTTTCAACTCTCGGGTTCGCGATGGTTTGGGCGCGAATGAAGACTTCGGGCTTCTGATCGACCCAGAACCCGTACTCGATCGCCACGCTGACGACGCGGCACGCGGGGCACTTGGCGGCAACGCCAGCGGCCCCGAGCCGGAGTTTGATCGGTGTGCGCACGTCGGTGAACTCGCCTTGGGGCGTGATCCAGAGGGTGGGCTTGGTGTCGCGGGCGAAGCGTTCGAGGACGTACTCGCGCATCACACGCAGGCCGTCGCGGTTGTCGGCCTCGACTCCGAAGAGCCCGAGCTTGCGGAAGAACGAGAAGCGGCGCAGTTGGTCGGCCTCCATCGGCGCCATGGCGGATCGGCCGATGATCTCGCGTTCGCCAAGCAGGACGCAGACCAGCGGATCCCACCACGAGGCGTGGTTCAGCAGGACGATGACGGGTTCGTCTACATTCGAGAGCGCGCGGAGCTGGTTGCGGGTGGACGCGACGATGCGCACGACGTGAAACTTGCGGGTGAACATGCCGCGGACAAATCGCGCGAAAAACTTTGCGAATCTAGGGCGGAACTCGCCCGGGATGGGGACGCCGTGCGACCCGCTATACGACCCGGTGTGCGCGGCGGGCGGGGTCGTAACTGTTTGATTTTGGCTGTGCGTCGCTACGGTGTTGAGGTCGGAGCCGCCCATCGTTCGCTCCTGGCTGTCATCGGGTCGGGTGAGGTTGCGTTGGGGGCGTGCGTGTTGAGACTGATCGAGCCGATGGATTCGATCATGGGCACGCTCATGGTCGGTCCCAAGACCGAGTCGCGGGCTTCGTGCCCGGTTCCCTTGGGGGTGACGCCCATGTCCTCGCAGAGCGACCAGGCGGCGGTGACGCCGCTCATGAGGACCATGGGGACACCGGGGCCGGGGTTGGTGCTGCCACCGGCGAGGTAGAGGTTTTTGAGCACGTCGCTGCGATTTCGTGGCTTGAATCCGCCCTTGAGTTTGCCGTGAGAGGCGAGCCCGTAGATCGCCCCTCCCTCGGCGTTGTACATGCGTTCGATGCTCGAGGGTGTCAGGTTTCGGTCGACAACGATGTGCTTGTCGATGTCGGGCATGCCGCAGCGGCGGAGTTTGTCCATGACGACTGGGCGGTAGTGTTCGAGCAGCCCGCCGGGTTCGTCCCACTGCTGGCCTGGGCGCAGGTAGGGCGTGTGGATGAGCACGTAGAGCGCTTCGCCGCCGGGCGGTGCTTGAGTCGGGTCGGTCCTGCTGGGTGCCGCGACGTAGAGGGTTGGATCTCGGGCGGGGATCCCGCGGGTGTAGATGTCGCCGAACTCGCTCTGGCTGTCGCTGCTGAAGAGGAAGTTGTGGTGCGCGAGGTGTTCGTACTGGCGGTCGAGCCCGAGGTAGAGGACGACGCCGCTGCAGGCGGGGGTGTAGCTGGCGGCGACGGCTCGTTGGGCGGCGTTGGCGGCTGGCGTTGCGACGAGGCCTTTGAGGGTGCGTTGGACGTCGCAGTTGGAGACGACGGCGAAACCGTGGAGGGTGGTGCCGTCGTCGAGCTCGACGCCGGTGGCGCGTACGCCGTCGTTGAGGATCTTGGTGACGCGGCGTCCGAGGCGGACGTCGATATTTTTCTCGCGAGCGACGCGTTCGAGCGTTCGTGCGACCTGGCGTGTTCCGCCCATGCTGTACCAGCACCCGTGATCGACCTGGGCGGCCGCGATGAGCGAGAGGATGGCGGGCGCGAGGAAGGGGCTGGAGCCGACGTATTGGAGGAAGTGCTCGGTGAGCTGGCGGACGTGCGGCTCGGTGATGTGCTTGTGGGCGGTGGCGCCGACGGTGGAGTGCATGCGCATGGCGAGGACGTCGGCGAGCAGGCCGGGCTCGCGCGGGGGGGGCGAGCGGAACATGAGGTCCGAGACGCCGCCGAGGTTCTTGTAGAAGAAGACCTTCTCGCTGAGGCGGTACATTCGTCTGCTGTACTCGATGAAGGAGCGGAAGCCAGCGCCAGCGTTGGTGGCGGGGAACTGGCGGTCCAAGGCCGCGGCCATGGCGGCGAGATCGCCCAGCAGATTGATAATCGTGCCGTCGTCGTAGAAGCAGCGCCACTGCGGGAGCAGGTTGACGAGCTTGATGTAATCGTCCACGCGGCAGTCGGCCCGGCGGAGTATTCCGCGCAGGACTTGGGGCATGGTGAGGATCGTGGGGCCCATATCGAACGAGAAGCCCTGCTCGGTGAGCACGTTCATCTTGCCGCCGAGGTGGCGGTTGGATTCGATGAGGGTGACGGGGATGCCGTGGCTGGAGAGTTCGACAGCGCAGGAGAGGCCGGCGAGCCCGCCGCCGACGATGATGGCGCGGTCGTTATCGCGCGAGGGCGCGGCACGGTTTGTTGCGGCGGCGGAAGGCGTGGGCGTCGACGTGGACGGGCTGGTACTCAACGCGGGCTCCCTGCGGGCAACGGTGTGTGGGACGGTGGCTTTAAAGAGGATCCGGCAGCGGCGCGATTATTGCTGGCGGGACCGCGTGACGCGGAGTGCGCTGCGTTGCGCGTGCCGTACCACCAGCGGACGAGCCGCGCGGCCTTGTCCACCCAGGTCGCGGGCAGCGGCTGGGTGTTGACGCGGAAGGGCGTGCGTGTGATCGAGACGGTGACGGAGCGGGTCATGGTGAGCAGGCCTTCGATGCCGCGGCTGGCGCCCCACCCGCTCTGGCCGAGGCCTGTTATGCTGGTGGCGGGCTGACAGGTGGGGAAGAGCGAGTCGTTGATGAGCACGGTGGCGGCGCGGAGCCTGGGGGCGAGGGCTCGCGCGCGATCGAGGTTGCGGGTGAAGACGGACGTGGAAAGGTGCTGGTCGCAGTGGTGGTGTACGGCGAGGGCTTCTTCGAGCGAGTCCACGACCACCACGCCGAGTGTCGGGCCGAAGTTGCGCCCGCCGACGAGTTCAGAATCGGCCGGGCAATCGACGACGGCAACCGGGCGGAACTCGCGGCCTGCGGGCGGCTCGACGGTGCCGGTGACGCTGCGCCCGCCGGCGGCGATCGTCGCGGTGGATTGTGCGTGGCACAGATTGGCGGAGGCCTCGTCCACGAGCGTGACGACGGGGGTTCCGGCGACTCGCGGCGCGAGCGCCCTGAGGAACTCGGCGTAGACCGCGCGATGGACGATGGCTCGTTTGGGCGCGAGGCATGTCTGTCCGGCGTTGAAGACGACGCCGGTCCAGATCACGCTGGCCGCGAGGTCGGCGTCGGCATCGTCGAGCACGATCGCGGAGTCTCGGCCCGAAAGTTCGAGCGTGGATGGGGTGAGGCTTGGCGCGAGCGTTCGCGCGATCTCGCGTCCGACGCTCGTCGAGCCGGTGAAGATGACGTGGTCGAAGCGGTGGTCCGAGAGGAGGCTTGCCCCGGCCTCGCGCGTGGCGGGGACCCAGCTGAGCGTGCCTCTGGGCAGCCCGCACGAGACGGCCAGTTCCATGAGCCGGGCTTGGGTCAGCGGCGATCGCTCTGACGGCTTGACGACCACCGTGTTCCCCGCGATCAACGCCTGGATCAACTGGACACCGAGCAGTTGCACCGGGTAGTTCCAGGTGGCGATGATCGCGACCGTGCCGAGCGGCTCGCGGGTGAACCAGTGCTTCTGACCGACCTGCCAGAACGCTCGGTCGCGGGCGCGGCGCGGGGCGAGCGCCCGGGCGGCGTTCTTCTCCAGCCACTTGCACGCGGCGAGAAGAGGGAGGATGTCGCCGGTGAGAGCCTCGAACCGGACCTTGCCGAGCTCTTGACAGGCGAGGTCGCAGAGCTGGGCCTCGTGATCGGCGATCGCCATGCGGAAGCGGCGCAGCCAGGCGATGCGGTCACGCAGGGGCGTGGAGGCCCAGGCGTTCAAGGCCGCGGAGGGGTCAGGAACTTGGATTGAATCGCTGGAGGGCACGGGTTGAGTATAGGAAATCGTTGGGATGAGACACGGTCTGGCGGAATACGTTCGTTGTTCGAATCTCGTGCGATTCACAGGCTGAAAGGAAACCGATCAAATGGTGACGCAGATCGGTGTTTGTTGCTGCGCTTTGGGTAGCTTCACGTTTCGCGCGAGGACCGGCTTAAACAGTGTGTTGTTCGCGGGCTGAAAGAAAAACTCTCCGCTCGGAGTGTGGGGGTAGCCAAAGCCGCACCTCAAATCGCGGGCGGAGCGGTTATGGCGGTACGAGCCGTCGTGGAGTTTGATCGAGCGATCAACAGTCGGAGTTGCTGCATCAGGGTGTTTGAGTTTGCGAAGAGTCGGCTCGGGGAGCCGATCTACTGGAAGCGCCAGCCAGGCTGCCAGTCGCGGGTGAGAGGCGTGTTGAGCAGGCTGGCGCGGACCATCTCGATGGGAATGGGGCCGTAGGTCAGCAGTTGGTCGTGGAAGGCCTTGCTCGTGAGAAGTTTGGTGCCGGGCGTGCCGGGCTCGACGAGTTGCTGGCGGAGGGCGCGAAGTTGCAGCCCGCCGATCATGTAGCCGCACTGGTAGAGCGGTGAGTATTCGCCGCCGATGAAGCGGCGGACCTCGCTGGTGGCGGTGAGTTTTTCGTGCCCGACGCGCTCGACGAGGAAGTCGATCATTTCTTTGGGCGTCATCTGCTCCATGTGGAACTTGAGGCTGACGATGATGCGGGCGCAGCGGTGCATGCGCCAGAAGAGCATGCCGATGCGGTCCTCAGGGCCGCGGGGCCAGTCGGTGTTGAACAGCACCATCTCCCAGTAGAGCGCCCAGCCCTCGACGAAGAACGGGGTTGAGAAGATGCTGCGTTCGGGGCGTTCGCGGCGCGCCATGTAGATCTGCAGGTGGTGCCCGGGGATCAGCTCGTGCGGCGTGACCAGGCGGGTGAAATGAATGTTGTTGCCGCGCATGCTCATGAGCTTGTCGGCGTGTTTCATGGCGCCGGTGGGGTACCCGATCGTCATGGCCTGCTCGTTGTACGCGGCGAAGGGGAGGTAGCGTTGGGTTTCCAGCGACGACATCTCGGTGCGCCAGGTTTCTTCGGCCAGCGGCGGGATGGTGATGAGGTCGCGGTCCTTGAGGAACTTGACGATCTCGCGGCCTTGCTTGGCAACCAAGTCGTCCTGCTCGCCGGGCGGGACGTTGTGGAGCTTGACCTTGGCGAGAGCCTTGTGCCAGTCGTCGAACTTCATCTCGGCGGCGGCCTTTTTCATTTCGCTCTCGCACCACGCGAACTCTTGCTCGCCGATGGCGATGAGTTCTTCGGGGGTGTAGAGCAGCATTTCGTTGCGGAGATCGAGCAGCAGGCCGTCGCGGCCGATGGGGTCGCCGACGAGCGGGTCGTCGGGCTCGCCCTTGATGCTGGCGACGTCCTTGCGGAGGAAATTGGTGTAGTCGTCGAGTGCGGCGATGGCTTCTTCGAAGGGCTTGTGGACCCACCAGGAGAACTCGGGGTGATAGCCGTTGTGGAAGGTGTACCAGTTGTACATCGACGCGCGAAGCATGGTGAGCAGCCCGGCGGCGCGGCGGGCTG
>CAZIMT010000035.1:0-10793 GCA_964540295.1 uncultured Phycisphaeraceae bacterium
GACACCGACATGGCGTGCATGAAAGCCTGCGTTGGCCAGGTGCTCGACACCGGCTTTGGCCACCACATCCAGCGTCTGATGGTCACCGGGAACTTCGCCCTCATCAGCGGTGTGCACCCACGAGCCGTGAGCGACTGGTACCTAGGCATGTTCGTTGACGGAGTAGACTGGGTCACCTTGCCCAACGCGCTAGGCATGGTCATGCACGCCGATCGCCGATCTGGTGCGGCCAAGGGCGTCACCGGCCTCGTCGGCACCAAGCCCTACGCGGCCAGCGGCAAATACATCGAGCGCATGAGCAACTACTGCACCACCTGTCGCTACGACCCCGCCGAGCGCACCGGCTCGTCGGCCTGCCCCGTCACGGTCTTCTACTGGGACTTCCTGATCCGCACACGCGCGCAACTCGCCCAAAGCCACCGAATGGCGATGATGCTGAAAAACGTAGACCGCATGACGCCCGAAGCACGCACCCAAATCACGGTCGACGCGAACCTGCTCCGTAAGAAGCTCGGGATCACACCCAAGGCCCCCGCCTAGCCCCAACCGACGCCCCAACCGACGCTCAAGCCGACGCCACGGCCCGGTCCTCAAACCGCGAGCGTGCATTCACAACCTCACCCGCTCGTCCGGCGCGATGCCGTGGATCACGCGGGCACACGCCCTTCGCGGCATACTCGCGTAGAATGCTCGCGGCGGATCGGCAGCTCGTGGAGAGTCGCGGAGTGGCGTGGCCTACCGATACACCGCCCGACTTGGAGCCAGACGTGCCCGAAGCGGCCGACAATCAGGTTGACGAACTCGTCTCGGCCCGCATCCGCAAGCGGCTGCTCGATGCCGGTCAGCGGTTCAACGCCAACGACAATATCGCGGACTTCATTCAGCCGGGTGAACTCGAGCAGCTCCAGACTGAAGTTCAGTCCAAGCTCCAGCAGGTCCTGAATGCCTTGGTGATCGACACCGCCAGCGATCACAACACGCGAGACACTGCGAAGCGTGTCGCCAAGATGTTCTTGACCGAGGTGTTCCGCGGCCGCTACACGCCGATCCCCCCGGTCACCGAGTTCCCAAATATCGAGCGACTCAACGAGCTGATGATCGTCGGCCCCCTGACCGTGCGAAGCGCCTGCTCGCACCATCTGTGCCCGATCATCGGCAAGGTCTGGGTCGGGGTGATGCCAAACGAGCATTCCGCTCTGATCGGGCTGTCAAAGTACGCCCGGCTCGTCGAGTGGGTTATGGCCCGCCCGCAGATCCAGGAAGAGGCCGTGATCCAGCTCGCCGATCTGCTGCAAGAGAAAATGCGGCCCGACGGGCTCGCGATCGTTCTCAAGGCCGACCACTACTGCATGCAGTGGCGCGGCGTGAAGGACATGGACTCAAAGATGGTCAACAGCGTCATGCGCGGCAGCTTCCTGAAGAACCCTGATCTTCGTCGCGAGTTCCTTTCGCTTCTGCACCACGGCGGCAACACCTGAGGAGATGATGATGTTGGTACGACTCCTCTACGCCAGCCGAGCCAAGGCACCGATCAGCGACGATCTGATCGCGAGCATTCTCACGCAGTCTCGGAAGAACAACCCGGAGAGCGGGATCACGGGCGCTCTGTGCGTGTGCCACGGCGGGGTGTTCATGCAGGTTCTGGAAGGTGGGCGCGAGGAAGTCAATCAGTTGTACGGCAAGGTGCTGCGGGACGATCGGCACACGGACGTGACGCTGCTCGACTACTCCGAGATCGCCGAGCGACGATTCTCAGGTTGGCGGATGGGCCGCGTCGATCTGGACCGTGTGAACACCGCGGTCGTGCTCAAGTACTCGGAGCGGCCTCGGCTTGATCCGTTTGGAGTCTCGGGTCGTGTTGCGCTCAGGCTGCTAGAAGAACTCGCAAGCACGGCTTCGATCGTGGGCTAAGGTGCGGTCTCACGCTCACACGGGTCACGAAGCACGCCAAAGTGCTTCTGGAGGTCGTCGCGGTCAGAGCTCGCGCTCAAACGAGAACACGGCGGCTGCGGCCGCCAGACCGCTTAGAAAGGCCGCCTCGAGCCCGGACCCGCCGAAACCATCGCCGCAGGCAACCAGTCCCAGCGCCTCATCCACCGCACACTCGCACGAAGTGAACGATGAAGAGCGTGCGAGTCCCCACCGGTGTGCGGCCGCTGGAGAAAACTTCGAGACCTCAAGATCCCGGCTCGTGAGCGATCGCAAGAGCCCGAGAAGCCGATCGGCCATCGCCCGACCTACCGCCGCAGGCGGTGCGTCATACTCAGAGGCGGACCAGTCGGCACGTGCATATGCCACGAGTATCGACACATCGTTATGGAGGTGACGACCCGGCTTTGCGTCATCACGCACGATGAGTTCGATCACGTTGTCACCTAACACGCGAAGCACGCTGGGAAGCTCAGGTATCCTTCCCATGAGCAGCACGGTGTGCGCCCAGCAGGGTTGGGCTGTCGAGTTGCCAATTTCTTGCAGAATCTTCGCGGAATGCTCACCGAACACACGAGCCGTTTGCTGAGGCATAGCGGCCATCACCACCAATTCGAACAGCCCGCTCGCAACCGCTGCCCCATCTCTGGCCTCAATGCACAGCGACCATCCATCCGGTGTGCGGTCGATGGAAGTGACGGTCGTCCCTGCGCGCACATCGACTCTCGTTGCGAGGTGATTCGTGATCGACCGCATGTCGGGCACACCCACCAGAAGCGGTTCCGGCGCGAGTTCACGATTCAGTTGTCCATTGCTCAGAACCTGCCGGTCAGGGTTCCAGACAGCACAGATGCCGTCCTCGATCCAGCGCTGTACATGCCGCCGAAAGAGGGCTTGAGTGCACGTGAAGAACGGAGCACCATGGTCGGCACACGCGATTGTCTCGTCGCCAAGCGAGACGCGTCGGGCGCTGAGACGACCACCCAGGCGCAGCCCTCGATCAAACACCGTGACGGCCCGACCCTGGGCCGCAAGCGTGCTGGCACAGGCAAGCCCAGCGACCCCCGCGCCGATCACAGCAACGCGGTGCCCGTGCGTGCGAGTCGAAGTCGGAGCATTCACCGGCACGAGAGTACTGCCTCCGCCGCGCGGCGTCCGGACTTCAGAGCGCCGTCGATCGAAGCGTTGTCAATATGGTCCCCCGCGACAAAGACACCGGTGGCATCCGTGACAACCGGGCGCTGCGGGCTCGCCAGAGCCGGAGCATCCTCGTTAGGCAGTGCGTGCTCGATGTAGTCTGTTCGGATGTGGCTCCAGCCGTCCACTTGCGAGCCAAACCACTCACGAAGCTGTGCGCGCACTCGTTGTTCGAGTAAGGAACCTCTCGGCGAACGATCATGCGGTGCGACCACCGAAGCGGATATCAGCGACCGCCCCGCGGGCGCGTAGCCGGGCTGAACATTTGAGATCACCGCCACGTGGTTCGCCGGACCGGTCCCATCGCCATCCAGGTACAAGATCGGCTCGCGCGATGGAGGTATTTCGGCAGCGTAGCTGATCGATGCGGTGGACTTCCAGCCGGGCGCGGACATCCCGTGTACAAGCCTTGCGGCGGTGCCGCCGTCTGTCGCAACGACCACCGCCGATGCGTCGATGATCGCGCCCGAGTCGAGCGTGACCTCGCCCAGACCGATGCGCGACACGATCTGCCCGGTTCGTACGGTAGAGAGAGCCAGGCCGGTGGCAAGCTGGTCGGCGATCGCTTGCATGCCGCTGGCTGGCAGGGCCGCGTGACCTCGAGAGAACATGCGATACGTCGCGCGAAACTTGCGCGCCGATGTCTTCAACGACCGATCGAGGAAGACCCCGCCAAAGAACGGTCGGAAGAAGCGGTCGATCGCACGAGCGCTGATGCCAGCGTCGCGCAGGAGCTCCTCTGTGGTCTGTTCCGTGGCGCCCCAGCAGCGCTCTTCGCTTGAAAGTCGCAGCCTCGTGTCGAGCAGAGCGAGTGCGGGAATGTCTAGAGCGGTCAAGAGAGGAGATCGGAGCATGCCGGGCAGCCTCCACGGTGCCCGAAGCGGATCCGCCATCCGCCAGAAGCGCCCCTCGAATCGAACCATGGCTCCGGGCACGAAGCCGCGAAGCCCAAGCTCGAATGTACGAAGCACACGGCGTCCTTCGGGGTAGGCGGTGAGATACACCTGGAACCCGCGGTCAATCAGGTACACACCGGCGTCAGACTCGACCCGATCAGTGCGAACGCGACCGCCTACGCCATCGGATGCTTCCAGCACGATGACCGACACGTCCGCGCGGTGCAGCGCTCGGGCGCACGCCAGACCGGCGAGACCCGCTCCCACAACGACAACCGGGTTCTTAAAGTCTCGGGTCACAAGAGAAGATCGTACCTGCACGAATCACGCGCTGTGGCCGCTCGGATCCGGGCGGTGCGCGTCTTGGCTATTCAAGAAGTCGCCCGACAAGCTGCAGATCCTCGGCCGATTCCCAATTCGGGAGCTCCGCGCTTCCCACGGGCACTGGCACGGACCGAATCTCCATTCCGCCGTCGTCAGTGGGGATGACCCGAGTGTTGAGCCGGGCGCTGAGAGAGTCAGGGTGGTCGGTCCGCTGGTGGGCACCGCGGCTCTCGCGCCGTTCAAGGGCGGATCGGAGAGACGCCTCGGCGGCGATGATTGATCCGCGCAGGTCGAGCGCGACGGCCAGATCCTGATAGCCCTCGGATGACGGCTGAACACCGACTCGATCAACCACACTCGCAACGGAAGCGAGCTTGGTCAACCCCGCCTCGATAGATGCCTGCGAGCGAACAACGCCGCAGTGCTCCCACATCAAGTCCCGGATCGCTCTCTGCAAAGGTCGGGCCATTTCGGATCCACGCTTGACGACGCCGGAAAGACGGTCAAGCGCATCTTGGATCGCGGCACGGTCACGGAGCTGAGCGTCGGTCTGCGTGCTCAGAAGCGCAGCGGCCTCGCCAGCGCGCCGACCAAAGACCAACGTTTCGGCCAAGGAGTTACCACCAAGCCTGTTGGCGCCGTGGACACCGCAGGTGGCTTCGCCTGCGGCAAAAAGTCCCGTCAATTCCGTCGCGTGCGTCTCCGCGGTGACCACGACGCCTCCCATCGAATAGTGCGCCGTGGGCGCGACCTCCATGGGGGAGCGAGAGATATCCAGCATCTGCGCTTCGAGAAACTGCCGGTACATCCGTGGGAGCTTCTCGATAATGACGTCCTTTGGGAGCCGCGAGATATCGAGGAACACGCCCCCGTTCGGACCGCCGCGGCCCGCGAGAATCTCGGAGTAATTGGCCAGCGCCACCCGGTCTCGCGTCGAGAGCTCCATGCGCCGCGGGTCGTACCGCTCCATGAAGCGTTCGCCCAGCGCGTTGGTGAGATGTCCACCCTCTCCACGCACCGCCTCCGTCACCAGTGTCCCCGCCCATTCCTCAGGAGCGACCATGCCCGTCGGGTGAAACTGGACCAGCTCCATGTCCCCCAGCGAGCAGCCCGCGCGAAACGCCAGCGCCATCGCATCGCCCGTGTTCTCGTCTCGCCGCGAAGAACTTCGACGCCAGATCCGCGTGTGCCCTCCCCCCGCGAGCACGACGGCGTCGGCGCAGAAGACCGTTTTCTCGCCCGTGGAGAGGTCAAATCCCACCGCCCCGAAGCACCTCCCACGCTGCACCAAGAGCTCCGCGATGTACATCTGCTCCACCACGGTCACGTGGGTCCGTTGGAGCCGAGCAACAAGGGTGCGCACGATCGCACGCCCGGTATAGTCGCCCGCATAGCACGTGCGACGATATCGGTGCGCGCCGAAATAACGCTGGTCGAGCTTTCCATCAAAGGTACGAGCAAAGGGGCATCCCCACGCTTCCAGCTCACGCACAGCGGCTGGGGACTCTTTGGCGAGGAGCATAACGGCACTCGGGTCTCCCAGCCCATAGCCCTCGTGCATCGTATCAATATAATGCTGCTCCCACGAATCCTCAGGATCGACGGTCCCGAGCGCCGCGTTGATCCCGCCAGCCGCGAGCACCGTGTGCGGGTCCGACCGCGCGCGTTTACCCACGAGCACCACATCGCATCCGGCCTGATCGGCCGCGAGGGCTGCCCGGATCCCCGCGGCTCCGGTACCAATCACCAGAACGTTACAGACAAGGCGATGCTGGGCCAAGGTATCCATGCTCATGCATTCGTCGCGGCACAACATCAGATTCGATCGCAGCGTCCCAAAGACCGGCGCAGCTGCGAGGCAAGGCGTGTCTCATCTGCAACGAGGCTTCGCACCGCGAATCGAATCGGAGTGTGATCTGCGGTCGGTCCGCTCGACCCGCGATCAAGAGAATCCGAGAAAGCACAGAGTTCTCACGCGCCCCGATGGACCTGAAACAGATACGAATCTGAATGCTCGCCGCATCGAATTGTAATTCATGGGCAGGTTGGTCAGTAAGTTTGAGCGAACCGATCAGGCTATCGCTTCTTGGATGCGTGCGTACGGCGTGACCTCGCTGCGGATATCGCTCGCCATCGTGTTCATCTGGTTCGGCCTGCTAAAGCCGCTTGGCGCGAGCCCAGCCAACGAACTTGTCGAACGAACAGTTTATTGGGTAGACCCTCGCTGGTTCATCCCTTTTCTCGGATGGTGGGAAGTAGCCATTGGCGTGTGCATGCTCTGGCGCCCTCTCATCCGTGTCTCGATCGCTCTCTTAGCCGTGCAAATGCCGGGTACGTTTCTGCCGCTGGTGCTCCTTCCTCAGGTGTGCTTCATGCATGTGCCCTGGGCGCCGACACTTGAAGGGCAATACATCATCAAGAACTTGGTCCTCATCAGCGCGGCGTTAGTGATCGGCGGCACGGTGAGCGTCCGAAGGCCGCAGACTGAACGTCGCCAAGACCCCCCTCAAACGAGGTGATGACCACAGCCTGCGATTGCGCTGGACCCCCGGATCGCTGTAATAGAGTGTTCCGTGCTTGCCGTCTTCAACGACAGTGAATCCAACCCGGTGTAAAAATCGAACTCTAAGTCATGCAGGACAATGTAATCATCCCGCCAGATCGTCTCGCTGATGCGGCCGACGCCGTACTTCTTGGGCTCTCCGAAATGGGGCCCGCTCATGCTGGTCGGCTGCCCTCGTCCATCCTTGGCACGCCTGAACAGCCCTTGGCATTCTGCGATTTCACCCGCGACGAAATCGCCGCGGCAGAGCATTTCCTGCTACGCTGTGGGCTGTTCACCCTGTCCGCTAGTAGGACCGGCAGCCTTCACGACCAGAACGGTGCGGCATAGGCCGACCAACGCTTGAGGAGAACTTGAAAATGCCTGAACCTGTTCACACCAACTCATGGCCCGATCTCGCGGTTGGTCTGTACGACCGTCTGACCGGCCGAGGGGCTGAGATAACCTACGAGTTCGCGGAGATGCGCATCAAAATCCCCAGCGGCACAGGGGCCAACGCTGACCACGCCGAGTGGGTGGTGAACGGCACGGTGAAGATACGTACAAAGGACTTGGGCACTCGCCCAAACTAATGCTGGTCGGCCGTCTGACCGGAACGGTCGGGGGCCGACCGTGGTCGATTCTTATGGACGAGCGCACTCTTTCACTTCGCGTCGCCGACCTCTGGAGTGTGCGTAAACTGCGCAAAGCCAACCGTCAGCTCTCTCCCTTCACGAAGGCTCTTCGGGTTGATTACTCTGGCGTTATCCGAGTCAAGGTCGGAGCGTGGCCGATGTTCACACTCCCGCGTTGGGCCTGGGCGAGGTAATCTCTATTCAATCTCTGACCAGCCCGAATCACGTTAGCAAGGATGAGCGGTCAACGCGACCTTCGGTCATTGCCGTGACCGGGGCTTCTGGTTACGTGGGGGGCCGATTGGTTCCGGCCCTGCTCGGCGCAGGATACTCCGTTCGATGCATCGCGCGCGAACCGCGCAAGCTGGATGAACGCTCGTGGAGGAGCCACCCCGCCGTTTCCGTCGTGCGCGGCGATCTCTCCGACTCGGTCGAGTTGTCGAAACAGTTGTCGGGTTGCGCCGCGGCCTATTACCTCGTGCATTCGATGGGCGTGAGCGGCAAGGAGTACGCCGAGCGAGACCGGCAGCTCGCCGATGTGTTCGCCAAGTCGGCCGCGTCGGCGAGCGTGGAGCGGATCGTCTATCTCGGCGGACTCGGAGAACTGGGCGCGGGCTTGAGCGAGCACCTAAGCTCGCGGCGCGAGGTGGAGAAAGTCCTTGCGTCCAAGGGCGTACCGGTGACCGCGTTCAGGGCGGCGATGATCATCGGATCTGGGTCGGCATCCTTCGAGATCCTGCGATACCTGGTCGAGCGGCTTCCGATCATGGTGACTCCTTCGTGGGTCAAAACCGAGTCACAGCCCGTGGCGATCGGGGATGTGCTCCACTGGCTCGTTCGGTGCCTTTCGGTCCCAGAGACCACCGGAAAGACGCTCGAAATCGGCGGGGCGGACATTCTGCCGTATCGCGAGCTCATGCGGATCATGGCCGAGGAACTCGGACTTCGTCGTCGCATCATCATCCCGCTCCCGGTGCTGACGCCCAGGCTAAGTTCTGGCTGGATCAGTCTGGTCACGCCCGTGTCCTACCGCATCGCTCGCCCGCTCGCCGAGGGTCTTCGCAATCGAGTGGTGGTCACCAACGACCAGGTGCAGAGGCTCATGCCTCATTCAGCAATGGGAACACGCGAGGCGATCCACAAGGCCTTGGAGAAGGTGCGGAGCAACGCCGTGGATACTCGCTGGTCAGTCGCTGGCCCGGTGCCCGGCGACCCCGATTGGGCTGGCGGAAGCGTCTTTACGGATGAGCGCTCGATCCTCATCAATGCAGAACCCGAGCGAGTGTTTCAGGCGGTCTGTCGGATCGGGGGCGGCCACGGGTGGTACGCGGGCGATGTGCTCTGGCGGATCCGAGGATGGATGGACAAGCTCATAGGCGGCCCCGGCCTACGCCGCGGAAGACGCGACATGGACCGCGTGGAGTTTGGAGAATCTCTCGACTTCTGGCGCGTGGTCGGATTAGCGCAGAACCGAACACTCTCGCTGCTCGCGGAGATGAAGCTCCCCGGCGTGGCCATGTTGAACTTCTCGTTGTATCCAGGGAAGTCACCGGGCGGAACCTCCTTGACCATGACCGCTCGCTTCCGGCCCAAGGGCATCCTCGGCATCCTGTACTGGTACAGCGTGCTCCCACTGCACAATATCGTCTTCGGCGGCATGCTCCGCGGAATCAAGCGAGTTGCCGAGCGCGATGCCTCGGAAACCGACGATCACCATTCGCCCCCCCGTCTCCAGAGCGGAGGCTATGGGCGAGCTCGCCTGTGGCTGGGGATATCTGCGGTTGGTTCTATCGTCATGCTGGCGATCGTTGCCCTCTTGGTCGGGCTTCCGTCTCGGTTGTCGAGCCATTTCGGGCCGACGCTCGCGAGTCAGGCGTTGATGCTGGTCACGTTTCTCCTCGCGTACGCAGCGGTTCAACTCCCCTTTGATGTTCTGGGCGGGTACCTGCTGCCGCGTCGCTTCGGGCGGCTTCATCCAACGGCCTTCCGATTCACAGGGCGGTTGATCCGAGGGATCGCGGCTCACACGAGTGTTCTTGCCGTCATCGGGGTTGGTTTGCTGCTGGCCGGGAGGGCGCTCGGTGTCCCGGGGGTCATCGGGGTAAGTGCCGTGATGATGCTGATCCTTCTGGCGACTCGCGGCCAGCTTGCCCGCTTGTTTGCTCCTCTGCGCCGATCAACCATCTCGATGTCAACAACCCTCGAGGAGCCAGACCAGTTCCTCACCGAGTGCGTCCGCAGTGATGACGAGGGCTTCACCGGCGGTATCTTGGGTGTCTTTCGCCCGAAGCGTTCGCTGATACCCGAGCGATGGCTCGATGAGTTGGGACCGACCGGGATGACAGTCGTGAAGCGACGCCGCCAGTTCGCCATAAAGACCGGGAGCTGGGCCCGCGGGCGAGTGCTCGCGCTGCTGTTCACACTGATCGGCGTGGTGCTCGCGGCGACAATGGTGGGCCCGACGCGGATCGGCAGTGGAGAGGGCATCATTGCCCTGAGCTTGCTGTTCACCGTATGGTCGTTCATCGGCCTGCTGACACTACCGACGCCGTCCCGGGCTGGTGTAGCGGAGGTCGACGCCGCCATGCGCGAGTTTCAACAGGGAGCGGGGGGGGCGGGGCTTGATGCCAGCCTCATTGTTGAGACCATCCGAAAACTAGACGCCCTGCAAGACGGCGAACCGCTGAGACCGGCTGGCGTCGAGATCATCTTCCATCCGGTCCCGAGCGTGCGAAACCGAATCGAAGGCCCTCTCAACCAAAAGCCTCGAGGGTCTTTGGACTCGGCTAGGTCATCCGTGTTCCTCAGTGCAGCCGGGCTTGGACTGCTGGGAAGAGCGGTGCACTGCAACTGCGGTCGTCCTGACCTGTGGGTGTTCCTGCCCTCTGACTGAATATGCCGGGCGGAGGGACGAGGTCCGGGTAAAGCATCCTGCCCGCGAAAGATCGAACGTCAGTCCCTGCTCGGTTCGCCCCGATTGAAGCGGTCGAGCACCTCAGGGATCGAACCTGCGAATGCGCCTCGTTTGAACACCACAGGTCCAGCTTCACGCCGACTTGCGGACTGGGCGGAGCACTTCGGGCTCGGGCGGCGATACCGACCGAGCGAAATCGGTGATCGGTCGCGGGGGCTGGGTCGAGATCCGCACCATGATCGTGCCGGTGCTGCTGATTGAGAGCTGGAGCGGGCCCTTGAGTTCCTTTTCGATCTCGAACGCTGTGTTAGCGTGCTGGATCCTGACCCGCGGGTAGATCGATCGCGCCACGTGCA
>CAZIMT010000035.1:10893-12793 GCA_964540295.1 uncultured Phycisphaeraceae bacterium
CTCTAAAGCCAACGTGGGAAGCACGCCAACGCTGACGGTCGTGGGCAGCCACTCGGGCGAGCCGACCGTTCCGATGCGGGCGATGCTGGCGATCGAGAGCTTTCCCCCAATGATCCTTCCGGACTCGCAGCGCAGCTCGCCGCCGACCGTCACGTCGCTGTGCGCCAGCTCCCCGCGGCAATCTAGGTCGCCCTTGAATACCGCCGTCGCGTTGCGGAGAAACTCGATGGTGGAGTGACCCCCAACGGTCAGCGTGGCCCGCTGTGCCGACGCGATCCCGCGCGGGCAGGCGAGGTCGCCCCCGCATTCGATCGTGGCGGCCTCCACGGGCCCGTGGACCGTCACGCTCCCGGTTGCGCGGACCTCAAACCCGTCTCGGATCGCGTCGGCGACCACGACGTCGCCCCGGAAATCGATCCGGCCGGTCGAAAAATCGACACTTCCCTTGATCTCCAAAACCGTAGAGACTGTGACCACCCCGGCGCTGACGCGCAGCACGCCGTCGCGCTGAGCCACCACCGCACCATCCAGGCTCACGGCGAGCCCGTCTCCCGGCCTGAGCCGAGCGGCGGGCCCGGCCCGAGCGGGGATCACCTTGCCGGTGACGCTCAGGCCGTCCGTCCCGCTGGTCGCGAGAGCAACGCGGGCAACCACCGCGCCCGCGGCGACGCTGGCGACGCGCGCGGCGTACAGATCGGCGCGTTGCCCGTCCATGGCCTGGACGGGCAACGCGCCAGACGGATCCATTCCCTTTTCCCAGTTCCAGACCGCGCCCGCACCGTCCACGGGCTCGGTCGCGTCCGCGATGCTCACGCAGAGCTCCCGGGGCGTCGCTGCGTAGTCAGCGCAGATCGCGCTGAAGCGACGCTCCACCTCGGCGGTGACCTGGACACCAGATCCAGCAGCAAGCGTTCGCAACAACGCGGAGTTCACCTCGGTCGGTTCGAACGTCGCGGGGATGAACAGCTCGGCACGACGGCCGCCGCTCAGCACTCGAACGGAAATGTTCTTCGATTCATCCATCTGAAGCTTCACATCTGCCGAGGTCACGCAAAGGCTGGCACCGAGTCAGCAGAAACTACGCGGCGTCACGGTTGAACTGGATAGCTCGCGGCTGCTGGGCGCTCGCGGTGGTGTCACCAGCGTCGACCGGCCGGAGGTTGACCGAACCCGTGTTCGAGGCGTTGGAGGCGACGTTTACCTGGGAGTACCACGGAAAAGTCGACTGGCCCGGAAACCACCCCTGGGTGCTGGCCCCCGCGTTGAACGAGCCGGGAAACGAGCTGGCAGGACTCCCGTAGAAGGGAAACCCGTTGCCAGCCTGGTTCCAAGCAGAGAAACCCGGCGTGGTGTTGGTGATGAACGGGAACGTGTTGTAGCCGTTGTACACCGACGGACCGTTACCGTTGGTAGCAAAGCCGGGAGTCGCATACGAATTGAAGAGGTGTGCGGAGTTGGAAAAACTGTTCAACGGAAATCCCGCCATCGGAAATCCGGGTGACGAGAAGCCAGCCGCGGGAAAGCCGCCAAAGGCCTGCTGCCCGCTGGTGGGGTAAGAGTTCGTCGCGTACGAGCCGAAGTAGCCGCCAGCGGGAGAACCGGAACCGGCGCTGTTGAACGCGGTCGCCCCGTTCCAAGTCGGCGTGAACGCCGCCGTAGCGGGCCAAAGATTGGTTGGGTGCCAACCAGAGTTCACCGAGAACGTGGGCTGCTGATGAAAGGTCGGCCCACCGAAATTCGGGGCGTAAGACGGGCCGGTGGTCGGGAACCCACCGGTGAACGCAGCGCCGTTCTGCGCCACGTAGCCGGTACCGCCAGCGTTAAAGTTCGGAATGCCAGCGTTGTGAAAGCCTTGGTTGTTGAAGCCCTGGTTGTGAAAGCCCTGATTGTGAAAGCCCTG
>CAZIMT010000035.1:12893-16461 GCA_964540295.1 uncultured Phycisphaeraceae bacterium
TTGTGAAAGCCCTGATTGTGAAAGCCCTGGTTATTGAAGCCCTGATTGAATGTCTGGTCGGCGTAAGTATTCCCGACCGTGCCGCTAAACCCAGGGAAGAAGGGCTGCTGGTAGGAATAGGGCGTGAAGTTCGCGGTGGGATGAGTAGGAGCGGTCGCGAAGCCATTGAACTGGCTGTTGTTGGCGATGAACCCGTCGCTGGTCTGGGTCACCACGGGGTTCCAGCCGCTTGGGGTCGCGGAGTACGCACCCTGGCCGGGGTATTGGCCGGGAAACTGCTGCTGAGACTGGTACTGAGGCTGGCCCTGAAACTGGTTCTGATTGGTCAAACCTGACCAAGGCGTGCCGTTCGACCGCGTCTGCGAAGCACCCTGAAAGAACGCGAACGGAGCGAACTGGGAGGTGAACCCGCCATTGAAGCCACTAAAAAAGGCTGGGTTGAACGGCGGGCTGAAGCTCGGCGTGAAGGGGCTGAACTGATTGAAGTGGGCGAACGGGCCGTTGTACATGCGGTCGATCCTTTCTAATCTCAGCTGAACATCTGTCCGCGCGGCAATCTCGCAGATCGGGCACATTGCCCGGCCGAGGTGTTCGACTTCCGATCACGCGGACGGTCACTGTGGATCGACTCGGCTTCGAAGTCACTTTGGTTTCTTTGTGCGGTCTGTCCGGTTTTTTCGCGGTCGCTCTCAACCCAACCTGAGCGCACGATGAGCCCACAATCGGACTTGACCCTTCGGGTGCGATCTGATCTACTAAGGGTAAGGGGCCCTTTGAAGGGGGAACCGATCAAAGGCCGATACGGATCGGTCAAGAGAAAAAACGCGAGAGAATGAGGTCTGGTTGACTGAAGAGGAGTACTGAAGAGAAGTTCGGGAACCGCAGGCCTCGCGGGGCGTCCAAACTCAGCCTGTCCGAAGAATTGCTTCGCTCGACCGCGATTTGCCGGAAACAGCCTGAGTTACCCGGCGTCGAGTTCCGCCTTGGAGTATGCTTTTCTCTGAGTCCGCGCCGCGTTTGTCCGGAAAGCTCGCAGGGTTGGTCGCGGCTAGTTGCGTGTGTTCGGTGTGTTCCCCGGGTTCGGCCTCGTTGATCTCGTTTCGGTTTAGATTGTCCGATCACGTTTACGTCAAGTTCCCGGGCTCACTCGTGCGAGGCCGGGCCGATCAAAGGAGTCCCTCGATGAAATCCTCTCGTCTCGCCTCGCGGCTCTCGTCCGTTGGCTCGCTCGCTCTTCTTTCGTTGGTTGCGGGCAGCGTGCTGACGACCTCGGCCGCCCTCGCCCAGTCCGAATCGACCGTGGCGTCCAGCGGGATCCCGCAGAAGGACACGCTCACCCGGCTTCTCAAGCCCGTGACCGTCGAGTTCAAAGAACACCGCCTCGAGGAAGTCGTCCGCTTTGTCTCCGAATTGACCGGGGCCGAGATCGAGCCGATGTGGATCGACGACAACAACCCTCAGGGCCTCGACAAAGAAAAGCAGATCACCCTTAAGGCCAACGGCATGAGCGCTCTGAAACTTCTCGAGAAAGTTCTCGAGAAGGCCACCGACGACGGCTCGAGCAAGAGCAACACATGGCAGATGACCGAGAGCGGCGCGATCCAGATCGGGCCCAAGACCCGGCTCAACGTCGACAAGCGTCTCGAAATCTATGACATCGCCGACCTGCTCCTTGTGGTCCCCGAATACAACAACGTTCCCAAGTTCGATCTCCAGAGCGTGCTGTCCAACAGCGGCGGCGGCGGCGGCGGGCAGAGCCCCTTCCAGGACAACCAGAACTCTCAGCAGCAGGGCGGCCGGACCACCATCGGCAGCGCGCAGATCCCAACCCCTCAGCAGCGCGCCGAAGACCTCGTCAAGCTCATCGAAGATCAGGTCGAGACCGAACAATGGGTCACCCAAGGCGGCACCGGCGGCTCCATCAAGGCCTACCCCCAAGGCACGCCCAGCGCCCTCATCATCAACGCGGCCGACTACATCCACCGCGAGATCAACGGATACCGCTACTGGCCTCAGCGTCTGAGCAACGCCGCGCTCCTAGGCGGACGCTACGTGACCCTCAACGGCACCACCTCCACCAACAAGCTCGACGGGATTACCAACCAGCCCGTCAGCGTGCCCGGCGGGGGCGGCAAGCCGGGCGGCGGCCGCTAAGCAACGGGCCACGTCCAAGCAGGCCACGTCCAGCAGACTTCCTCACGGCCCGGGCTCCACGCTCGGGCCGTTTGCGTTGCATCGCTGGTCGTCATTCGCTCCGACGAGCCCGCTCAATATCTGGTCGAAGAGTCTCGTTATAGACCACGTCGCGGGCCATCGAACGCACGGCCGCCACTAAACGCTCGTCGTGCTTCACCCATTCCACGCCGTACTCAAACTGCCCGCCGCGAGACTTGACCGAGCGGACCAGCTTCCCAAGCACCAGCAGCTTCCCGTCGGGCGTCGTCAGCTCGAACGCAAACTCGTGCCCGATCTTCACACCCAATTCCGTCGATCGGCCCACGCGGATCCCGGACTGTGAGATGTCCAGCACGTCGCCCAGACCGCATTTGACGTTCTGGCAGCGCAGCCGAGGGTGACGGCGTCGGTTGTTCTCCGGCCTTGGTCCGAGATCATGTCCAAATCCGCCGTGCCCGATCACACTCAGGGCATCGGCCTCGAAGCAGCCCGGCTTGAATCCGACCGGGCCGCAGCGAAGAACTTATCAGAGGACGGTCGGGTCGCTCGCACAACAGACCTCTCCCGACCTTCCAACCAGGCGAGTCTAAGGCCGTTTCGCGCCACGCGTTGAGTCTCGGATCACGGCTCGCGGCGCTAGTATCCACTCCGCGAATTGAATCAATCTCCCGCTCGATTCCATACCTCGCTCGGCCGCCTCGTGGCACACCCAGAAGACCCCTGAGAACCTCCGAAAGTCTCTAAAAGCACCCGAAAGGTCGTTCGTACCCATGACCGCAACTCCCACCAGCCCTGCGTCTCGCACCGCGCCCAGCACGATCTCGAGCCCTCAAGGCCACTCCGCCGCGCGAGCTTCGATCCTCAGCCCCTCCGACACCTTCGCTCACCGCCACCTCGGGCCCAGCGACGCGGACGTGGCCGAGATGCTCGAACTCGTCGGCTACCGCACGCTCGAGCAACTCGCCGACGCGACCGTGCCCGCCTCGATCCGTCTCAACCGTGCCCTCAACCTCGTGAGAGTTCCCGAGAACGTCGGCGAGCACGAGGCCTTGGGCGCGCTCCTCGCGACCGCCAGCCAAAACGTCGTGAACCGCTCGTTCATCGGCACTGGCTATTACGACACCATCACGCCCGGCGTGATCCTTCGCAACATCCTCGAGAATCCAGGCTGGTATACGCAGTACACGCCCTATCAGGCTGAGATCGCGCAGGGGCGGCTCGAGGCGCTGTTGAACTTTCAGACGATGGTCAGCGACCTGACCGGCATGCCGCTAGCCGGCGCGTCGCTGCTCGACGAGGCCACGGCCGCAGGCGAGGCGATGAGCATGTGCTACTCCATCGCCGAGCAAGAGAAAAAATCCTTCTTCATCGCCAGCGACTGCCACCCGCAGAC
>CAZIMT010000035.1:16471-23946 GCA_964540295.1 uncultured Phycisphaeraceae bacterium
CCATGCTTGTGGGCGGCGTCGTCAAGACCCGGGCCGACGGGCTCGGCATCAATCTTATCGTCGGCGACCCCGGCGCTATCGCGTTCACGCCCAACCTCTGCGGCGTGCTGCTGCAATACCCGACCACCGACGGCCGCATCGTGGACTATCGCCCCGTCATCGACGCCGCCCACAAGCATGGCGCGCTGGTGGTGATGGCGACGGACCTGCTGGCGCTCACGCTCATCACGCCGCCGGGCGAGCTTGGCGCAGACGTGGCCGTGGGCAGCACCCAGCGTTTCGGCGTGCCGATGGGATTCGGCGGGCCTCACGCGGCGTTCATCGCCACCAAGAGCGAGTACGTCCGCAAGATGCCGGGCCGGATCATCGGGCTCTCGCGCGACGCGCAGGGCAAGCCCGCACTCCGCATGGCGATCCAGACCCGCGAGCAGCACATCCGCCGCGAAAAGGCGACCAGCAACATCTGCACGGCCCAGGCCTTGCTCGCGATCATCGCTGGCATGTACGCCGCCTATCACGGGCCAGCTGGCCTTAAGCGGATCGCGCAGCGCGTTCACGCGTTCACGGCCCTCATCGCTGGCGGCGTCAAACAACTCGGACACACGGTCGTCACCGGCGACGCGTTCTTTGACACCGTCCGCATCAAGCCCGCGGGCGGCTCGGCGGCGGTGCTCGCCGCGGCCAATGCTCGCCATCTGAACCTGCGTGATTTCGGGGACGGCACCGTCGGGATCTCTTGCGACGAGACCACCACCCGCGAGGACGCCGAGCTGCTTCTCGAATGCTTCAACGCTGGCAAGCGCCCCGACTTCTTCGACGGAAAACTTCTCACCGCCAACGACCTCAACGCCGAGCAGAGTTACTCGCGCCAGTCCGGCTACCTCACTCATCCCGTCTTCAACACCTACCACTCCGAGCACGAGATGCTCCGCTACATCTTCAAGCTCATGAACCGCGACCTCAGCCTCACGCACAGCATGATCCCACTCGGGTCCTGCACCATGAAGCTCAACGCCACCAGCGAGATGATCCCGGTCACGTGGAAAAACATCGGCGGCCTGCACCCCTTCGCGCCCAAGGACCAGTCCAAGGGATACCAGGCGATCTTCCGCGACCTCGAAACATGGCTCGCGGAAATCACCGGATTCTCTGCGGTTTCCTTGCAGCCCAACGCTGGCGCGCAAGGCGAATACGCCGGGCTTATGGTCATCCGCGCCTACCACCGCGCACGCGGCGACACGCACCGCACCGTCTGCCTCATCCCCGAGTCCGCGCACGGCACCAACCCCGCCTCGGCCGTGGTCGCGGGGTTTGATGTCGTCGTCGTCGACAACCTCCCCTCGGGCGATATCGACCTCGACGATCTCCGCGCCAAGGCTCTTGCCAACAAGGACAAGCTCGCGGCCTTGATGGTCACCTACCCCAGCACCTACGGCGTCTTCGAAGAGGGCATCAAGGACATCTGCAAAGTTGTCCACGACTGCGGCGGGCAGGTGTACATGGACGGCGCAAACATGAACGCTCAGGTCGGGCTCTGCCGCCCCGGCGACATCGGCGCGGACGTCTGCCACCTCAACCTCCACAAAACCTTCTGCATCCCCCACGGCGGCGGCGGGCCCGGAATGGGCCCGATCGGAGTCGCCAAGCACCTCGCGCCGTTCCTGCCCGGGCACCCCGTCAGCGCCCCGACCGGCACCGGTGCGCAAGCCATCGGCCCGGTCTCCGCCGCACCGTACGGCTCGCCCAGCATCCTCGTCATCTCGTGGATGTACATCCGCCTCATGGGCGCGGCCGGCCTGAAAAAAGCCACCGAGCTCGCGATCCTCAACGCCAACTACATGTCCAAGCGGCTCGAAGGGCACTTTAACGTGCTCTTTAAGGGCAAGAACGGGTGCTGTGCGCACGAATTCATCATCGATATCCGACCCTTCGAGCACTCGGCCGGGATCAAGACCGACGACATCGCCAAGCGGCTCATGGACTATGGCTTCCACGCCCCCACCATGTCTTGGCCCGTCCCCGGCACGCTGATGGTCGAGCCGACGGAGAGCGAATCCAAGGCCGAGCTCGACCGGTTCTGCGACGCGATGATCGCCATCCGCGAAGAGATCCGCGCGATCGAGCAGGGCTCGCTGAGCAAGACCGACAACCCGCTCAAGAACGCGCCGCACACGATGCACGTGGTCACGCAGAACGATTGGAAGCACCCCTACTCGCGCGAGCAAGCGGCCTTCCCGCTGGGCTGGGTGCGCGATCACAAGTTCTGGCCCAGCGTCGGGCGCGTGGACAACCCGTACGGCGATCGAAACCTGGTGTGCACATGCCCGCCGATGAGCGAGTACGCGCAGTAAGAGCGATCATGCTCACATCACCCAAACGCGACGAGTTCATGCAGGCCTTGAGCGACAACAACGAGACATTGCTCCTCCAATGGCTTACGGCCGAGGACCTTTCGTACTGGCTCTACGATGGCGCTTTCGAGGCTGTGTAGGCGAACTCGCTCGCCACGCTCACGGTCATGCTCGACCGCAGGCTCAAGCCCACGATCCAGACGAGGCAGAACTACGACCCGCAGGTCGGGGCCGACACCGGCAGCCAGCCGCTGATCGACGACGCCGCCGAAAAAGGCTGCTTGGACGTGATCCGGCTGCTGGTCGAGCGCGGCGAGCGCGTTGACAACAGCGACGGCTCGAGGATCAGCCCGCTGTGCATCGCGGCTCAGCGCGGCGACCTTGAACTCATGGAACGGCTGCTCGACCACGGCGCGGACCCGAACGTCGGATCGCTGATCGGAACCTCGATGCACCTGGCCGTCTGGAACGAAAGGCTCGCTTGCGTGTCGTCTCTGCTGAAACGCGGCGTGAGCCCGGATCAAGAGAGCCTGAGCGGCGTGACCGCACGCGACGAGGCCAAGCGCGCAAAAGCCCCGCTCATCCGCACGATGCTGCAAGTGTGATCGAGTATGCTGAGGGTTCGTATCAGGAGAATCTCCATGCTCGCGCACACGACGATGATCGTCTTTTTTCTTCTCGCCTTCTCGATGATTGGGTGTGCCGCTCCGGGCGCGCACGACGTTGACGCATCGCTTCCGACCGCGCATCACACGCCTTCCAACAGCGCCGCGATCAACAACCTGTTCGAGGGATCTCCGCGCCGCCCTGTCTCGACCTACTCCATCGTGGCGCGCGACGCCGCCACCGGCCAGATGGGCGTGGCCGTGCAATCGCACTGGTTCAGCGTCGGCTCCGTCGTTCCCTGGGCCGAGGCTGGCGTGGGCGCAGTGGCGACGCAGAGCTTCGTCGACGTGAAATACGGCCCGCTCGGGCTGGCGATGATGAAGGCCGGGAAGACCGCGAACGAATCCCTCAAGGCACTGACGTCCTCAGACTCTGGCGAAGCCGTGCGCCAAGTCGCCATGATCGACGCGGTCGGGAACGTCGCCACGCACACCGGGGCTAAGTGCATCGCCGAAGCCGCCCACGCCAGCGGCAAAGCACCCGACGGCTCGGCGTACTCCTGCCAGGCAAACCTCATGCGGAAATCCACCGTTCCCGCCGCGATGGCCAAGGCGTTCGAGGCCTCGTCGGGCCCGCTCGCGGATCGCCTGCTCGCCGCGCTGCGAGCGGCCGAGGGCGAGGGCGGCGATATCCGAGGCCAGCAGTCCGCCGCCATCCTGATCGTGCGCGCGACCTCGACCGGCAAGGTCTGGGAGGATCGCCTTGTCGATCTTCGGGTCGAGGACAACCTCGCGCCAGTAGATGAACTGGCCCGCCTCGTCAAGCTGCACGCCGCCTACGACCGCATGAACGCTGGCGATCTGGCAGTCGAGAAGAACGACATGGCGGGAGCGATGCGCGAGTACTCCGCCGCCCACGAGCTCGCGCCGACGAGCGCCGAGATGGTCTTCTGGGCTGCCGTCGCGCTCGCCAACGCTGGCAAAATCGACGACGCGATCCCGCTCTTGAAAGAAGCGTTCAAGGATCGCGCGGGGGATTGGCGCGAGACGCTGCGACGGCTGCCAAGGTCAGGGTTGCTGCCAGATGATGCGAGGTTGATGGAGAGGCTGCTCAAGGCGGGAGAATGAAGGCAGAGACCGGTGCGATCGGGTCGTGATGAGCGATCCAAGAGCGTTCGAAACTTGTGAGCGTCGAATCGGTCCAGACCTTGCGAGCGTCGCACGACCTATTCTAACTCATGAAGCACGACGCCCGCACACCATCGCCCAAGGGCCGAACGCTCGACGAGTTCAGCGTCATCATCGAGCGCGATGCGGCAGAGTTTCTGGTCGCGTCCGTCCCCGAGCTGCCCGGCTGCCACACTCAGGCCAAGTCGCACGCGACGCTGATGAAGCGCGTGCGCGAGGCGATCACCGTGTGCCTTGAAACCGCGATGACGCCGCAGTCGCGGTTTGTGGGCATCCAGCGGATCGCGATGTGAGATGCCAAAGCACCTGCGGATCAAGGGCCGGGAGTTGGTCGCCGCGTCTAATCGAACAGGATTTGTCGTGATCCGAATCAAGGGCAGCCACAGTGTGATCCAGCACAAGGACGGCCGAACATCTGTTTTGCCAGTGCATTCCGTTGAGAATTTTGAGCCGGGGCTGTTAGGAAAGACTATGTTCGACGCGAATACGAGGCCGGAGGACCTGCGCGAACTCCTCTAAACTATAAATCGCATGTCACTTATGCTCGCGGGTCGCTCCTGCGCTCCATCGCTTGTCTGAAAGGTCCTCTCCCCAGTGCGTTCCAAAAAGCCCGCCATCGGCTTCATCTTCCTGACCTTGATGCTCGACGTCATCGGCTTCGGGCTCATCATCCCCGTGGCGCCAAAGCTCATCGAAACCCTGCAGCCTGGCGGCGAGCAGGCGGCGGCGGGCACGGTCGGGCTCTTGGCCGCGAGTTACGCGGCCATGCAGTTCCTGTTCGCGCCCATCCTCGGCGCACTCTCTGATCGCTTCGGGCGCCGACCGGTCATCCTCATCGCGCTCTTTGGATCAGGGCTCGATTACTTCGCCCTCGCGCTCGCCCCCACGCTGTGGTTCCTCTTCATCACTCGCGCGATCAACGGCCTGTCGGGCGCGAGCATGACCGCCGCCAGCGCGTACATCGCCGACATCACCCCGCCCGAAAAGCGAGCCGCCGGGTTTGGCATCATCGGCGCGGCCTTTGGGCTGGGGTTCATCCTCGGGCCGCTGATCGGCGGCTTCCTGGGCGATATCAACATCCACTACCCGTTTTACGCCGCGGGCGTGCTGACACTGCTCAACTGGCTCTACGGGTTCATTGTCCTGCCCGAATCGCTCCCGCCGGAAAAACGCGGCAAGTTCTCGTTCGCGCGCGCAAACCCGGTCGGCGCGTTGGCGGGGCTGGGGCGCTACCCGCTCGTCGCCGGGCTCGCGGCCGCGTTGTTCCTCTTGAACCTCGCGCAGTTCTCGCTGCACTCGACCTGGGTGCTCTACACCTCCCACCGCTACCAATGGACCTCGCGCGATGTCGGGCTCTCGCTCGCGCTCGTCGGCATCGGCGCGGCGGTGGTCCAAGCGGGGCTCGCGCGCAAGATCATCCCCAAACTCGGCGAGCGAAGATCGCTGCTGGTCGGCATCGCCATCGGTGCGTTCGCGTTCCTGGGATACGGGCTGGCCACGCAAGGGTGGATGATCTACGCCGTGATCGCGGTGGGGTCACTAGGCGGCATCGCCGGGCCCGCCTGCCAGGCCCTCATCACCAAGTCCGTGCGCTCCGACGAGCAGGGCTCGATCCAGGGCGCACTGGCTGGCTTGCAGAGCGTGGCCAACATCCTCGGACCGCTGATCGGCACCTCAACCTTCGCGTACTTCATCTCCGACCGTGCCCCGGTAAACCTGCCCGGCGCGTCGTTCCTCGTTGCGTCGCTGCTGAGCGTGCTAGGTTTCTTCGTCGCGGCCCGCGTGCTGCGCAAGCACCCGCACGTCCCCGAACCTCCGCCGCTTGTGCCTGATGCGCCCGTGGCCTGAAACGAAGCGCGCCGACTCGCATCACAACATTCCACGCAGTAGAACACGGAGCGATCAGCAATGGCGGAACTGATACTCATCTCGATCGAGATCTATTCAGGAATCGGCTGCGTCTTCACGGTCTGGTTCGTGTCCAAGGGCGTGGGCACGATGGACCCTTCGGCCGCACACGCGCCCTGATCGTTCCGGGCCTTGATCTTTCCCGGAGTGGCGGCGCTTTGGCCGGTCGTCTGGATGAAGTGGGTAAAAGCTGGGCGTTCGCGAGCCATAGCACACCCTTAAATCCTAAGTTTCTAGAAAGCGCCTCGCTGAAAATCTGCGGAGCTTCCTTGCGAACTCTCGTTTCTGAGTTATGTTCCCTCGGGGCGAATTGCGTGTCTGGTGATGCACTCTTTGCCCGACCGGTCACCACGACGAGGAAGATGCGATGAAGAACCTTGGAACGTTTGCACCGATCGCTTCGGCGATGCTCGCGATCCCGCTGACCTGCTCGGCAACAATCGTGCAGGGTGGTTCGGCTGCTGGTCTAGACGTGTTTACTTTCGACAGCGTCCCGAACCCGACCGCGCCGTGGACGCCGTACCAGTCGATCTCCGGGTCGGGCTTTGTACTCGGTGAGCGGTTGACGGGGCAGGCCACCGGCGCAAGTTCCACGCAGCCCAACAACGAGGTGGTCAGCGGCACGCCGAGCACACCGTTGACGATCGATCTCACCCGGCCCTTCACGACCGGCGTCTCTGTGTTCTCCGGCTTCTCGAGCTCTGGCGACCTTGATATGGCCCCAGAGGGAGTCCTTGGCTGGTCCAACCCAGATTCATTGGGCGAGGGCGCGTGGTCTGTGGTCTTCGCCGCCGATCAATCGCGCGTCGCTTTCGATGTCGGGTACGGCGACGCGGCGAACACCACGCAGGTTCTGTTTTATGACCGGGCTGGCAACCTGCTCGGAGCCATCAACGCGGTTCATCCGGCGACTGGCGTCTCGCAGTTTCAACTGGTCTTCTCAGTAACCAGCGGAGCCTCGATCGCCGCGATGACCGTCAACAACACCGACCCGGGTGGGCTTGGGTTTGACGACCTGCGGTACGCGGTCCCCGCGCCGTCAGCCCTCACCGCGTTTGCGAGTATGGCGGTGCTCGGTCTCCGCCGGCGGCGCTGAACCGATGGGCGGGTCAGACTTTCCAAGACGCACAGAGCAATCCGCCGGACCATGGCCTGTTGAGCGTCCTCAGTTCCTCTCGCGTAACCTCCTAGCGTGGCGGCCCGTCCTCATCACGACGTTCTCTCTTGGAGCGCACGAGCCGTGGCGGTGGACATCGTGCGCCGACTGCGTGCCGCCAGTTACACCGCCTACTTCGCTGGCGGGTGCGTGCGCGACGAGCTGCTGGGGCTTCATCCCACCGATTACGACGTCGCCACCGACGCGCCGCCGCAGCGGATCACAGAGATCTTCCCGCGCACGGCCGAGGTCGGCGCGAGCTTCGGC
>CAZIMT010000036.1:0-3107 GCA_964540295.1 uncultured Phycisphaeraceae bacterium
CGCGGCCGCGTCCTCGGCGCCGGTCTTGGCCGCCTGGAACACCGGGTTGCTGGTGCTCTTGGCGATCACGCCGATGACGATGGTCTTCTTGGTGGCGGTCGGCTTTCCGGCTGGCTTGGCGTCGGTCTGAGCCGAGGCGCTGAGCGAGAAGACTCCGCCCGCGACGGCGACAAAGCCGCAGCAGAGCGTGCGAACGAAGGTCGATCTGTTCATGGTCAATCTCCAGTGTTAAATGATGCTTGCGATGCAAGCGTGACGGATCATACGAGGCTGAAACGCGGCCTCAAGCGATTCCTGATCTGTTCCTGACGAGTGCGTGATGTGATGTGATGTGATGTGATTCGTGGTGAGACTCTGGGCACGAACGGCCACGGCGCGCTGCACGTTGGGTCTCGTCTGAACGTCGGCTATTTCCCGGTGGGCACGAGCCGCGATTTGGCTTGGTCGAGAACGACCGCGGTCACGATGGCCGCGCCCATCACGATGTCGGTGTAGTTCGTGTCGATCTCGAGGATGATCATGGCGTTGCGGATCAACTGGATCAGGATCGCACCTAGCACGGCCCCCAGCGCCGTCCCGCGCCCGCCCGACAGCGACGCGCCGCCGATCACCGAGGCGGCGATCACGTCAAGTTCATACCCGCGACCGGCGTCGGGAGATGCACTCCCGAAATACCCGACCGAAACGCAGGCGCTCACGCCCACCAGTAGCCCGGTAATCGTGTACACAGCGAACTTCACCCCGCCCACAGGGACGCCCGCGTACTTCGCGGCGATCTCGTTGCCGCCGATCGCGTAAATGCGTCGGCCGAGGGTCGTGCGCGTCAGCACCACCCAGCCCGCCGCCATCACGATTAGCATCACAATTACCGGCACCGGGTACACGCCGCCGATCTGGCTCTTAAAGAAACCGTCTTGGAACGAGGGCGGCACACCGAGCACGGCCTCGCCTTTGGTGGTCACAAAGACCACGCCGCGAAGCACGGCCATCATGCCCAGCGTGATGATGAACGGATGGACCTTGAGCCCGACGATCATCGCGCCGTTGGCCGCGCCGCAGGCCGCGCCGACCCCGCCGCAGACCAGCAGACCGACCAGCACGGCGCTGAGTCCCGACACCGACGACCCGGATTCCATCGAGTGTGCCTGCATCGCGCGCAGCGTCATCGCGCCAAGCAACGCCGCGAGCGCGTAGATCGAGCCGACCGAAAGATCGATCCCCCCCATCACGATGATCGCGGTCATCCCCACCGCCATGATGGCGATGAAGCTGGCGTCCTTGGCCAGCAGGATCAGGTTCTCGACATCAAGGAACTTGTTGACCTCGGCGCGGCGCGTGAGCGTCCGGCTTGCCCCGGATTCGCGCAGTTCCCACCCGTCCGCCTCGGCGTACTTGGTCACCGCCGCGCCGACGCCGACCGCGATCACGCCGTCCGTGCTCGTGACGGCGGTACCAGCTGGCACGCGGACGAGTTCGCGTTTATACTTGGTGCCGCCGAAGAAAGTGAGCGCAACCATCGCGAGCACGATGACGATGACGAGGCCAGATTCCTGAGCGAAGAGCGCACGCTTGAGCCAGCCGCCGCCCGAGATCCGTTGGTCGTGCATGCCGTCGCGATTTCCCTCACGCTGTCCGCTCTCAGACACCGCCAAATCCCGCTCCGATCTTGCTCAACACTGAGAAAACTCTGAAGTGTGAAACACCGGGCACAAAGCCCGGGCCCCGATCAGGGAAAAGAGTGTACCCGATCGACGCGCGGAGAGCGGGTTTAGTCGATCGTCTGCACCCTATCGCTGCGGCCTTTCTTGATCACGTTGATAGAGGTACCGGGCGCTGGCTTTCCTCGTTCATCTTTCCCGAAGAACCGGTACTGGATGGTGTTTCCGGCCGTGGATTTCAGGAACTCGGCGTGCCCGTCGGTGAACGCGAAATTGCCGCCGTTGCTGCCGTGGTTGTCGGATTTGGCGTAGACGCCGGGGACGGTGCCAGCTTCTTTGGCGTTGGCGTCGCTGCTGCTCCCGCCGCCCCAGAAAGCGTTGGTGGACAGATCGTTGCCGTTGGTCTCGTCGCCGAACATGGGCGCGGCGCTGATGATCACAGACTCGTCGGTCTTCAAGCCCGCGATGTACAGATAGCTGATGTTGTAGCTGATCACGTCGTTGTAACCCCTAGCCGGACGCGGGGTTTTGAACTTGCACGTCTCCGTGTTGGCCGAGGTGTAAGTGCTCTTGTTGGGGGCGTAGGGCCTGCCGAAGAACCGGTCTTCTTTATCCGACGGACAGTAAAGAACGTCGAAGGCTTCCATATAGCGACGCACAATCGCGTCGCGGTTGCCGTCGTCGTACTTCTCTCCGTCGTCGCCCTCATCGAGCGAAGAACCGGCAAACCCGTAGTCCTTGTTCGACCCGCCATCAGCGTCGCCGACCTGGTTAAGGCTGAAGAACCCGGCCAGACCGCCCTTGATCCACTGCTGGTCGAGGGTCGGCGAAGAGGCCCGCCAGGCCGCCTTCGCAGAATCGTTGAACGGCAGGATCGGGTACCACGACTTGCTGTCGTTGGCGTAGAGATTCATCGCCGTGCTCACACTTCGCACGTTGGCCAGGCACTTGGCGATGCGGGCCACGGAGCGCGCCTTGCCCAGCGCCGGGAGCAGGATCCCGATAAGCAGGGCGATAATCGCGATGACCACCAGCAACTCGATCAGCGTAAACCCACCACGACGCGCGGCAGATCGGCGCGGCGAGGCTTTGGAAATCTCTCCGAACAAAGAGGCCGCCCGCGTGTGACGCCGAGTGCGTTGCATGGTGATTATCCAATCGCCCGTCAAGGGGCTAAAGGGGTCAGGAAACCGATCGAATCCAGTCCGGTCGATCCGAGTCTGGTCAATTCCAATTCGACGATCCAACTTGGCGATCCAACCTGCCGATCCAGTCTCTAAATCCAGCCTGCCGTGTCTTTGAGCATCGTGCGGATCTCCGCGAGTCTTCGTTCGCTCGCGAGACTTTCACACGACCGTAGTAACGCTTCGACTGTAACAGCCCAAGTGTTTCACGGAATACCGTACCGGATCGCACCCCGTCACGTCAAGGGCTTCCGGCCAAGAGTTG